>DASWFZ010000052.1:0-15547 GCA_036393975.1 bacterium | reverse complement strand
TGATCCTGCTCCTGAATGATAAGAAGACCATGGGGAAGTACACAAACACGCGGTGGCAGAATATTGCGAATGTCACGATCGTCGTGGCGGTCATTGTGACGTCCACACTTTACGGTATTAGTGCCGTGTTCCCGGACCTCTTTCACTGATCAGCGCATAGGAGGACGCGATGGGTCGAATCTTTGAAAGCCTCAAAGCACAGATCCGCGAAGTCAATCGCCGGTACGCAAAGCCCGAGATTGCCATGACGCCGTTCGTGAAATTCTGCCTGGTGAGCCTGAGAGTGTATCTCCTGGTGCTGGTCACGCTGATGATTGTCAAATTCGTTCTAGTTGCTCGGCAGGCGCTGTGACTGATATCGTCACGGCCAACTCCCACACGCCGGAGCGGATTTTTCGGCTCAGCGACGTCGTGCGGGCTCCTGTCATGTTCGGGGAGGAGAGGATTGGGCGGCTCTCCGATCTGATCATTGTGGACCGGGATGTCGTGGCCGAGGTAACGCACATCTGTGTGCAACGCCCCTTTGGGCGGCCGTCCTGGTTTGTTCCCTGGGCCGAGATTGCTCAGTTCTCGGAGAAGCAGGTGGTCGTGAAGCCCGGGATCCCCACCGACGTGCTCGAACGAGAGCCCGCGGGTGCCGTGCTCCTGGAAGATTATATTGTCGACAAGAAGGTGTTAGATGTCGAAGGTCGCGAGATTGAAGTAGTGTACGACGTCTCCCTGGCGCTGAAAGGCACACACCTGTATGTCGTGGGTGTGGACATTTCGCGACGAGGGCTGTTGCGCCGCATTGGCTTGAAGTGGCTTGCCAATCTCACCGCGGGTATCACCGATCGGATCGAGAACGACATGATTGGGTGGGGCTTGGTGGAGCCGTTACCCGCCGGCATCGGCAGTTTTGCGGGAGACCTCAAGCTCAAAGTGGTGAAACAGGAACTGGCTAAGATCCCGCCCATCGATGTGGCCCGAATCCTCGAGCAGCTCGGGCGCGACGAACGCCTGGCGATCTTCAACACGATGGAGCCGGGGCGGGCTTCCGATGCGCTCGAAGCCTTGGACCCCAAATCCCAACGGGAGTTGATCTCTGCCCTGCCCAGTGAGAAAGCGGGTCCCCTCATTAATGCCATGACGCCCGGTCAGGCCGCGGATGTCCTGGCGGTATTGCCGTGGTCGGACGTGTATCGCATCCTCGCCTTTCTCGACCGGGACAAAGCCGACCAGGTGCGGAAAATCTTGGCGGAGCAAGATCAGCGGGTCAAAAACTATGTCTCCTCCGACTACCTCAAACTGCGACCGGACACCACCGTGGCGCAAGCGCGGCAACTCCTCCGCGGCGCACAGGAGCGGGAGGCGGTAGCCTACTTATATGTGCTGGACGCGAAGGATCACCTCCTCGGATTGGTGAACGCCGTGGACCTCTTGGCGGCCTCGGACGACACGCCCGTGCGGCAGATCCTCAAAGGTTCTCCAACCTATCTGAACGTCGAGGCGACCCTCAAAGACACGCGGGAGATGTTTGCGCGGTATGACTTCCGCGCGCTTCCCGTCGTGGATCGACATGGGAAAATGAAGGGGGTCGTCCTCTCGCGCGACGTGATGGGCCTGAAACATGCCGGTCTATAAGGCGGAAGCAATCGTGCTCCGCCGCACCAACCTCGGCGAAGCCGATCGGATCGTCACGCTGTTTTGTCGCGACCAGGGGAAAGTCGCCGCGGTGGCCAAGGGTGCGCGCACGCCGAAGAGCCGGTTGTCCGGTCGGCTGGAGTTGTTCTCGCATGTGCGACTGCTGCTGGCGGTGGGCCGCACCCTCGATGTCGTCTCCCAGGTGGACGTCGTGCACGCCCACTCCCTCTTGCGAGGGGACCTGGAGCGGCTGGGATTTGCGGCGTTTGCGATCGAGTTGACCGATCGCGCGACCGCAGACCGCGAGCCCGCCCCAGAGATCTTCGAAAGTCTTTGCGGCGCGCTCGACCGCATGCAGGAAGCGGACCCGCAGTTGGTCTCGCTGTGGTTCGTCGCCCGATTGCTCGTGCACACAGGTTATGCGCCGGTGACGGATCGGTGCCAAGTGTGTGGACGAACAGTACGCGGCGGGTCAGCCTTCAGCTACGCCCTGGGCGGTACGCTGTGCGAGGCGGATCGCCCCCGTGATCCCGACGCTATCGTGGTCTCCGCGGGTGCGCTGCACATGGTGGGGGGTCTGCTGCACGCGCAGCCCATAGCTCTGGGGACGCTGACGCCGGATCGGAAGCTGCGTTCGGAAGTCGGGGGTGTCTTGCAGCGCTACGCGGAGTATCGGTGGGAAACGAAGCTGAAGAGTCCGGGGGTCATCGCAGCACTCGCCCGACCTGCTCGAACGCCGCGCCGGGTGAACTAGATGTGAAATGGGCTTCATCTTTTCGGCGAGGCCGCGTGTGCTATAGTGTGGGAGTGTGGGGGTGAACGAAGTGGAGATCGATCTTGAACGGGCTCGCCGCGCGTTGCTGCAGTTAGGAACCGCATTGGAAGATGCCCGCGGCGTGATCCGGCCCGGTCCCGATGGATTAGTGCGGGTGAAGACAGAGGACCGGGTGGTAGAACTCCCCCTGTCATGGGCGGTGGCTGGCGCTGTGGCGTTCGTCGTGGCAGCGATCCTCTCGACGGTGCCCATGCCATCGGCTCGGCGCCGCGAGCGCAGCGAGGAACCTTTGGGTATCGGCTAAACGCTCGGTCGACCCGGCTCGGTCCCCGAATTCGCGTACGGGTCGGCTAGGCGGTGGCAGTGCGGGAGACGAGTAACCTGCTGGTGTCCCTAGCGAGCCCGCGCGGACGATGTAAGCGGGCGGCACAGCCGGTGAACGGGACTCCCAGGCGCGCCGCTGAGTTGGACAGGATGCAAAACGGCTCGTCACCGTTAGATGACGATGAGAGCAGGCCCCAGGCAGGGCGTGAAGGTCACGATGCGAGCCAGCTGGGGTCTGAAGCAGGGTGGAACCACGGAGGCCCCCGTCCCTGAGGCGGTGGCCGTTTTTGTTTGCCGATCGCGGACCGCCAGCTGAGCGGTGTGGTCGGAGGTGTGCGGTGACCCTCCAAGATGTGATCCTAACCCTCCAGCGCTTTTGGGCAGCCCAGGGCTGCGTGCTCGAGCAACCCTACGATGTCGAGGTCGGCGCCGGCACCATGCACCCCGCCACCTTTCTGCGCGCGCTGGGGCCGGAGCCATGGAAAGTAGCTTTTGTACAACCATCTCGTCGGCCGGCCGACGGCCGGTACGGTGAAAACCCGAACCGCCTCTTTAAACACTTCCAATATCAAGTCGTCTTGAAGCCTTCGCCGGATGACAGCCAGGAACTCTATCTGCGTAGTCTCGGGCAGCTCGGCATCAGGCTGCCGGAGCACGATGTGCGCTTCTTAGAAGATGACTGGGAGGCCCCGACCCTCGGGGCCTCGGGACTAGGCTGGCAGGTGTTTCTGGACGGCCAAGAGATCACCCAGTTCACCTATTTTCAGCAGATGGGTGGGCTGGAAACAAAACCGGTGTCGGTCGAACTCACCTACGGCCTCGAGCGAATTGCGATGTTTATCCAGCACAAAGCCAGCGTGTTCGACATCGAGTGGGCACGAGGGATCACCTATGGCGAACTCCGGAAGCAGGACGAAGCAGAGCAATCGGCTTACGGATTTGACCGCGCGGACGTCGCCACAGTGCGTCAGGCCTTTACCAGTAGCGAGGCGGAGGGTTTGCATCTGATAGACGCGGGGCTCATCTTGCCGGCCTACGACCAGGTCTTAAAGTGCTCTCACCTATTTAACCTTCTCGATGCGCGTCGCGCATTGAGTGTCGCCGAGCGGACGACGCTCATGGGCCGCTGCCGAACGCTCGCCCGCCGCTGTGCCGAGGGGTATGTGGCCAAGCGCGGCGAGCTGGGGTTTCCCCTCCTGCAGGCGGCGGCTTCCCCCGCCGTGCGACGTCATGGGTCGAAGGGCTCCAAGGCGGCGCATGCCTGACCTGCTGCTGGAAATCGGGACCGAAGAGCTGCCCCCGTTTGACATCGCACCGGCGCTGGCTCAGTTGGCCACGCGCGTGCAGACAGCCCTCACCGATTTGCGCCTCGAAGTCGGCGACGTGCAGACGATCGGAACGCCGCGCCGCTTGGCCTGTCTGTGTTCGGGCGTGCCTGTTCGCCAGCGTCCTGCGGTGCGGGAGGTCCGTGGGCCCGCTGCGCAAGTTGCGTTCGATGCGGCGGGTCGCCCGACGCCGGCCGCAGTCGGGTTTGCCCACAGTCAAGGGATTCCCGTTGAGCGGCTTCGGGTGCAAGAGGTCGCCGGCAAGCGCTATGCGGTGGCGGTCGTAGAAGAGAAAGGCCATCCTGCATCTCAGGTACTTCCCGCAGCGCTGGTCACGGCAGTCCTGGGCGTGTCGTTCACAAAAACGATGCGGTGGGGCGAGCGCGACATCCGATTTGCGCGCCCCATCCGCTGGGTCGTGGCCTTGTTGGACAAGGGGGTCCTCCCGTTGGAGCTCGCGGGATGCCGGGCGGCGCGCGTCACGCACGGGCACCGCACACTTCGTCCCGGTCTGCACTCTATTTCCCATCCCTCGCGCTACGCGCCGGTGTTGAAATCCGCGGGCGTCATCGGCCAGCCTGGCGAGCGCCGGAAGATCATTGTCCACCAAGCCACCGATCTTGCCCGCCGGGCGGGGGGTGCCCCCCTTCTCGACGCGCACCTGTTAGACGAGATTGTCATGAGTACCGAGCATCCGCAGGCGTTGCGGGGCACATTCGCCGCGGAGTTTTTGACGCTCCCCCGGCCTGTGCTCGTGACGGTCATGCAGCACCACCAGAAATACTTTGCTATAGAAGATGCTCGGCATGCGTTGCGTCCCGCGTTCATCGCGGTCCGTGACGGCGACGCCACGCACCTGGCGACGGTCCAACAGGGCCACGAGTGGGTGCTGCAGGCGCGGTTGACCGATGCGCGCTTCTTCTTCCAAGAAGACCGCAAGCATCGCTTAGAAGATCTGCTGCCTCGTCTGGAGGGAGTCACCTTCTTGGCCCAACTCGGGACGATGGCCGAGAAGACCCGTCGGTTCGTCAATTTGACCCGTCAGCTGTCCACGATGTTGTTGCTGGATGGGCACACCAGTGAAGCGCTTCTGCGTGCGGCGACGCTGTGCAAGGCGGATTTGGTGACGCATTTGGTCGGTGAGTTTCCGGAACTCCAAGGGACCATGGGGCAGATCTATGCCGAACTCGACGGAGAGCCGACCGAGGTCGCCCGTGCGATCGGGGAGCACTATCGTCCGACGGGGGGAGACGACAGTCCGCCCAAGACGGAAGTCGGGGCGTTGCTCGGGCTGGTGGATAAACTGGACACTCTAGTCGGCGCGCTGGGAGCGGGGCTCGTCCCCAGCGGCTCACAGGACCCTTATGGGTTGCGTCGCGCAGGACAGGGGATCGTGGAGATTGTGCAGATGCTGCGCCTGCACCTGTCCTTGAAGGCGCTCGCCTCCGCTACCCGGGCGGGCTATGGAACGTTATCCCGCGCGAGTGTGGTCGACGAGGTCGTCGACTTCCTCCGGCAGCGGTTGCGCGCGGTGCTGACGGAACGGGGCATGCGGTACGATCTGGTGGATGCGGCGTTGGCGGTCAGTGACGACGACCTGTTAGCCGGCGCCGACCGCGCCGCGGCGTTGCAGGCGTACGTGGCCCGGCCTGAGTTCTCGAGGCTCTGGGTCGCCTACGACCGAGCCTCTCGCATCCAGACTCCGTCCGCTGGGGGAAAGGTGGATGTCCAGAAGTTTGAGTCGCCCACGGAGCACCAGCTGCAGGACGTCCTCACCGCTGTCACGCCCAAAGTCACCCTGTCCGTGGCGGCTGGGGACATGGTCAAGGCGATGGAGCACCTCGTGCCGCTGGCCGAGCCGGTGGATCGGCTCTTTGACGACGTCTTAATCATGGCTCCCGACCCGGCGGTGAGAGCAAATCGGCTGGCCTTGCTGCGGTCGGTCACCGACGTTTTTCGGCTCATTGCGGACTTTTCCAAAGTGGTCATGGCTGATGCGCAAGCCCCCGCGGCCGCACGGCAACGGGGAACGGAACAACCCAAGACGAAGAAAAACTAGCAATCCCCCGGTGAGGTGAACCGATGGCACAGGTGCGCAACAACAAGACTCTGCGGGCGGCGACCCGACGAACTCGGGCGACCCGGCCCGCGCGGCGTGGACGCGGCGGCCGCTGGACCCAGCTCTTTTCTGAAGGGAACGCGAAGATGCGCGACCTCTTGGGCGGGAAAGGAGCCGGGCTGGCCGAGATGAGCCGGATCGGGCTGCCAGTCCCTCCGGGATTCACGATCACGACGGAAGCATGTTTGGAGTACTATCGGCGCAATCGCCAGCTTCCCCCGGGGTTGCTCGATGAAGTCCGCCAGAGGGTTCGTGCGGTCGAAGCGCGCACGGGCAAGCGTTTTGGAGATCCCGCGAACCCGTTGCTCGTCTCGGTGCGCTCGGGCGCCAAATTCAGCATGCCGGGGATGATGGATACGGTACTAAACCTGGGCCTGAACCAGGCGACGGTCGAAGGGTTGGCCCAACACACCGGCGATGCGCGCTTCGCCTACGACTCGTACCGCCGGTTTATGCAGATGTTCGGCGACGTGGTTTTGGGGGTGAAGCACGAGGAGTTCGAAACGACCCTCGCGGCGGCCAAGCGACAGCGTGGGGTAACTTTGGATACCGAATTGAGCGCTGCCGACCTCAAGGCTCTGACTGAATCATACCGTCGGATTGTGCGTCAGCAGGCCAAGCAGGCGTTTCCCGAGGACCCCTGGCAGCAATTGGAGATGGCCATCCGCGCGGTGTTCGAGTCGTGGAACACGCCGCGCGCGATCACGTACCGGAATTTCAACAAGATCCCCCACGATTTGGGGACAGCGGTTAACATCCAGACCATGGTGTTTGGAAACATGGGGAAGACGTCGGGGACCGGGGTTGCGTTTACCCGCAATCCAGCCACCGGCGAAAAGAAAGTCTATGGCGAGTACCTCCTCAACGCGCAGGGCGAAGATGTCGTCGCCGGCATCCGCACGCCGCAGCCGATTTCGCAACTGGCTCGCGACCTGCCCCAGGTCTATCGGCAGTTCGCTGACGTGTGCGCCCTGCTAGAGAAGCATTATCGGGACGTCCAAGATGTCGAGTTCACAATTGAAAATGGCACGCTCTACTTGCTGCAGACGCGCAGCGGCAAACGGACAGCCCCAGCGGCGGTGAAGATCGCCGTCGACATGGTGGCCGAAAAGCTGATCAATAAAGAGGAAGCGCTGTTGCGCGTCGAGCCGGCGTCCCTCGAGCAGCTGCTGCACCCCCGCCTCGATCCGGCTGCCCCCCGTCGGGTCGTCGGCAAGGGGCTGGCGGCGAGCCCCGGGGCGGCGTCGGGCGTGGTGGTGTTTGATGCCGACGACGCCGTGAAGATGGCCGCGACGCGGAAGGTAATTCTGGTGCGCCCTGAGACCAACCCGGACGACATTCACGGTTTGGTCGCAGCCGGAGGCGTGCTCACTAGTCGAGGCGGCATGACCAGCCACGCCGCCATCGTGGCTCGCGGGATGGGCAAACCGGCGGTGGTCGGGGCGGAGGGGGTGCGCATTGATCTGGAGGCCAAGCAGTTCGTCGCCGGGACGGCCGCGGTGCGCGAGGGGGAGCTCATCACGATTGATGGGTCGACCGGGGAGATCATGTTGGGCGAAATCCCGGTGATTGAGCCGACCCTCACGGGGGAGATCCAGGAACTCTTGCGCTGGGCCGATCAGGCGCGCGTCTTGGGCGTCCGCGCGAACGCGGACTACCCGCGGGATGCGGCGAAGGCGCGTGAATTTGGCGCGGAAGGCATCGGCCTGTGTCGGACCGAGCACATGTTCATGGAGGCCGAGCGGCTGCCGATCATGCAGCAGATGATTATGGCGTCCACCGAAGCCGAGCGGCGGAAGGCCTTGGCGCCGCTGCTGGAGTTCCAGCGAGAGGATTTCAAGGGGATCTTTCGCGAGATGAAGGACCTGCCGGTGATCATCCGGTTGCTCGACCCCCCGCTCCACGAGTTCTTGCCGCGGATGGAAGACCTGCTGGTGGAGGTGACGGAACTGCGGCTGCGAGGGGAGACCACGCATCTGCGGGAGCGCGAGGCTTTGCTCCGCCGGGTGCAAGAGCTGCACGAGTTCAACCCGATGCTCGGTCTGCGCGGCTGTCGATTGGGGATCCTGTACCCCGAGATCAACGAGATGCAGGTGCGGGCTATCTTGCAGGCCGCGATTGAGCTGAAGCGGGACGAACGCATTGACGTGATCCCGGAGATCATGATCCCGCTGGTGGGCCACCCCAACGAGCTGCAGGTCGTGCACGAACAACTCCAAGCGATTGCGGCGCAAGTTATCCGGGAAGCGGGCGTGCCGGTGCGCTACATGTTCGGCACGATGATCGAGATCCCGCGAGCCTGTCTGGTAGCCGACCAGATCGCCGAGAGAGCCGAGTTCTTCTCGTTCGGCACCAACGATCTGACGCAGACGATCTTCGGGTTCAGCCGCGACGACGCGCAGGGGAAGTTCCTCCACGTCTACCTCGAGAAAGGGATTCTGAAGGACGATCCGTTTCAGACGTTGGACCAAGGCGGGGTCGGCCAGCTCATGGAGATGGGCGCGAAGCGGGGCAAGTCGACGCGCCCGAAGCTGGAGGTCGGGATCTGCGGCGAGCACGGCGGCGATCCCGCCTCCGTGGAGTTCTGCCATCGCATCGGGTTGGACTACGTGTCGTGTTCGCCGTTCCGCGTTCCCGTGGCCCGGCTCGCCGCTGCGCAGGCGCGGATCAAAGAGAAGCTCGCTGTGGCGAAGGACGTGTGACGCACTCGCCTGAGAGATAAAACGTGGGACCCGCATCGTCGCCGAAGGCGCGCCGCCCCGGTCGCGTTCGCACGCCCAGTCCGATGACGAGTACGTCTCGCCAGCTCACCGAACAGTGGGAACGGGAGCGCCTCAGCCCTCGGGCCGCCCTGGCCCAAGCCTCGCGCGGCCGGGAGGTCGCCGAATCTGAGGACGACCTGCGCACCTGTTTTCAGCGAGACCGCGATCGCATTATCCACAGCAAGGCGTTTCGTCGGCTCACCCACAAGACGCAGGTGTTCATCGCCCCCGAAGGAGACCACTACCGCACGCGCTTGACCCACACGCTGGAAGTCGCCCAGGTCGCGCGGACCGCCGCGCGGGCGCTGCGCTTGAATGAGGATCTCACCGAGGCAATCGCCCTCGCCCACGATCTGGGGCATCCGCCCTTTGGGCATGCCGGCGAGGAGGCGCTCAATGAGGCGATTCAGCCGGTGGGCGGCTTCCGGCATTACGCCCAGAGCCTCCGGGTGGTGCAGATTCTGGAAGTCCGCACGCGGGCGGATGGGACGGTGGCCCGCGGGCTGAATCTCACGTGGGAAGTGCGCGATGGCGTCGGGACACACAGCAAAGGGCTGGCTGATCTGCAGAGCACGGACCGCGACACCGACGACAGTTTGCCAGCGACGCTGGAGGGCCAGGTGGTCCGGCTGGCCGACCGGATCGCCTACGTGCACCATGATACAGACGATGCGATCCGTGCTGGGCTCGTGACGGAGCGGGAGGTGCCCGCCGGTGTGCGGGCGCATTTAGGACAGACCCGCGGCGAGTGGCTGGATCGCATGGTGCGCGACTTGGTGTCCGCCAGTCAGGATCAGCCGACGATTCGTCTCAGTGACAACGTACGCGAGGCACAGAATACGCTGAAAGATTTCCTCGCATCGCGCGTGTACCGAGGCCCCGCCGCTTTAGCGGAAGTGGTGAAGGCCAAGCGTCTCGTGCAAGCTCTCTATGAGCACTACCTGGCGTACCCGGACGAGATCTCCTCAGAATACCGGGAGCTGATGGCGCGAGGCGATCCCGTCGGCCGAGTCGTGGGAGACTTCTTGGCGGGGATGACCGACCGATACGCCATTCGGCTGGCGGAGGCACTCTTCATCCCCCGCTCCTGGGCACCCTAGGTCGTGTGGAAAAACTTGGCAGGGACGGCATCGGACGGACCCGAACAGCATGGCTCACACCGAGGGAAATAACGTCGTGGCCACTGGGCGGGATGTCATTCCGCTGCACGTCATTGTGCAGGGTAAGCACATCGATGTGACCCCAGCCCTCCGGACATACGCGGAGACCAAGGTCAGCAGGCTCACACGCTATTTCGACCACGTCCAAGACGCTCAAGTTGTGCTGAGCGTGGAGCGGCGTAAGGAACTCGGCAAGGCACAGATCGTCGAAGTGACGCTGCGGGGGGACGGGATCGTCCTGCGTGGGGAAGATGCCTCCTCCGACATGTATGCCTCGATCGATCTTGTGGTGGGGAAGCTCAAGAAGCAAATCGAGAAGTATCGCAGCAAATTCATCCTCAAGCGGCGTATCGATGCCTCCCGACGCAAGGCGAGCCTCCTCTCCGCCGCCGAAGCCGCGCAGCGGGCCAGTCCCCGGGAACCGCGCATTGTGCGGACCAAACGGTTTGCGATGAAGCCGATGACCTCCGAGGACGCGGTCTTGCAGCTTGAACTTCTCGGGCACGACTTCTTTGTCTTTCGAAACGCAAGCACGATGGAAGTCAATGTGGTCTACAGGCGCAAAGATGGCCAGTATGGGGTGATCGAGCCAGATACGTAGCCCCGATCTCGTCCCCCCGTGGGGGATTGCGCCGGAGCAAGGGAGAACTCCCTTAGAGGCTGCCAGTCGCGCTCACACTCTAAGGATGGATCGGCAGGGCGGGAGGGATAGCGGTGCCGTCCTGCCAGACGACGAACGGAGAAGCCATGCCTGAGGCTCGTCAGGACGGGAGATCAGTCGCAGACGCTGCCGAGGAAGTCGTCCGCAAACTGCGCGGCGTCCAGGCAGTACGCGTCGAAACCGATGACGCGGGGACGATCCGAGTCGTCCACATCTTGGGAGGCCCGGACCGCAGCCCGAAGGTGATCGCTGTCGACGTCGTTTCTGCCCTGGCGGCGGAGTTGGGCATGCAACTGGAGCCCCGGCAGGTGCGGGTCGCCGCCCAGCAGCGCACGGATCAGGAGTCTCCTCCCGAACAGTTGCGGTTAAAGTTTGTGGGCTTGACCGTTTCCGCTCTCCGCAGCGCGGCGGACGTGAAGGTCCATCTGGAAGACCAGGGTCTGATGTACGAGGGAATCGCCACCGGGCCGAACGCGACCCGCAACCGGCTGGACCTGGTAGCCGAAGCAACCCTCCGGGCGATTGAGCAGTACTTGCGCGCCCAGGGTCTGTTCGTGCTGGATGGAGTGACCACCCAAACGGTGGGCACGCGGGAGGTCGCAGTCGTCGTGGTTTCCTTGGCTGGACGGGACGAAGAGACGCTTTCGGGATCATCCCTCGTGCGTGAAGACCCGCGAGAAGCCGTCGTCCGTGCCGTCCTCAACGCGACCAATCGCCCGGTGTCCTGGCTCCTCGGCCGCTAAAAGAGTTCGCACGGTTACGGCGCCGCCCCGACCCTAGCGACTTCCTACGCTGGACCTTGCCGGCTCGCTTTTACCCCCTCGGTAGTCTCATTTGCCTGACCCCGGTATAATGTTCCTGTTATGGCGAACATTCTGGCGCGGCTGTGGGGCGATACCACGAGCCGCGACCTGCAGCGACTACAGCCTCTCGTCGAAGCGGCGACCGCCTTGGAGCCGGATCTCACCCCTCTGTCCGACGAGGAGCTAGCCGGCAAGACGGGAGAGTTCAAGGAGCGTCTCGCGGGCGGCGAAACCCTGGACGACCTCTTGCCTGAGGCGTTTGCGGTCGTCCGAGAGGCCGCGCGCCGGACGATTGGCCTCCGTCACTTTGACGTGCAATTCCTCGGGGGCGCAGTTCTGCACCAAGGCAAAATTACCGAGATGCGGACGGGCGAGGGCAAAACGCTCGTCGCCACCTTGCCCATCTACCTCAACGCCCTCGCTGGCCACGGCGTGCACCTCGTCACCGTCAACGACTACCTGGCCCGGCGCGATGCGGGCTGGATGGGCCCGGTCTATCGCTTCTTGGGCTTAACGGTGGCCATGATCGCGCACGACTTCAGCGGATTGTACGATCCCGCGTTCCACGACCCTCAGGCGCACGCCGATGACCGGCTCAATCACTTCCGGCCGGTGGCGCGCAAGGAGGCCTACCAGGCGGATATCACCTACGGGACGGTGAGCGAGTTTGGCTTCGACTACTTGCGCGACAACATGGCGGTGCGTCCGGAGGACTTGGTCCAGCGCGACCTGAGTTTCGCGATCGTCGACGAGGTGGACTTCATCCTCATTGATGAGGCCCGTACCCCGCTGATCATCTCCGGGATGGTGGACTCCTCTACCCGCGCCTACTACGACTTCGCCCGCGTGATCGAGCGCCTCATCGCCACCCGCGATTACACCGTGGACGAGAAGCTGAAGACCGCGGTGCTGACCGAGGAGGGGATGAGTCGGGTTGAGCATCTCGTGGGCGTCACTAATCTGGCCGACATCGAGCACGTGAACCTCATGCACCATGTGCAGCAGGCCTTGCGGGCGCACGCGTGTTTCAAGAAGGATGTCGACTACGTCGTGAAGGACGGCCAGGTGATCATCGTCGACGAGTTCACCGGTCGTCTGATGCTCGGGCGACGCTACTCCGACGGGTTGCACCAGGCCATCGAGGCCAAGGAGAACGTGCGCATCGAGCATGAGAGCCAGACGCTGGCCTCGATCACGATCCAAAACTACTTCCGCATGTACACCAAGCTCGCGGGGATGACCGGAACAGCCAAGACAGAAGAAGAAGAACTGCAGAAAATCTACAATCTGCCCGTCGCCGTGATCCCCACGCACAAGCCGATGGTGCGTGAGGACCTGGCTGATCTGGTGTACAAGACCGAGCGGGCGAAACTGCGGGCGGTCGTGGCGGAGATCGAGGAGTGGTACAAGAAGGGCCGCCCGGTGCTCGTAGGGACGCGCAGCATCGAGAAAAATGAGCAACTCGGCGAGATGCTCCGCCGGCGGGGGGTCCCGCACGAGGTCCTCAATGCCAAGCAGCACGAGCGGGAGGCGGAGATCATCGCCCAGGCCGGGCGGCTGCGCGCGGTAACGATCGCGACGAACATGGCCGGCCGCGGAGTCGATATCATCCTGGGCGGCAACCCTCCCGATTCCTCCGAGGCCGCAAAAGTGCGCGGCCTGGGGGGACTCCACATCATCGGCACCGAGCGGCACGAGGCGCGGCGGATCGACAACCAGCTGCGCGGCCGGTCCGGTCGGCAGGGGGACTCCGGGTCTTCGCGCTTCTACGTTGGGCTGGATGACGAGCTCATGCGCCTCTTTGCGGGCCAACGCGTGGCCGCGATCATGGACAAATTGGGCATCGACGAGGACACGCCGATTGAGCACTCGCTGGTGACCCGGCAGATTGAGAACGCCCAAAAGAAGGTCGAACAGTACCACTTCGATGTCCGCAAGCACGTCCTAGAATACGATGACGTCTCCAACGCCCAACGGAAGGTCATCTACGGCGAGCGGCGCAAGGTGCTCTTTGGGGAGCAGCTGCGCGAGAACATCGCCGACATGATTGAACGGCTAATCGGCACGTTGGTGGATGCCCACTGCGCCCCCGACGCGCGGGCGGATGAATGGGACCTCGCCGGCTTGCAGGAGGCAGTGGCGCGGTTGATTCCGGCATTGGGGGCGACGGAGCTGCCTGATGCGGAGCGGCCCGATGCGCTGAAAGAGGCGCTCGTGGCCGCAGCCCTAGAGGCGTACGAAGCAAAGGAGCGCGAGATCGGCGCCGAGCAACTGCGGGAGGTCGAGCGCCTCGTTTTGCTGCAGACGATTGACCGAAAGTGGATTGATCACCTCTACGCGATGGAGTCCTTGCGAGAGGGGATCGGCCTGCGGGCGTATGCGCAGGTGAGCCCGCTCATCGAGTATCAGCGCGAGGGCTACGAGATGTTCTCGCAGATGTTGGCGGAGATTCAAGAAGAGGCCGTCCAGGTGCTCTTTCGGCTGCAGGTCGACCCCGGAGCACAGCTCGCCCCGCGCCCCGTCGCCCGTGGCCTGGGGGGCCGGCGGCCAGAGGTGACCGGGGGGCCCCGGAACGAGCCAGCGCGCGCGCCGGTCGCTGTGGCAGAAGACGCGAAGCGAAAACCGGGCCGGAACGACCCGTGTTGGTGCGGTAGCGGGAAGAAGTACAAGAAGTGTCACGGCAAGGACGAATAGCCGCCTTCGTCCACGCCCCCGCCCAAAGTTCGGGCGGACCCATCGGGGTGGCCCTCGCAATCCTCAGCGGCTTTCTCATCGCCGGCTCGTTTCCTCCCTTTGATGTCGGCTGGCTGGCCTGGGTCGCTCTTGCTCCCCTCATGCTGGCGATCCACGCCCGTCCCCTCCCGCAGGCCTTCCGTTTGGGGTTTGTCACAGGGGCCGTCGCGTTTGGCATCATTCTCGCGTGGGTTCGAGTCTTCGGTTTGCTCCCTTGGGTGCTTTTGACAGCGTACTTGGCGCTCTTCCCCGCAGCATTTGCCGCTGTGAGTCGGTGGGTGATCCCCGGCCGACGGGCGTGGCAGTGGGTGTGGGTGGCTGCGGCCGCGTGGACCGCGCTTGAGTATCTGCGATCGGTCGGCGTCACGGGATTTCCCTGGGCCTCCCTCGGGGTGAGCCAGTACCGGTTCGCCTCCATCATCCAGATCGCCCGGTACACAGGGGTGTACGGGGTCTCGTTCCTGGTGGCACTAGTGGGGTGCGCCTTCGCTGCCGTCGTTTTGGTGCGGCGTCCGGCTCCCATCCTTTTGCCCGCAGGCTTGCTTGCCGCTGCATTGGTCTGGGGGGGCCCACATGCGCGCACCGTCCCGGTGGGTACGATCACCGTGGCCGCAGTGCAACCGAATGTCTCCCAGGCCCAAAAATTTGATCCCGCGCTGGCTCCCGACCATATGCACACGCTTCAACGACTTGTAGCCGCCGCCCGCAGCCAGGGGGCTGAACTGATTGTCTTCCCTGAGACCGCGGTGCCTCAGAACTTGTTCGGATCCGAGGGAGCACTTGGGGAGGTCGGTCGGTGGGCACAGATCGCGCATGCCACCGTCATCGCCAGTGCTCTTGAAAACGGCGTGTCTAATATCGCCGTTGCAGTCACGCCATCGGGGCTGGGCGTCAGCCGCTACGACAAAGTCCGCCTTGTGGCGTTTGGGGAGACCGGAATCGTCCGCGGCCATCGGCTCGCCCCTTTGTGGACCCCTCTCGGGCAGGTGGGGGTGGCGATTTGTTTTGAGTCGATCTTTCCCGATGTGTCGCGCGCGCTGGTGATAAACGGTGCGCAGATCCTCGCGGTGATCACCAACGATGCATGGTTGGATGGGACGGCCGCGCCCGCACAGCACGCAGCGCATGCGATCCTGCGTGCGGTCGAGTCGGGGCGGTGGGTCGTGCGCGCTGCGAACACGGGGGTCTCGATGATCATCGATCCCGTCGGCCGAGTGCGGGCAATCCTCCCGCAGCACGAGGAGGGCGTGCTTGCCGCCTCG
>DASWFZ010000051.1:0-4114 GCA_036393975.1 bacterium | reverse complement strand
GCAATCCGTTGCCAGCGTCCTATCCGACCGCGCCCTTCCGCCACTGTCCGCTTGGACAGGAATGGGAAGAATTCGGACACCCCAAGTTCGGTGCCCATACGGACGACGTCATCCATCTTGGCACCTTTGGGCACCCCCTGGACGAGTGCCAGCACCCCGCGCCGCGTGATCGCCCGGGTCTCTGCGACGCGTCCAGCGACCTTGCCTGGACTGACTTCCGTCAGGACTACAGTGCGCTCAACACCTGTGCCGTCGATCACGACCACCTGGTCTCCGGGGTGGAACCGGAGCACAGCGGCGATATGGCGTGCCTCATCTGCAGGGAAGAGCACTTGTGTTTCCACGATGGAATTCGGGGGGACGAAAAATCGGCGCAAGGCGCCGGTATTTCCGGTCGGGGTTTTCCGGGTCATCGCTCGCCACTCACTGCTGTGAGCACCAGACACCGCCACTCCGCTTCCCGGCGCACCTCACGCACATCCAGACCACTTGCCCGAGCGACCGCCTCGACTTCCAGTTGCCGGTCGGCAACGATTCCGGAGGCGACGACCCAGCCGCCAAATGCGAGGTGGTCTAGGACGGTTGGCAAGAGGTCCATGTGGATCTCAGCTGTGAGGTTAGCGAGAATCACATCGGCACGCGCGAGGATACCCCGCAGGAGATCGCCCTCGCGGACTTCCACCACGCCGGCCACCCCATTGTGCGCGACATTCCTAGAGGCGACACCGACGGCCACCGGATCGACGTCAATTGCGAGGACGGAGGCGGCGCCCATCTTCGCGGCGGCGATCGACAAGATGCCCGAGCCCGTGCCAACGTCGAAGACGCGAGCCCCGCTGCGCAGTCGGTCTTCTAACACCTTCAGACACAACTGCGTTGAGGCGTGCAGCCCGCTGCCAAACGCCATCCCAGGGTCCAGTGTAATCGCGATCCGGCCAGCGGGCGGCGGGACGTCCTCCCACGTCGGGGTAATCCAGATGCGCGAACCGACGAGGAACGGGCGGAAGTGGTTCTTCCAGGCGTGCGCCCATCCGGCGTCCTCGACAACGGTCGTCTCGATCCGGCCCGCTCCTACGTCCAGCCCAAACTGCGGCAGAGCAAGCACCCGGCGGCGGATGGCCGCAAGTGTGACATCGGTCGCTGGACCCACCGGGAGATACCCGCGCAACTGAACCACACCCGTCGACGGGTGCGCTTCTTCCACTCCGCCGGTGCGACACTCCAGGAGAATATTCGCGACCGCCTCGACTGCGGAGGGGGCGGTCGTGACCGTAACTTCGACCCATTTCATAAGCCAGTACGCGAGAGAGTGTCTCTGAGGTCTGCGCTACTGGAGAATGTCCTTCATTTTGTCTGAGAGCTTCTTGCGTGGGACCACTTTCTCTCCGCGCTGCGCGGCCAACTGCTCCAGGAACTTACGCTCCTCAGCGGACAGGTCGGTAGGGACGCGCACGTCCAACTGCACATGGAGATCCCCTCGACCGCCGCGCGTGTCCGGCATCCCTTTTCCCTTCACGGTCAGGACGGCACCCGGCTGCGTGCCCGGGGAAACAGACCGCGTGATCGCACCGTCCAGCGCAGGGACCTCAATCTCGCCGCCCAGCGCAGCCTGATACATGGTGAGTGAGGCACTGCAGAACAGATCCCGGCCGCGCCGCTGGAAGATCTTGTGCGGACGCAGGTGGATGAACGCGTACAGATCACCGCGCGATCCCCCGCGGACACCCGCTTCGCCTTCGCCCTTCACGCGGACGCGCATCTCGTCGTCGACACCCGCGGGCACGGCGACCGTCACGGTCCGTTTGACCTGGACCCGCCCGTTCCCGCCGCACTGCCGACACGGGTGCTTCAGCACGGTGCCCGACCCCCCACACGTGGGGCACGTACCCACCTGTGTGAAAGCCCCGAAGACCGTGCGCTGAGAATATCGCACCTCTCCACGGCCGCCGCAGGTCGGGCACTGTTCGGGGACAGATCCGCGCTCAGCACCGGTTCCAAAGCAGGCCGGACATGTCTCCAGACGCGTGAGATCGACAATCTTCTCCACACCGGAGAATGCCTCTTCGAGGGTAAGCTCGAGATCGACACGCAAATCGGCTCCCGCTTCGGGCGCATCGCGGTCAGGCCGCGCCGCACGCCGCCCAAAGAACATGTCGAAGATGTCCTCGAACGGGCCAAAGCCCGTTCCCGTCACATCCTCGACCGCCCCGCGGGGGAGAGTTCCGTATCGATCGTAGTGCGCGCGCCGTTGGGGGTCGCTCAGCGCTTGGTACGCCTCATTAATTTCCTTGAAGCGGTCGTTCGCCGTGGGGTCGTCCTTGCGGACGTCGGGGTGATACTCGCGGGCTAACCGGCGGAACGCCTGCTTGATTTCCTCTTGGCTGGCGGTGCGCTCCACCCCCAGCGTGTGGTAGTAGTCAGCCATCGCCATCTATGCGGGCTCGGTCAGGACATCGCTGACGCTGTCGGCCAAGTAGCGGACCAGCGAGATGACCCGCGCGTATTGCATGCGGGTGGGACCGACGATGCCGATGGTGCCGACGGAGCGGCCGCCCACGCGGTAGGCAGCGGCGACCACGCTACAGCCGCGGAGGTCTTCGATGCGGTGCTCGCTGCCGATCGCGATCCACACTGGGTGATCGGGAGCGCCTTTCAACAGATCGCTGAGGACCTCTTCGCGCTCCAGAGCTTCCAGCACTGACCGGGCGGCCCGCGCATCACGGAACTCTGGCTGCGTGAGGATGTTGAGTGTCCCTTCGACGTGGATCTGACGACTGGCGGCCAGCATCTGATGCAGGAGCCATTCCGTCAGCTGGCGGACGACACGCTGCTGCCGGGCCGCTTCGTCCAGCACCCGCGTCAGCACCGCTTCGGTAATGTCGCCCAGGGCATACCCCTCCAGGCGGTGACTCACCGCCCGCGACAATCCGTCTAACCCTTCGGCATCCACCGGTTCCACGAGATCCACCATCCGGCCCCGGATCACCCCAGCATTTGTGACGATCACGGCCATGACATGGGTCGACTCGACCGGGACGAGGTGCAGGTGCTTGAAGACAAGTCGGTCGGGGTGCGACTGAGCCACGAGCGAAGCGTAGTGTGAAACTGTCGCCAGGGTGCGGGCAATCTCTTCCGGGAAGCGGTCCCGTTCCTCCAGAGCGTTCGCCAACTGCCGTCGCAGACGCGTCCGCTCGCTCGTCGACAGCGCTGCGCCTTCCAGCAGGGAGTCAACGTACACCCGATAGCCGCGGTCAGTGGGAATACGGCCAGCGGATGGGTGCGGCTGCGCGAGATACCCCATCTCCTCGAGCATGGCCATCTCGTTGCGGATGGTCGCCGCACTGACCCCGAGCCGGGATCGCTGGGCGAGCACTTCGGACCCAACCGGCTCCGCCGTACCAATGTACGAGCGGATCACGGTGCGTAGGATCTCCTTTTTTCGTGCATCCAGGGCGAGCACCGTGCTGTCCTCCCCGCACTAGTCGTTTAGCACTCAAAGGCGAAGAGTGCTAACGCACGTACCCCTTACCCTAGCACCCCGGAAATTTGACTGTCAACGCGCGGGTCGGCGAAGCAGGCGCCAAGTCGTGTGCAGCTCTTTCACCCGCAACAGATAGCTCGCGCCCAGGTACGCGACGCCTCCCGCCACGAGGGCGGCACCTACCTGAAGACTGTACCCCACAAACCCCTGCGGCCGGACGAAAGCCGCCACGGCGGCACCTACAGCGCCAGCAATGAGGGAGCCAACTCCGCTGCGCAGGAGGCTGGAAGCGATTTGTCGCCCATCGATGCGGCCAAGACGCTGGCGTAAGCGCCAGAACAACAAACTCACATTCATCACACTAACAATGGACGCGGCAAGCGCAATGCCCCCGACCCCCCAGGGTCGCATCAAAGCGGACGCGAGCACGGCGTTGAGAACCACCATGACGCCGCCGATTCGCACAGGTGTTGCCATGTCCTGCAATGCGTAGTACGTACGCGTCACCACATACGATCCTGCAATCGCAGGCAACCCCACCGCGTAGCCTAGCAGTGCCGCCGCGACCGCCTCCGTGGCCTGAGGGGTAAATTGTCCGCGCTGGAAGATCAGCGCCACGAGCGGAACCCGCAG
>DASWFZ010000050.1:0-5541 GCA_036393975.1 bacterium | reverse complement strand
GTCTCGTTCCTGTGGTACAACCACCTGCTGCACGCCGTCGATTTCGAGGGCCAGACCAAAGATCAGGAGTACCAGGCGATTCGCACCGCCGCCACGCTCTGGGACGTCAGCGTGGAGCGCCCGGTGGAGATCGACGGCCCCGATGGGTTCGCCCTCATGGACCTTCTCACGCCGCGCGACATGCGCAAATGTGCGGTCGGGCAGTGTAAGTACGCGCTGATCTGCGACGAGAACGGCTGTGTGGTCAACGACCCGGTCGTACTCCGTCTCGGGGAGAACCGGTTCTGGCTCTGTCCGTCTGATAGCGATGTCCACCTGTGGGCCAAGGGCGTGGCGGTCGGAGCGAGACTCACGGCCACGGTCCGTACTGCCGATGTCTATCCCGTGCAGATCCAGGGCCCCAAGTCTCTCGATGTGTTGCGCGCCATCGTGGGCGATCGCATCAAGACGCTGCGGTACTACTGGTGGATGGAAGCTCAGTTCCCCGGCAACATTCCGGTCCTGATTACCCGCACGGGCTGGACGGGGGAGGTCGGCTATGAAGTATTTCCGCTGGATAACAACCGCGCGGAAGAGGTGGTCACGCTCATCATGCGGCACGGGAAGCCCTTGGGTCTCATCCCGGCTGGACCGAATCACGCCCGCCGGGTCGAGGCCGCCATCTTGAATAACCAGTCGGACATGGACCTGACGACCAATCTGTACGAACTGGGCCTAGAGTGGCAAATCGAGCCGAAGGACCGCTTCATCGGCAAGGAAGCATTAGAACGCATCCGGCGCTCAGGAATCACACGCAAGCTGGTGGGGTTCCAGGTGGACGGCGAGCCGGCTCCGCACGAATTTGAGGGACCGTGGACTGTGTACGCTGCGGGGGCCCTCGTGGGCCGCGCCTCCGCGTTTGTCTACTCCCCCACACTGAAAAAGAACATCGGGCTCGCCATGATCAAGCTCGAGCACACGACTCCGGGGCAGCGCATCGAGGTGCAGCGCCTCCCTGGCGAGCCGCGCCATGCCGCGACGGTCGTCACGCTGCCGTTCGTCGATCCAAAGAAGGAGATCCCCAAGCGCCGCTTAGACGTCTCCTAAGTGCTCGCGGCGACCGCAGCAGCTGGCGAGAAACGCACGCCATGCCCATCAGCATCGAGGAGGCTATCCACCGCATCCCTCGTTGGGCACAGGCGTCAGCGCTGGCCGTAACGTCACTGCCCGGCGGAATCACCAACCTCACTTATCGTGTCTCTGTGGATGGGGAATCCTTCGTCGTGCGGATTGCCGCCCAGAATGCCGCCCAGTTGGGCATTGACCGGCAGCGCGAGTACCGCTGCACGGTGGCGGCGAGCCAAACCGGCATCGGCCCTGAGGTCGTCTATTTCCTCCCCGATGTGGACGTCTTGGTGACGCGGTTCATCGTCGGTCGGTGCCCCTCGGTCTCCGAGATGGTCGCACCGGAGATGATGCAGCGGCTGGTCGCATCCATGCATCGCTACCGGGAAGGACCGGCGTTCGATGGGTCATTCTCACCGTTCCACGCGCTCGCGCACTACCGGCGCGTGGCGCGAGAACAAGGCGCGCCACTACCCCGGGATGTGGACCCGATGTACCGCCGTCTCGCCGAGATCGAGGACGCGCTACGGCGCGGTCGGGCGGTGATCCAACCCTGCCACAATGACCTCTGGGAGCCAAACCTGATCGATGACGGCACCGTTATCCACATCGTGGACTGGGAGTACGCGGGGATGGGTGACGTCCACTTCGATTTGGCAAATTTTGCCATTCATCACGAACTGTCCGATCTGCAAGATGAAAGACTGCTGCACAGCCACTTCGGGAAGGTCACCGACAGCGGGCTGGCCCGGCTGAAGTTGATGAAGATCGTCGCCGAGCTCCGCGAAGCGATGTGGTGCATCGTTGGGATAAACGTGTCCAGTGTCGCCTTCGACTTTCTGGGCTATGCCGCGACGCACTTCGATCGGTACCGCCGCGCGCTGGACGATCGCCGCCTTCCGCAATGGCTCGCTCAGGCGGCCACCGGTGCGTAAGGACTCCTGGGTCCCGGGTTTCGCCGCGCTCTGTCTGGGGCAGTTCCTCGCGCATCAGACCAGTCTCACGTTCTCCGTGCTGATCCCCATTCTGACATCGGAGTGGCGCATCAACGCCAGTCAAGCCGGCTTGATCCTCGGCGTCTTTCAGTTGGGGACGTTGGTCGCGTATGTCGGTGTCGGGTTCTTGCTGGATCGCATCCGCAGCAAGCCCATCATGGTCTGGTCGGCGGCGCTGGTCGGTGTTGGCGACCTGCTGTTTGCCCTCGGCGCGCGCGGTTTTCTTACAGGGTTGGCCTTGCGCCTGCTGGTCGGGATCGTCTTCGGTGGTCTGTACCTGCCTGCGCTCAAGCAGATTGCACAGACCGTTCCCGCCGGACGCAGGGGCACGGCGACGGGAATCTACATCGGCATAGTTGTTCTCGCCTACGCAATTCCGCTGTACTACGTGGGATTGCTGGCACCACGCCTGGGATGGCGCCTCACCATGGTCGGCGTGGCCGCCCTTGAGCTGTTGGGCGTGCTGGTGATGGCCTGGAAAGTTCCCAGTGTCCCCCTGCCGGCGATGCTCCAGCGGCTGGGCCCCTCGCGCTACATCGGCGATGTCTTGGGCAACCGGCCGGCGCGCCGGGTGATCCTCGCATACACCGGCCATAACTGGGAGCTGTTTGGGATGTGGGGGTGGATGACGCCTTTCATGGTGCAGCTGCTACTGGCGCGGGGCAGCACCCGCCCCGATGCACTCGCCTGGGGGGGTCTGCTGGCGGCGGGGGCGATTGGGCTCGGCGGGGGGGTAGGCGCCGTTCTCGGCGGGCGCCTGTCGGATCGGCTCGGCCGCGCGGAGACGGCCATGCTGATGCTCAGCATTAGCTTAGTGTGCTCCATTGTCTTCGGGTGGTTGTTCGCGGCTCCCCTTGTCCTCTTGATCGGCGTTGCGCTGCTGTATGGCTTGGCCTCATTGGCGGACTCGCCGTGCTACTCGGCCACTCTCATGGAAGTAGTGCCGCCGCAGTCGCTGGGTGGTGCGTTCAGCCTGCAGATGCTGACCGGGTGGGGGGCGACGGTCTTAGCACCTCTTGCGGTCGGCATTGTGCTGGATCTGACGAAGGCGGCGCAGATCGGCCCCACCGCGCAGTGGGGGTGGGCATTTGTCCTGCTGGCGTTCGGTCCCCTCATCGCGTTGGTTGCCCTGAAGCCACTGCGGGCTCGGCGTTCACCTGATCTCATCACACTTGCGCAGACGGGTGGCCGCACTGGGGAGGGGTAAGATAATCGGCGCTCCCTTTCCGAATTCCGTCCGTCAGGGGTTGGCCTCGCAGCGATTCGTGCTCACGGTCGAGGTGGCCACTCCCAGCGCGACCGAGCCATTCGACCGAGCCATCCGCTCGGTGCTGGCCCTTGCTCGCGAGATCCGTGACGATCCCCGCATTGATGCCCTCGCGCTCACTGATCGCAGCCGGTCCGACCACGATCACGATCCCCTCCTCACCGGGCACCGCGTGGCCCAAGAGTCGGGCAAAATGCCCATCGTGCACTGGGCGGGCAAAGACCGCACCCTCCGCGACTGGGAAGCCGACTTGCAACGCACCGAGAAGTTGGGCCTGGACACGTTTCTCCTGGTGACGGGAGACAAGGTCAGGCAGCCGCGGCCCGATCGGCCAGTGCGCTACCTCGACTCGGTCAATGCTCTCGACGTAGCCCGGCAACGATCAGCGGAGTTCCTGCTCGGGGGCGCCGTCTCACCCTTCAAGTACCGCGAGGAGGAGCTCGTCAACCAGTATCTGAAGGCGGCCAAGAAGCTCCGGGCAGGCGCGAATTTCCTGATGACTCAGATCGGTTGGGACGTGCGAAAATTCCAGGAATTGCGCTGGTTTCTCGATCAGCGCGGGTACCGTGCCGCACTGATAGCGGAATGTCTGTTCCTCACGCCCGCCCGCAGCCAGCGCATCCGTATGCTCGGCCTGCCGGGCGTGACCATTACAGACGACCTTGCACAGCGGCTGCAAGAGACGGCGGCCTCACCCGATGGAGGGCAGGCCGCCGCCTTCCGTCGCCTGGCACTGCAGATTGCTGGCGCGCGTGATCTAGGCTACGCGGGGGCGCAGATCAGCGGGCTCGAGACATACGCGAGCATCGTGCGCTTGCTGGACGACGTCGAGACTGTGACCCAGGAGTATCCGACGCCAGAAGCGCGCCGGCAGGGCTGGCTCGAGCAGCTAATGCTCAAGGATGGTCGCACCGCACAGGTGGCCCCAGCAGATGGTCTCTACTTGCAGGTATCGGCGTTCGCGGAGCGCGCGGGCCCTCCGGCAAAGCAAGCCAGTACCGGGGCCGGTGAGTGGCTTAGATTTCGCGTCATGGACGTGATCGACCATCTCATCTTCAAGGAAGGGTCCATCGCTGCCCGTGCGCTCGCTGTGGTTCTGCGGCGGCTGGATGCACGGGCAGGGGCGGGCGGCATCCTGCTGCGTATCGAGCATGCGATCAAGGAACCGTTGGTCGGCTGTCAATCCTGCGGTTTCTGCCGGCTTCCCCACACGGTGTACGTCTGTCCGGAGACCTGCCCGAAAGGTTTAGCCAGTGGACCGTGTGGCGGGACGAAGGACAATAGGTGCGAGTTTGGCGACCGAGAGTGCATTCACAACCAGATCTACCGCATCTCGAAGCAGGCTGGCCTCCTGTCGAATCTCGAAGAGGTGCTCATCCCCCCAGTCCCCGAGGCCGCCTGGGACAGCTGCTCTTGGGTGACGCATTTTCGCGGAGAGGGACCGCAGGTCAAGCGGTTGCAGGGCAACGACTTTCCGGCCTGAGGCTGCGGATGAGTGGACGGAAGGATCGCCAGGGGTTGCTGAGGACTAGGCGGTGACACTGGAGGAGGTTATTGTCCGGATCCCCCGCTGGACCGGCGCCAGAATCGTTACATCGACGCTGGGTGGAGGGATCACGAACCTCAACTACCGGTTGGACGTGGAAGGGGAGTCGTTTGTCGTCCGGATTCCGGGGAAAGACAGTGAGCTGCTCGGGATCGACCGCCCACGGGAACACGCGTGCACGCGCGCGGCGAGCCAGAGTGGCGTAGGACCAGAAGTCGTGCACTATTTAGAGGCGGAAGAGGTTCTCGTCACTTCCTTCATCCCCGGTCGGGCTTTATCCATGGAAGAGATGGGACGGCCCACGACCATCCGGCGCGTGGCCGAATCCCTGCGGCGCTACCACTCCGGGCCCGCCTTCCCGGGAACCTTCTCTGCGCTCGAGACGATCCGCGAGTACCTGAAGATCTCCCGGTCCGGAGCGTCGCTCCCGTTACGCATCGACTGGATGGTCGAGCGGGCCGAGGCCATTGACGGCGCGCTGCGTGCGGTCGCGAGAACCCCTCGTCCTTGCCATAACGATCTGCTGCTAGGCAATTTCATCGACGATGGGGACCTGATCCGCATCGTCGACTGGGAGTACGCGGCCATGGGCGATCCGTTTTTCGACCTGGGCAATTTCGCCGTGCAAC
>DASWFZ010000049.1:0-16216 GCA_036393975.1 bacterium | reverse complement strand
GCTGAACTCCGGCGGAGACTGTGGTTCACCCTGCGGGCGTTGGGAATCTACTGTGCTGCCATCGTCCTGTTCGAGTATCTGCTCGTCGTTGTGTACGAGACGCTGGGGACCCAGACCCTGGGGCCGGTGCTCCAGATGCTGCCTCCAGGGATTCAGGCCCTGCTTGGGAACGAAAACGCCCGACTGCTGACGCCGGGGGGATTCCTTGCCTTCCTGTTTATGCACCCGTTTGTTCTGGTGCTGATGAGTGCATTCCCCATCGCTTTCGCATCGGGGGCCCTCGCTGGCGAAGTGGAACGCCGCACGATCGCCCTCATCCTGACACGCCCCATCAGCCGTCGCCAGGTGGCGGGCAGCGTTGCGCTGACCATGACGATCGGGGTCGCCACAATGTGCGCCGCGCTGTGGGGCGGGCTGGCCATGGTCACGAGGATCCGCGGTTTCGGACCTATCAATCTAGTCGCCTTCGGTTGGGCCGCAGCATCCGGAGCAGCCGCGTTTTGGGCGGTCGGCGGCGTGGCACTGCTCAGTTCGGCCGCCGCCAGTGAAGCCGGCCGGGCGGGCGGAGTCAGTGCGGCATTTACACTGGCGTCGTACGTCGCCGACTATGTCGCCAAGCTCTCCCCGGACTGGAGGTGGCTCAAGCGGTACTCGCTGTTTGCGTACTGGGACCCGCAGGGCGTGGTGGCGCGCGGCG
This sequence comes from bacterium, assembly GCA_036393975.1. GTDB lineage: Bacteria > Sysuimicrobiota > Sysuimicrobiia > Sysuimicrobiales > Kaftiobacteriaceae > 13-1-40CM-64-14. The sequence continues at coordinate 15,519 of DASWFZ010000049.1, read as the reverse complement.
GGGTGGTATGGTCGGATGTGGCCGTCCTGCTGGGTGTTGCGGCGCTGACGGTCCTCCTGGGAATTGTGGTCTTCGATCGCCGTGACGTTGCCGTCTGAAACCGATTGGCGATAGTGGCTGGGGGCTGCACGGGGCACGAGACACCCCCTCTACTAATGAAGCAGACCGGTGACTTGGAGCTGGCACACGGTAGTGAAACAACGTCGAGGCGGCTTCCCAATCCGTTGGTCGCGGGTTCAAATCCCGTCGCCCGCTCCACGAATCCTCAGGTCTATCAAGGCGATTCGCACTCCCCTCAGTCGGTCAGGTCCCAGAAAACGCCTTACTATCGCTTAACTACCGCTTCTAGAGTCGGTTCCCGGTCACAGACCGGAACTCTCTCTCGTCGGCGAGTGGTCTGCTGAAGGCTTCCCCTCTGGGCGTCCGGGTTAGTCCGCTCGCCTTTGAGCGCTTGAGGGGTACCAAGCCTGCGGCACATGGTTCCCCGGCATGCATGAGAGTATTCAGGTCCGGCCCTCTCGACGATCTGCGCAGACGGAGGGAATAGCGGCGGACATCGACACGTTCAGTTCGGTGTGGCGGACTGGAACACGCGCGTCAAAGACGAGTTCCACGCGAAGCGGGGAAGAGGCGTCGGGACCTGGGGCGACAACCTTCTGCTCCTTACGACCCGCGGGGCGAAGACCGGACAGGTGCGCACGACGCCGCTCGTCTACCACCGTGATGGTGAGCGCTACGTAATCGCGGCGTCGAAGGGCGGCGCGCCAACACATCCCGGCTGGTACCACAACCTCGTGAAGCATCGAGAGGCCGAGATCGAGATCGGCACGGAGAAGTTCAAGGTGCGCGCGACGCCGATCCCGAAAGGACCCGAGCGCGATCGCCTCTACGAAGCGCACGGCAATGTGTATGCGGGATTCCACGACTACCCGAAGAAGACGAAACGAGTCATCCCGGTCGTCGTCCTAGAGCGGATCCCCTAGATACCCATCGTCCCCTGCAAAATTGAAGATGCCGTCGGCTCGGATCTGCGAGGTCTTACCCACGGTCTGAAGTTCCGCACGCATTCCAAACGTCGGCAAACGATGCCCGACAATAGCGAAGAAGCATCGAGCCGGTTTCCCAAGCACCGAGAGTCGCAGGTCTAATCCCGTCGCCCGCTCCACGAATCCCCAGGTCTATCAAGGCGATTTGGATATCCCCCCGGTTAGCTAGTCCCTCAGAAACAGACCAGCCTACCACCGCTTCTAGAATCGCTTCCATACCGAAGTCCGTGAGGGTGAGGAAACCAGACTGGCCTTGGTTGTGGTCGATGACGCAAGTCGACTGTCGTGAGCCAGATGACCTTCTCGTGCCGAATGCGCCGGTTGATCCGGCGCCCCAGTCGTGACGTGAAGTCAACCATCAGGTCCCTCCTCGCAGCTCTACCATTAGTCTGATTCTACTTCCCTGGATGACGAAGCACCGAGGAGGGCGGGGAAGAGGGCTCCGTGTTCGATTACGCCTATCTTGCTAGATTCGCCCGGGTTGTTCATCCTCAGCTGCGTCACCGGACTACACGGGGCGCCTTGGGGGCATTCCCTGAATAATCTGTTGGCGGACCAACCTGAGCCCCCGGGGTGATCCTAGTGCGACTCATGAAAGCGAGCGCGATCGGCTTGATGCTCCTGGCAATGATCTTCCCGCGCGCACCGATGGTCTCTGCGGCAGATGAGGCTCCAGAAATAATTGTCTTAAAATACTTGCGCGCATTGTACGTTCTGCCCGCCACGGAAATGTTCAGTGCGGCGACGTATCCGGACCAGAGCTATTGCTCTGCGTATGTGCTCTTGTCTCAGGAGTCCCGTGCCAAGGTGACGCCTCAAGACTTTGTGTCTTACGCCAGGATGACCCTGACCTCATTTGAGCAAGTCGAGATGCTCTACGCGCGGGTTAAGGATAACTCTGCCAGGGTGAACATAAGGTATTCAGTTGACACCTACACTATGTCGACAACACTCACCGTCTCCCTTGCGAAAGATGCTAGGTATGAGCGTTTCGAGCTCTATCAAACGACGAAGGACCCAGATGGGTGGCGCGTCGTCCTCGATGCGATACAGCTTCCCAGAGTTCTCCAGGCGGCGAATGCCTTCCGCTCGCTGGTCAAGAAAGATGTCCGATTTAAGCTCCCGGCGGAATCGTGTGCCCAGCCTGGGGCGACGCAGTAAGCCTCGTCACACCGGTCATAGACCGCAAGAACCACGAGCAGAAGGTACAAAACTGGGGATGGGGGTCGCACGTAGACTCCCGTCATCTACACGATTTCTCAACGGTAGGAAAAGGTCCCTAGGACTTCCCAAGTCGAGGGTCGCGGGTTCAAATCCCGTCGCCCGCTCCACGAATCCTCAGGTCTATCAAGGCGATTCGCACATCCCCCCGGTCAGTCGGTCCTTTGGAAAAGTCCCTACCACCGCTTCTAGAGTCGCTTCCGTCTATAAACAACGAGTCTCGGGGTGGGAGATTGACCCCGAGGACGAAGGTGGTCACGTCTTCCGAACGATGGCTAGAACCCGCCGCCCATAAGGCAGCTCGGCGGGTCGTTTCAGTGCCTGGTCGATCAATCCACGCACGTTCACATCGCCCGCCTCTTTCACCAGGATGCTCTGGGCGGCGAGGATGCCGTCGTAGACCGCGCGCTGGCGGGGTCTCCAGTCCGGTGGCTCCTCGTATGCTTCAACGATGAGGCCTGCGTCTCGCAACAATGGCCAGTGATCGGGGACCTGCGGCGCTTCCACGCCATTTAACTTGGGGAGATCGTAATCCCAACTCGTGAAGATGAAACGGGCTCCCGGGCGCAGGATTCGTGCCACCTCACGCATGCCGGCAGCCTTGTCTGGAACAAAAAGCAGCACGTCGACGCTCATCGCGCCGTCCATCGATGCATCCGGCAATCCCGTCGTCTGAACATCGCCGACCTGAAAGCGGGCCCGGTCGGCCAGCCCGAGTGCAACAGCCCGCTGTGCAGCCCGGTCCACGGCGACCGGAGAGAAATCAATTCCAATCATCCCCGCACCCGCCTCGCGGGCGACCCACAGCCCAAGACCACCGTCGCCGCATCCGAGATCAGCAAACGTCTGACCGGGTCCGACCCGTAGTTCACGAACAATCCGGCGTAGCTCGCTGAGCGTCACAAAACTGTTCGGCTCAGCCTCCTCTGGGTAATCCTCCCCGTAGGCTTCGCGCCAAATCAGCCGCAGCGTCTGGTTCTGCTGGCGACCAGTGTAACGGGCGTCCCATCGATCCCTTTCCGTCGAGTTTGACACACCATACCTCCGCGCGTATGTGCGCACGACTGCGATATCGCTTGGCAGAATAGTTGCAGCAAACGCAACTGCGCCATTGCTTCAGAAGATGGTCGACAGGGTCCTCTTCGTGCCAACACTTCGTCGACATCTTGGCCCAGCACAGAGCGCAGGCCTCTCCACGCCTCCATAGGCGGCATCCACGAAGTGAATGGGGTGCTTCGTTTTCTTGCGCAAGGGACTCCGGTGACAGAGGTCCGCGTGATACATCCTGAGGGGCGTAGATAACCGGACATATTGGAGTTTCAGTAAGCATTCCGCCAAGTATTCCCAAAAACCGGTAAGTGATGATGTGTTCAGAGGCGGCCTTCCTCTAAGGATTCCGTGCAGCCCCATCTCAAAATACCTACTCTCCCTTCCTAGGCGAAGACCTTGTGGGGCACGAGGCGCCAACGGTATATTGGGCCAGGCGACAATGCTGGACCAGGCAAGTTATGTTTCGTGGGGCCTGCGAAGGTGCCTTATAAGGCGCTCCTCGACCGACTTCTACTGCTGACGATCGGCGGACACCCAGCGAGCAGAGTTGCCTATACCTGGATTACCACCGAATCTCAGCATCGTGGCCATCGAGCGGTTTCCTACCAGCCAACTGCCGGGCATTATGGTGGCAATTTACGAAAAGTCCATGAGCCTAGAGGATGCCACGGCCGTAATGGCACGCATTATGAGGGTGCAGCCATGACAAGATTTCAAATCCCGTCGCCCGCTCCACCAATCCTCAGGTCTATCAAGGCGATTTGCACTTCCCCTCGGTCAGCCAATCTTTGGGAAGACAGCCTACCACCCGCCTAAGGGATAACGGGGCTTCGTTTTCTTACGCGCGGGACTCCCGTGACCTTAAGATTGAAAGTCCTCGATTCGTGGCGCTCATGCAGCCTTGGCCGGGACGAGCTCGAGTACCACGATGCCGGTCTTGAGTCGCTTGGCCTCGGTCAGTTCGAGGTTACTTTGTGAGACGCCCTCCGCGAAGAGGCGCTTTCCCTTGCCGGCGACGATCGGGTGCACCATCAAGCGGTACAGGTCGATTAGGTTCTCTCCCATCATTGCGTTGAACAGCTGGGCGCTGCCGGAGAGCAAGAGGTCCTGGCCTGGCTGCTGCTTCAGCCTGCGGATCTCCTCCCCCACGTCGCCCTTGATCAGCCTTGAGCCGGTCCACTCGACCTTGCCCAGATTCGAGGAGACCACGTACTTGGGCATGCCGTTCATCTTCTTACCGAACTCTCCTGTGTCCGGCATGGTCGGCCACGCGGCCGCGAAACCCTCATAGGTCTTGCGCCCGAGCAACAGCGCATCGCTCGCGCGCAGTTCGTCGAACTTGAACTGCGCCGCTTCCTCGTTGAAGAAAGGAAACGACCAATGGCCAGGCTCCTCGAAAATTCCGTCAAGCGTCAGGTACTCGGTTGCGACCAGCCTCATGGCGACCTCCTGTCAGAGATTCGGTGAATGGGGGTCCGGTTTGGACTGAAATCCGCAATCATATCCAACAGAATGAACGGCCTGAAACAAGATTTCAGCCTACCGGGATGGTACCGCGACAAACCAGCGGACACGGGCGGAGTCGGCGTAATTGCTACGGACGCCTGCTCAGGGCGCCCCCTGACAAGTTCACGACGAACTAGATTCAGTTCAGCCTATGTAGCCTTCAACCGTCTTCTCATCCCGGACTTTGGCGCCGGCCGGATCGAGCCCGGCCGCTTTGCGGGCTTGACGCTGGTGGAGCAGGTCCCAACACTGGTCCAGTGTTACCTGGATCTGACGAAGCTTTTCCCGATCCGCGTCGGTTGCTTCACCCAGGGACTCTTTCCGCCAGATCTCGTGTTCCTCGTTGGCCAGTTTGTTAATGTTTTGAAACACAGTTTGGTCCTTCACAATCTCCCCCCTCCAGTGAGGCTTTCTAAGATCTCACTGCGACTTCGGCCCGTAGGGCAGGATTCACCTCTTTCCCGATCAGGTCGATGCTCACGAAGAGCTTTTCACGAGGCATTGCTGCTTCCGCAAGGTCCAATTGGAAAGTGAGACGGGATATTCCGCCCAGCTCCTTGCTTTGCAGCAGGACCTTTTCTACAACCTCTTCGGGGTTTCCAACCAGAAGCGAACCTTGTTCCTTCCTATAAGTTCGAACTGGGCCCTGCCAAAGAACGGCCAGCCCCTTTCCTTTGCAAAATCGGAGAAGTACACTGTCCGCGTACAGCAACCCAATCTCCACGACACGAAGGAATCTTTATTCAAACATAACAAGATATTTCTCGGGCGTTAGCCTCTCAGGAAAGGCAGAGTGGAGAGTTCCATCTCGCCTCCTTCAGTTGTCATCACGTAGTCATGGAGGGAAGATCATGAACAGCCCATCGGCCAAAGTCCAGGATTGGGCCTTGGTCATCCTGCGCCTCGGGATCGGGACGACGTTCATCCTGCATGGCTACCCGAAACTCTTCCCGTCCGGCCCGGGAGGGTTTGTCGGCCTTCTACAAAACCTTGGGTTCCCAAGCCCGGTGTTTCTGGCCTACGTAGTGAGCATTCTAGAATTCGTCGGCGGGATCGCCATGATTCTGGGGTTGTTTGTGCGCTATATAGGCTTGCTGATGGTCTTCGAAATGGTTATGACGAGCTTTCGAGTGAAGATGCCAAGGGGCGTGAGTTTCATCTTCTCCAAAGGCACAGGGTGGGAACTCGACTTCCTCCTTCTCATCATTGCGCTCGCCTTGGTGCTCCTCGGCGCCGGCGCGATATCCATTGACGCCGCACTGAGGTCAAGGCGCCAACGGGTCGCTTGAGTCGCGGCTGGCGGGGAGTCTGCATAGAGCGGCGTGCGGTGCCGGGCCTGTTCTCCTCAGCCCTCCCAAGGTTCTCTACACCGGAGGGCAGACGGTCGTGGCCGGGTCCACCCTATCTCGTCAGAGGACCAAACCCCTTGAACAGCAGCGTGTCTAATCTCTTCCAGACGGTTTGGATGCGAGCTGCAGAACTTTCCGCACCCTTTCGCTCTGTTTTCAAAATGCCTGACGCCGCACGTCGAATACCGACCACATCGTCCCCGGGCTTGGGGGACATCTGGGCCACAACCGCGTCGAGGGCCTGATCGCAGAAGTCTTCCAGGCTTGCTTGATACGCGTTCGCGTACTCCGACGCGGCGCTCACGAGTTGGCGGGACAATTCTCGCTTGTCGCTCGTGCGCAACGCACCGCCTGCGGACTCCAACCGATCGACACCTTTCTGGACGGAGGATCCCAGACCGCTAACCACCTCACAAGCGTCAATGTGGATGGCTGCTACCTCCACCGCATCGCGGCGTGCACTCAACCCGAGCACTCGGTCCTGCCACTCCCCAGTCGCGAGATCCTCCAGCCGACGTCTCGCCTCTTGGAAGTCCGCAAATGCGGCGCGATATCGCAGATCCGCCCACGCGGGACCAAGGTAGGCTGTCCAGCCTACGGCGAGGGCGAGGCTGATGACTCCAAAGATGAGGAGAGCGGTGGGTTTCCTTTTCGTCATCACAGGTCACACGCGCCGGTGTCGGGTCCGGAAGATGAACCCCTTGGCGACGTTATCGCTTCTGACGTGCCCGCGTCTTGGGTGGCAAAGACTTGGCATGTGCAAATGCTCTCTCCAACCAATTGCGCACTCGGGGTGAGGCGAGCACGGGAGGTGGCACCACGACATAGCCACGTATGGCGCGGCCCGGCATCGGCTCAAACACCCTTGCTCCGGGAATCTTCATGAACTGCGCCTGATCGTCGGCCGACAGCTGCACGAACATGTCTTCCCGGAACACCCCCGCAAACAGGTGCCCCTGCACAAACGCGGCGGGGTAGCCAAACATCTTGCGGGTCTGGCTGCCGGGCACCCGCTCGATGAGTGCGGTAAATCGCGCTACCAGGTCGGGAGGGGCCTTCGTCCACTTCGGCATTTGCCGGGGCGAGTGTGCGGGCATTAGTCGAGGTGCTTCTCCAGGTATTCCGCTAGGGTGCGGGCAATCGCTTCCTTCCCCACCGCCACCTGCGCGACGGTGCCGTTTGGAATGATGAAGTAGCCGGTGTGCTGGCCGCCCTCGATTTCGCGCAAGTCGTTTGCAATCACTAGATCGCATCGGGCGCGCTGAAGAAAGTCAAAGCCGATCTGGCGCAGTTCATCGAGATTTTTGCCGATCTCCAGTTTGAAGCCGACCAGAAACGTATCGGGGGCCAACTCCTTCACGAGCCTGATGGCTTTGGGGGTAGGGACCAATCTGACGACCCACTCTTCCACATTGGACCCGGTCTTGAACGGACGGACCACCTCGGGCTGGAAATCCAACACGGCCATAGGGTGCAAGAGGGCGTCATATCGGTGGGGCAACTCCTGCTTGAACACCGCAATGAGATCATCCACGGTCTCGATCGGGACCAACTGTAGTTGGTTGACGCGCGGTCCCCGCAGCACCGGGGTCTGGCTGCCGCGGCCGTACACGAACGTCACATGCGCGCCCCGGCGGATGACTTCTTCCGCAATCAGCGACCCTAGCCGCCCCGTCGCCTTGTTCGTGATGTAGCGGACGGCATCCAGGGGCGTGCGCGTGGGACCGGAGGTGACGAGAACCCGCTTGCTGCGCAAGGGCATGGGCGACGCTAGGTTCCAGCGACGGGGAACTTCAGGCAGAACTCCTGCACGTCGGCCCGCAAGGCCTCCAGATGACGGTTCTCCTGAATCGCTCGGCGAAAATCGCGCAGCGCGGCACTGCGCGATTGCTGGTCCGGGGGCAGCCGGTAGTCCTTAATCGCCTCGGCCACCAGGGCGATCCACGCGGCGATGCGCTGCATCTCGGGCCCCCGCATGCCGCGGGTGGTGGCGGCGGGGGTGCCCAGCCGGATGCCGGATGGGTAAAACGCGGAAGACGGTTCGCCCGGGATTGTGTTCTTGTTGACTGTGATCCCCACGCGATCGAGAGCCTCCTGCAAGAACACCCCGCGGCCTGGCCCCCATGCAGTGAGATCAATCAGCATCATATGGTTATCAGTGCCGCCGGTGACCAGGGTGAATCCGTGCTCGACCAAACTGTTGGCCAGAGTCTTCGCGTTGGCCACGATCTGGCGCCCGTAGTCTTTGAATCCCGGTTGCATCGCCTCGCCCAACGCCACCGCGATTCCTGCGGTGGTGTGGTCGTGGGGGCCCCCTTGCAAGCCTGGAAAGATGGCCCGGTCGATCTTCTCGGCGAGCTCCGGATCGCGCTGGAGGCCTTTCTCGGTGACCAGGATCATCGCCCCCCGCGGTCCGCGCAACGTCTTGTGCGTGGTGGTTGTGACGATATGCGCATACGGGACTGGACTGGTGTGGACCCCGGCGAGCACGAGACCCGCGACATGGGCGATGTCCGCGGCAAAGAACGCCCCGACGGCGTCGGCCACGGCCGCGATCTTCTCAAATGGGAGCGCGCGCACGTACGCCGTCGCCCCACACCAGATCAACTTGGGTTTGTGCTCGCGAGCGAGGCGCCCCACCTCATCCACATCGATGTACCCGTCCGGTTTGACGTGGTAGGGAACGCTGTGGTAGTAGGTGCCGGTGACGCTGACCTTCCACCCGTGCGTCAAGTGACCGCCGTCCGGGAGATTTTGCCCCATGATCGTATCGCCAGGCTGGCAGGTCGCCACGTACACGGCCAAGTTGGCCGGGCTGCCCGAGTAGGGCTGCACATTCGCATGCGGCACCCCGAAGAGGCGTTTCGCACGGTCCTGGGCGAGCCGTTCGACATCGTCGACGTTCTCGTTACCCCCGTAGTAGCGGCGCCCAGGATAGCCTTCTGAGTATTTGTTGGTGAAGATGGATCCCATCGCCTCGAGGACGGCTTCGGACACGTAATTTTCCGACGGGATCAACTCGACGCCTTCGCGCTGCCGCCGGCGTTCAGCCGAAAGGACACGGAAGACCTGGTGGTCCTGCTCCTGCAGACTCATGCTGTCTTGCCCCCTCACCTAGCGCGAGGCCACGACACACCCGCAGTCCTCGCCTGGCATTCTTGAAGATGGATCAGCCCTGCATCCGTTTCGATGCAGGCGGGAACGCGCCCTGTTCCACGTTGACAGCAGTTGGCTGTGTCCGCGCGGAGGGATCTTAAAGATAGGGATTGTCTCAGGCGGGAGTCGGATCTCGCGTGCCAATCACCACCACCGGATCGCCGATGCGAATGGTCCCCTCGCGGTCGACAGCTGTCACCTTGGCCAGTTGCCCTCGGCGGCCTTGGAGGCTCGTTTGAAACTGCGCGGCATCTGCAACACCTACGAGCGAGCCGATGTGGGTGCACGGCTCGCAGGGCCCCGTGAGCTCGCAAGTGACCTGCCCGATCTGAAGAAGTGTCCCTGCGGGGAGAGTCTCCAAAAGGGAAAAGTCGATCGTGATCTGCTCGCGGAGATCTCCAGGGCGCAGGCCGAGCTCCTGCAGAGTGCTCTTGTCGAGGATGAGAATCTGCCGCCGGCTTCCTGCCTTTTTCTTGCCGTGGGCGTCGCCCTCAAGGCCATGGTCCACAAGCGCACGGACCTGGGACACTGCCGCCGGCTGCTGTCGGTGCTCGGGGAGAATCTGCAGGTTGATGACAGTCCCGCGGGCGGTCACGGAGGCGGACCGTGTGACGGGCATGCCGGTCTGGCTCACGACACCCCCGCTCCTTCCCTAACGCTGTCCGCTACATGCTCGAACATCGGAGGACGCACCTCCTGGTCCTCCGCGCTCTGTGTCGGGTGAAAATCCACCACATGGAAGGTGTGCAATCGCGGGTTTGTGCTAGGCCGCCAGTCGACTTCGATGGGGACGGAGAAGTCGGGCTGCATGCGGCCATGCTGCAACCAGTAGCGCGCGTGGGCATCGCCGGCAACCGCGGGGCCAGCCTTGACAATGAGGGTGATAGGGCGGTCCACGACGTACACCTCGTCGAGGACGGGCAGCTCTCGCAGCGCCGTTGTGATGCGCTCCGCGAGGTCGGGGGGAGCTGCGGGCCGCAGGTTCACCAGGGCCACGTTGCGGGAGAGCGGACCAATGATCTTGACGTTTGCGAGTTCGGCGGGGAACTGCGCCTCTTTCACCAGCGCCAGGAGAAGTTCGTTGGCGTCCGCCACCGCCCGACCGTGATACTCAGGACTCGCTAGGGGCTTCAGAAGATGCTTGAGCTTACACCTTTCGCGTCCGGGGTGTTCCCCGATCTTTGGGACCACGAGCCCTAAGGCGGCGGCAATCGCCCGGATCTGCGGTTTGTCGAGATCCAGTAGCGGGGCGTAGTACCCGTTGTTGACCTTGAGGCCCAACTTCCCCCAGGTGTCCGAGCGGTTCGCGCCGGTGAGCACGAGACGACCGCGCGCGACGGCTTTCACCATTCCGAGCTTGATCTCGCGCGTGCACCGGTTACACGCAGGCCCGGTCGCCTGAACGCGGTGCTGGACGTATTGCCCGAGCAGACACTTTTGCTCCAGCCCAAGCTGTTCTGCCATTTCCAGGACGATCTGATTGCCGCGGCGGTAGTTGTAGATCCCCATATTGACGGTCACCAACCACACGTGGTCGGCTCCGAGGGCCTGCTTGGCCAACGCCGCGACAGTTGTGCTATCCAAGCCCCCGCTGAAGGCCACGACGACGCGCGCTCCTTCGGTCACGGATCGCATCTCGTCAACAATCGCGGGGATCAAGTTTTCTGCTACCATTGCTCCCCCCAAAGCGCTGAAAACCGCATAGAGTCCTTGCCCTCTGCGCACAACCCGCGCGATTCGGGCCCGTCAGTCCATCCACACCGTCTTCTCCGACGCCGGCGTGCGGCCTCTTTGTGGAACGACGGCCGGATAGCCGACGTACAGCACCCCGATTACCCGCCTGTCCGGAGTGAGGTGAAGAAAATCGCGCAGCGGCGGGTAATCCCTGAAAGCGGCCGTGCGGAAGTAGGTTCCGATGCCCTCGCTCCACGCCGCCAGCATGAGCGCGTACGCTGCCCCGAACGTCGACCAATAGTTCTCTTCCAGCAACTCGGGATCATCGTGCCCCCGGGAGGTGAAGATGACAATCGCGGGCGTTCGGACGGTGTCGTCGACCACCTTCTGCAGCGCGGGCTGCACCTCTGGGGCCTGGGGATTGGGGAGCGTGGCCGCCCGGAAGTCGCGGCGGATCTCCCCGAACCGGCGCTTGCTCTTTTCCCCCAGCACGAAGAACTGCCACGGCTCGGTGAGCCGGTGATTCGGCACCCAGACCGCCACCTCGAGCAACCGCGCAATGGTGTCAGAGGAAATCGGATCGGGCCGAAACTGGGGAATGCTCCGCCGCGTCGTGATGACGTCGGTGACCGTTTTCGGGAGCGTCTGAGACATGGATCAGGCCTCCAAGATCGCCGTGCACTCACTAGTCAGCCCGGCATGACTTCATTTTAGCAATGGGGCCCCGGGAACGCCTACATCAGACGGCGGCCTGCGGGGTCATGACGAGGCGGAGCGCGGCCGTACTTCCCACAACTGAGTTCAGTGGCCGAGGATTGCGGGCTGCGAAATACGGGTACTTTAGGGGTAGATGCGGCAGCCCGGCCAGGCCCAGCAACCTCGGAGCCCTCACATGAGGCCCCTCCCCTTGCGCACGCGCGGCTGGCTCACGGAAGGCATCGTGCTCGCTGCGATTCCCGTCATGGCCTACGTGCTTGCGTTCGGATTCGAATATGGATACTACATCGCCTACAGGTTTCCCCAAGAGCTCATCAGCGTGGATCTGAATCGGGTTTTCGTGGCAGGAGTGATCTTTCTCGCGGGCGTGTTATTCGTCGTGATCCTCGCCACCGTCGCCTTGGCCTTGCTCCCAAGTGACCATCCGCTCGCCCGAGCTGTCGCCCAGGCGCTAACCTTCGTCCTCCTCTATCTTGTTTTCCTCACGTATGAGGGGCGATTTGACATCTTCGGCAAGATCCTGGGGCTCGCGCTGGTTGCACATCTCCTGTACAAGTTCGCGGTGCCGTTGGTGACGCAGCGAGATGTCGTCGGATACGTGCACAAGTACCAGCACCAGGAAGAAGCGAAGCAGCTGCACCCCACACTCCTGCGGGCAATGCTGCATGCCATCGGCCCTCTCCCGGCGACCATCCTGGCATATTTCTGCATCGCCGTGATTCTATCCGTCACGCTGGGGTGGTATCTCGCAACTGAACAGGTGTATTACTTTGTGGTCGCAGGGCCGCCGGAACAAGTCGTCCTGCGCATTTATGGCGACTCTCTCATCCTCGCTCAACTCGACCGGCCAACGCAGCAAATCCTGCGTCAATACACCGTCCTCCGGCGGACCACCGCGACCGTGACCCTCCGCGAGGAGCGCATCGGGCCATTGACGGTCGAACCCTAACCGCGCGGTACCGCCGGTCGTGTTGCTAGATCTTTTTGCGTATAATTGGCGCGGAGGGGTGCAGGGAACCTGGCTATCCGGGCGGTCTTGAAAACCGCTAGGCCGCAAGGCCTGTGTGGGTTCGAATCCCACCCCCTCCGCCACGAACCCCGCTTCTAGTACGGCTTTTAGCGATAGAGCTCACCCGACCATTTCTCTTGGAATGCGGTTAGGACTCGATCCTGACGGGCTCCTCGGTGGAGACCCGAACACAGGCTACTGCCCGCGCGGTTGCCTGGTGATGCTTCCAAATCACAGCAAGACCCTTATTGATTTCGCCAGTGAGCGGCCGTTTTGAGCGAGGTCAAGAAAATCTGAATCTACGGTATCAAGAAAGAGGGAAATGCGGGGTACTGGCCGGGTCTTGACTGGTTTTTCCTTCGGCATACGAGAGTCGGAGAGTACTTTACGAACGGTTCCTTGCCTCGTGCGCCACTCATCTGCGCACGATGCGTGCGGCTCTATCAGGTACGAAGAATGGGCGAACTACTGACGAGGGTCAAGGATTGTGATCTCGCCTTCCACCATCGTCCCAGTGAAGATGGACTTCGGCCCGAAGATACTGTAGTTTGCGGGCGCTTCCTTGGGGTCGAAGAAGGCCGTGAAGGCAAACGAGTCTCCCGCCTTCCCACCCCCGATCCCCCCGTCCACCGCTTCGATGAGGTAGGTGGCGTGCTCCGCTGCGGTACGGGAGCCGATCGTGATCGTTGTTTGCCCGACCTCGGTGGCGCAACTTAGCCCGCCGCGCATCGTCACCTGTCGCTTCCCATCAGGCCGGGTCGACACCTCGTACTGGTCAATGGTCGTGGCTACCATCGACATGAAGAACTTGTGCGGTTGGATCGTCACCTCCCCCAGCTTGAATGTTCGCATCTTGAAGGCTATGCGATTCGTCTCGACCCGACACATCGCGTGGTTGCGGTCAAAGCTGAAAACTTCCTCTAAGGGTACGGTGGGCTGGCCGGTGATGGGGTCCTGCATCAATTTCACATTGACGCCTCCGCCAGAGGCCGTGCTGTAGGACAGCCGCCGGACCTGGTCCTGGAGAATCTTGACCTCTTCTTCCAAAGAAACGCGGCGCTGCTTCTCAGCGGAAGAAGTGCAGGCCGTGAGGGCAATAATGACCACCATGAGGAGACCATGAGCAGCCCTAGGCAAGGGGATTGCCACGGACAGATCTCTCCTGCTCCTTGTTCAGACGAAAATACGACTTCTGACGGGCAGAGCTTGACAAACGAACCGCAAGGTCAGAGGCGACGCACGTAGATGCCGGTAGGGTTCGTCCCAAGTGAGATGCGCTTGACCAGTTTACCGGTGGCCGCTTCAAGCACCGCCACGGCGCCTTCGTTCGTGACGATGGCGTAGACGAACGTGCCAGCCGGGTGGACGCCCAGCTTCTGGGCGTTGACCCCGACCTGGGCACGCCAGACTTCTTCGAACGTCTGCGTGTCCGAGGCGACCACAACGGGCGAGTTGTGGCCGGTGAAGCTTAGCTTGCCATCCGGGCTAAACACATTGTTGATTGGGGTCTGCCCCATCGGGATCCGATTCCAGACCGGCTGCAATGTGAGCCCGTTGACGACGAGCGTTCCGCCCGCCGCCTCCTGGACCCATAGTCGCCGACCGTCAGGCGTGGCCGTCAGCATGAAGGGCTGGGTCTTCTCGGGGAAGCTCAGCGTCTCCAAGACCGCAAGGCTCGTCGTGTCGAGACTGACCACGGTATTTCCCTGGTTTGTCGGCACAAACGCGCGCTCTTTGCCGTCGGCGGCGACCCCGAGCTCGATATCGCAGGCAACCCCCCCGCTCACCGGCACGTCGATCGTCTTCTCGACTGTGTAGGTCTTGACGTCAATGATGGCCAGCTGTCCCGACCCTTGCTTGGCGACAAACAGCTTCCCCGTCCGGGACGGCGCTGTGATGTACAGATTTATCCGATCCTGGCCGAGCGGAATCCTGTGCGTGATCTGGAGCGCGTCGAGGTCGAGCAGCACGACTTCGACGTCGTTCGTCGCAGGGGTGCGCATTCCCAACCAGAGATTCTTGCCATCGTAGTAGTTCTTTGCCGTGTTCCAGGTCCAAGACGTCATCTGCGGGAGGTTTGCGGTCCTGACGACCGCGTTCGTCTCAGCGTCAATGACGCTGATGTGGGGCGAGCTGTTGCTCAAAACGATGACTTGAGCTCTCGGAGGTTGAGTGGCGGGAGCCGCAAAGACCCACGTCGACGCCAGGACGAGGGGCGCAACCAGCAGCAAATACAACCGCCTCATACCCTTCACCCCCAATGACACAAACTCTGCCCTTAGTGGAGACAAAGGGCGAAAAGAACTTCAACGCGCTCCCTTCTGCGCGATCTACAGCCTCTCCTACCTGTGAATGGACTGCGTCAGCGGAAAGCAGCGCTGCGGGGTCACGGGCAAAGAATTCGTCGTAGGCGACCCGCGCATCAACCGCACCAAGCCCAACCTCGAGCAACCGCTGCTGTAGTGGAAGGCCCGGCCCCCGCATAAGGCTGGCAGCGCGGGGCAGTCGACAGGGCTTCCCAGGGCAGATAAAAGTTAAGTCTTTCCTCGGTTTGTGCCTTTCCCGTCGCCCGAAAATTCATTAACATGCAATTTATTTTTCCTCACCGATCAGCTCAAGAAGAGCAGCGAAGCGCTCGTTCATCTCAAGTTGGCCGAGTCCAATGGCGGCAACCGCTACGAGGAAAACCATACCTATTGCCGC
This sequence comes from bacterium, assembly GCA_036393975.1. GTDB lineage: Bacteria > Sysuimicrobiota > Sysuimicrobiia > Sysuimicrobiales > Kaftiobacteriaceae > 13-1-40CM-64-14. The sequence continues at coordinate 88 of DASWFZ010000049.1, read as the reverse complement.
AGCGAGGAGGGCGAAACTGCCCTTTCCTTGACGGATGACAACCTCATAGACTCCAAACATCTCGATCGTGGTACCCACTATCACAAGG
>DASWFZ010000048.1:0-13129 GCA_036393975.1 bacterium | reverse complement strand
AGCCCGCGCCGGCACCCCGATGACTTCCTTTTCTACCGCAGCTGCGGAAGTTGCGCGCCGTGACCGGGTCATGGCCAAACTCATGCAGCGTACCGATCCGTTCCGCCTGCCGAAGACAACCCCGGATCACTTTGCGGCTCTCGCGGAGAGCATCCTCTATCAGCAGCTTGCCGGTGCTGCCGCGGCCGCCATCCATGGCCGGTTTCTGGCGCTCTTCAAAGGGGCCCTCTCCCCTAAGGCCGTCTTGGCCCTCCGCCCACAGAAGCTCCGTGCGGTGGGACTTTCGCGCAACAAAGTTGCTTCGATTAGGGACCTTGCCGCGAAGGTTGCCGACGGTACCGTCCCGCTTGACCACGTGGGCAGGCTCTCTGACGAGGAGATCATCACACGCCTGTCGGTCGTTCGAGGCATTGGGCCATGGACTGCGAAGATGTTCCTGATCTTTCAGCTCCGCCGGCTCGACGTCTGGCCGGTCGAAGACTATGGGGTTCGTAAAGGCTACTCACTGGTCTACGGGCTGCGGAAACTCCTCACACCAAAGCAGCTCGAGGTAAAAGGCGAGCGGTTCCGGCCCTATCGCACGGTAGCAGCTTGGTACTGCTGGCGCGCCGTCCACGAGGCACGGCGGAAGCGGCAGTGATACCCCATGAACCTAAACTAGCCCGTTTTCTTCACGTGCCTACTCATCTCGATAAGTTCCTCTGGGGGTCGCGGCGGTCGGGCTCCTCGCCGTGTCATTCCGATACGCTGGTGGTCGAATGGACGGTGCGGTCCGATCGAGAGCGTCGAACCTCTTAGAGATTCGCGGGAGTTACTGCCCAGATGGATCGTTCTGGCGCAGGAGCAAATAGGTGACAAAATCCCAGGCGTTGCGAATGCCGGCGATGAGCAGCAAGATGCTGGCGAGTGCCAATCCATCGAGAGCCAAACTGAGTCTCAGAAAAAACCCGATGCCAGTTGCTACAAACAAGAGATAACTGACCGCAGGCGCGACGAGGTACCATGTCCAGTCGTCCGAATCGATTGTGTGGTCGCGATGTTGCTGCCGCAAGTACGGGATCATGCTGATCGTCCGTCCAGTACTGATGAGGCCGACCAGCACGAGCAGGACTCCAAGTCGTGTCCACGTCGCGGTCGGAATCACAATCACGAGCGCAGCCACCAACACGTAGATAAAGTGGATCAGCGTCGGGTTGACGAAAACCCGAAGGGCCTGGAGGTTTTTGGGAGTAATCGTCCCAGACCCCAGTGAGATGGCCACAAACATCAGACCGGCGAGACTGGCCGCGGCCCCACCAATCAGCAAGTAGAAGTTGTGCCAGTCGCGCAGCACCGGGGACAAGCTCTCAGACATTGCCGTTGGAGTCCAAGAACGCTGGGTTCACTGAGGGGACGGCAGGCATCTCGTTTCGTGTTTGCCTTCTCTTAGTGCCTTCGCTAGATAGCCTGTGCGCAAATGTTAGCCCTTTTGCGTCGATGTGGGGTTCGCGTGATGTAAGGTGCGTCCCTGTTGGGTGGAACCAATTGTGTCGTTACCATGCTGGAGCTTAATGGACGGGCGTTCGGGGACCATCAGGGACGGATTGTGAAAGGACTCAACCGTGCTCTATCTCGTTGATGGGGATGGCCTGCTATACCGTGCGGCGAACGCCATCCCTCTCTTTACGAATAAGCAGGGGCTTCCGACGAACGGGCTCCACGGCTTTGCATCGATGATGTGGAGTCTGCTGCGAACGGCCCGGCCCTCCCATGCCGCGGTCGCCTTCACAGGCGATCCGCCGCTGGCGAAGCACCGCCTGGATCCCGACTACAAGATCAACCACTACGAGCATCCGGACGAGATCAAGCAGCAGATGCCTTATGCGATGCGGTTCGTAAGGGCGTTGGGGCTGCAGGTGTTTTTGGAACAGGGCTACGAGGCTGATGATGTGATCGCAACACTTCTGCAGCGTCACCGCCGGATGCAGGCCCGAATTGTGAGCAGCGATCGGGATTTCTACCAGCTGGTCTCAGATCGGGTGCGAGTATTGGCACCGATCCGTGGGGTCAGCGAGATGCGGGACGTCGGTCCCACGGAGGTGGAGGCCCTCTATGGAGTCACACCGGTCCAGATTCCCGACCTGAAGGCCCTCACGGGCGATCCCTCCGACGACATCCCGGGTGTGCGAGGTATTGGCCCGAAGACCGCGGCTGCATTGCTCCGGCAATTTCCGACCGTGGAGGTGCTGCTGAACAACCTGCCCCGGGTGAGCATCTCGGGGGTCCGCCCTCGGCTCGAGCCGCTGCGGGAACGGATACTTTTGAACAAGCAGCTGGCCACACCACTGGTCGTGAGCTTCAAGGCGAGACCCAAGCTCGCCGTTGTGCCGCCCCACCGGCAAGCGCTCCGCGCGCTGGCCGATGAAGCAGGAGTTGGGAGCATCGCTCCCCGCTAGGCCGTCCCGAACCGTGCCTTCGCTCGGGCGCGGGCGCGTGCAGCTTCGACCTCCCGATCACGCGGCTCGGCATTGGTCACCAGCGAATCTAGAAGAGTCCGGGCCACCGCAGTGACCTCCTCAATGGCACGGTTGAACGCTGGCTCGTTCGCCTTCGAAGGCTTGTTGAACCCCGAGAGCTTTCTCACGAATTGGAGCGAAGCTCCCTGGATCTCGTCGTCAGTCGCGGGAGGGGCGAAGTTAAACAGCGTCTTGATATTCCGACACATTGTGTCTTCTCCAGGTCAGTTCTCGTTCGCGATTTCGTGAAGACGACCCGCTAGCAGATCGCCCACACGCTAGCGGGCCTGCGTCAGTTTCTCTCCTAGGACAGCTTCTTATAGTGCGTTTCGAGTTCCGCCTGCCAGCCTTGACGCGCATAGAATTCCTTGGCGCGCTGATTCGCAGTAAAGACGGCGAGTGTCAAGCGCCGGAAGCCCTCCGTTCGCCCCCACTCTTCGGCGGCTTTGAGGAGGGCACGGCCCACGCCTTGTCCCTCAGCTTCCTTCGCCACGGCGAGAATCGCCACGTGGCCATGAAGCTCATCCGTGAAATAGTCGCGCCGAGAATCCAAGAGCACGACGCCGACGACACCGAGCTCTGGGTGGCTGGCGACCAGGAGGGCCGAACCCGGCGAGGGATGGTCGAGTGCCTCGGAGAGGGCCCGGCGTTCTCGCGCTGCGATCTCGCGGGCCGGTCGGGTGGTGGGGCCGAACGCCGCCAAGCGCTCGGCGAGATTCAGAATCGCTGCTTGCTCGGCCGCTCGTGCCGGACGAATAGACAGGTTGGTCATCGACATGGAACGCTTTGGCCCAGGTACGCTCGGGTTGATCCGTGATCTGCGGGAACAAGTGGCGGTTCCGAGGCCGATCATCGGTTCCCGGCTTCCTAGGCGGGCAATCGGCCTGCGAGGCGTTTGAGGCGGAATCCGAGCATCAGGAGCGTGACGCCAAAGAGCGCGGCGTAGAATCCGATCAACCAGATTACTGCGACCGCGCCCGACCCAGGAGAGATGACCACCAACGCGCCAAAGACGACGGAGGCAAGTCCGCCCAGGATGAGCCACAGTTCTCCCCGCACCTCATGCCGCAGCCGCACCGCGGCGATGATAGCGATGATGCCCCGGAGGATGGACCAGTACGCGATGAGCAAGAGCAGTGCTAGCGCAGTGATCCCTGGCCATCTAAAGGCGACCAATCCGGCGGCCACGCCCAAGAGTCCCACGAACACCAGGGGCCACCAAGGTTCGTGCGCTTCAGATGCTCCAACCGATGCGATGAGGACCAGGACGCCATCAAGGATCGCCCAGATCGCGAACAGGATCACTAACGTCTCAAGGGTTAGGCCCGGGCGGGTAAATGCGAGCACAGCGAAGAGGAGGGCGCTCACGCCTTCCAACACGAACAACCACCAGTTGCGTGCAAGGTGTGCCAGAACGAGCATCAGCCTCTCCCCCTTTGTCTATCACCTCGACCTCGCGAGGCAATCTGTCGGATGAACTCACCCATATTGGCTGGATTCTCCATGCCTGGTTGGTGCCCTCTCACGGGTTGATCCCGCTTCGTGTTCCACCGCGGGAGTTCCGGTTCACTTTGATTGCTGCAGCACCCACCCGTTGCCATCCGGGTCCCGGAACGTCGCCTCGAGTCCCCAGGGCTGCTTCTTGATGTCGGAGATCTCCAATTTTCGCGCTTTCAGTTTCGCGTGCGTGTCCGCGAGGTTTTTCGTGGTGAGCACAACTCCTTGGACGGAACCGGGCTTCATCTGAGGAACCAGGTGACGAGCACGAGCTCGGTGTCCGCTCTCGGCGAAGCTAATCTGATCCACAAGGTATCTGGCGTCCCAAAGGGCATCTCTTCCATCGGGGTGCAGCCGAGTTTCTCGGTGTAGAATTTCTTTGCTGCTTTTTGGTCTTTCACCGGAATCGATATCAGAGCGATTCTGTCAAACACGCTGCTCCTCACCCCGCGTTTAGGAATTTCACCCAGCTTTTCCAGTTATCGGTGTGTTGAGCGTAGAGTTAGGCTCTGTTCTACATGAAGATCGAGCTATCCGGCGGCCGTTGGCTTCTGGCTGAGTGCCCGAATTGCCTTTCCAAAAATCAGACTTTCGTCGGAGTCGGTGTGATCCTACCACATTAATAGATCCCTGCCCATCGAATGTGCCAGCTCTGACTGCGTGCTCCGGCCCCAAGGGCCATATGTTTCAAAGAAAGTAGGGTATCAACTCGTTGAGCCGAACCTCAAGGTTGAGATCTGAGGTCTGTCAGGCACTCTGGTCGGATGGCATCGGAAACCCAGCGCGTTGAATCCTTCTCGGATGGCGTGTTCGCGATTGCCATCACGCTACTGGTCCTTGAGCTCAAAGTTCCGCCCGCCGGGAACAGTCAACTTTCCACTTTGCTGATTCGCCAGTGGCCCTCGTATGTCGCGTTCCTCGCCAGTTTTGCGTTCATCGGCATCATGTGGATCAATCACCACCGGCTGTTTACCCACATCCGACGGTCTGACCACGTGCTGCTCGTCTTGAACCTTCTTCTCCTCCTGGGGGTAATCACCGTCCCGTTTCCGACCGCTGTGTTGGCGGAGAACCTGGGCCAGCCGGGCGAGCGCACTGCGACCCTGCTGTATAGTGGGACCTATGTCGTCATCGCGATCGCCTTTAATGTCCTGTGGCGGTACGCGACCTCCCGCAACCGTCGGTTGCTGGGTCCGGATGTGGACGCAACTGCGGTGAGGCAAATCGGGCTGCAATATTCATTCGGCCCGCTGTTCTATCTCGTGTGCTTTGCCTTGGCCTGGGTGAGTGTGCCGGCCAGCCTGGTGCTGAATGTGGTCCTTGCCTGTTTTTTTGCTCTCCCGCCAGCCTACCTTCGGCGCCCGAGCGCATAGGCCGAAGACGTCGCTCACATTTCGATCACCTCTCGGATGGGGAAGCGGGGAGTGTCCACCCACAGGCGCATCGCGACTTGGTGAATGAGAATTGGGAGGAAACCTATCCGGCCTGAGTCTTACATGGGCGGCGCAAAGGAGGGCCAAAGACCAAACATCACGGCCGCATCCTCTCAAACAGCGGAGGGGTTGACATGAAATACAAACCGCTCAACTTCCAGCAGAAGTTGGGGCTCTTCACCGAGTATTGGCAACCGAAGGTCATTGCCGAAATGAACGACTATCAGTTCAAGGTCGTGAAGTTACACGGGGATTTTATTTGGCACGACCATCGGGATACCGATGAGACGTTCATCGTCGTCGAGGGCGATCTCCGGATCGATTTTCAGGATGGTGCGGTCCATGTCTCAACGGGCGAGATGTTCGTCGTCCCCAGGGGCGTAAAGCACAAGCCCTACGCGGAAAAAGAGGTCAAGGTCCTTCTGATTGAACCCCGCGGAGTGCTGAATACTGGGCACGAGGGTGGGAACCGGACGGCCGCGAACGATGAGTGGATTTGAGGGAAACCGCAGCACCCCGCCGGGGTGATGACCACCATGGGTTCAACAAGACAGGGAGGTGTTGGGCATGAAATGGATCACGCGCAAGAACGCGAATGTCGACCGGATCGCCTGTCCCTGGCTCATCCGAAAATTCGTCGATAAGGATCCCGTGTTTCTGTACGTCCCTCCAGAAGAGGTCTTGGTTGTGGCGAAGCGAGAGGACGCCATTCCCTACGACGTGGAGGGTGTGGAGCTGGGTCATGTGGGGGGTCGGTGCAGCTTTGAGTCCATCATGGTCAAGTACAATCTGACCGAGCCGGCGCTGCAGAAACTCGCCAAGATTGTCCATGGGGCGGATGTCGCCCGCGACGTCGCGATCGTCCCAGAAGCCGCAGGCCTTAAGGCGATCGCCCACGGCTTCGCAGTGCTCCATGGAGAAAATGATCACGAGAAGATACGATTGGAGACTCCCCTCTACGATGCCCTGTACGCGTGGTGCCAAAGCACGCAGGCCCCTATCGGGGTGCGTAGTACCCCGGCTCGATGATAATGGTTGCTGCAGCGAGCGGGTTATTTGCCTGCGCAGTCCGCAGTTTTGCGAGGATGGTGAGACGTGATGGCTGATGAGTATTATGTGACGTCACCTGTTGTGCACGAGTTCATGACGCACGCCCTGCAGGCTGTGTCGATGGAATCGTCCGCGCCTCTGTGCATCGAGCGGATTCGCCTTCGATTTGAGACACTGCTGGCGACCCCGGGCTGGCTGCCGGGAGAATTCGCCTGCGCCTCTCCGACCAGCAAGATGGGCGGGAGCATCGCCTCCTACCTGTTATATCGGCGGGGGGACCATTCTCTCACGCTCCACGCCCTGGTGATTCCGCCCGCATCGATCACGCCGGTCCATGACCATCTGGCGTGGGGATTGGTCGGGGTATATCGCGGCGAGCAAGAAGAAGAAATCTTTCGCCACACTGGTTCCTCTCATTATGCTCACGCCGAACACCTCGAGCTCGTCGAGCGGCGTCACCTCAGGCCCGGCGATTTCTACGCGCTGCTTCCTCCCGAAGGAGACATCCACCGGGTGCGCACGACTTCATCGGACCTGTCGGTTTCCATTCATCTGCTCGGGAACGATTTGGGGTGTACCTGGCGGCACACGTATGACGTGGAGAAGGGCGCCGTCAGCGCCTTTCGGTCGGGATACACGAATGTGGACTGTCCTGCGGAGTGAGGGGGCGCGCAGCGCTGATCTCGCGTGTGTGCCCTGGCGAGGCTGTCTGTAAAGCGAGCGCGTGACCTCGTGCGCGGTGCTCGGCAGACTGCGAACAGCCAGCCAGCGCGGTTAAGCGGGCCATTGCCGTAGCACGTTCCCCCCGGTCCACCCCGGGGGCTGGACTCACAGGAGGTTTGCTGCCAAGAGGACCCCGACGACGACACTCGTCATCCCTGCCACAGCTTGCACAAGTTGCCGAGCGACGTGGGCGCGGGATGAGATTCGGATGATGGGCCACATGGCGAACACGCCAACGGCTACCATCCCGACGAGGCTGCCCAGGCCAAAGGAGAGCAGATAGATGATCGCGGCCATACGCGAGGGTGCCACGAGCACCGCGAGGGCCACCGCCGCCCCGCTTCCCGCGGTCCCGTGCAGCGTGCCGATCGCAAAGGCCGTTAGCGGCCTACGGAGCCAGGCCGGTGGCTGCGGATGCGTCGCGTGACCGGCATCGTGGGGGTGAAGATGGAAGTGCACGTGGCTCGGCCGCGCATCATGGGTGTGCCGGTGCAGGTGGATGCGGTCCCGGCGTAGGCTGGAAAGTGTCAAGGCGCCGAGGGCGACCAATGCGAGCCCCACGACCGTGTCCGCACGCCCTTCTAGGGCCGGAGGCATCTTCACGCCGAGGAACGTTAGGAGAATTCCCGCCAGGAGAATGAGGGAGGCATGTCCCGCGCCCCAGGCCGCCGACACGCGGAGGACATCGGACCGGGACGACCCGTGCGCCGCCATCGTTGAGACGGCGGCGAGGTGGTCGGGCTCGAGCGCGTGGCGTGCGCCAAGTAGCGCGCCATACAACGCCACGAGAATGACACCGCCCTCACTCACGGGCACAGCTGACCGTCCGCTGAGTCCTACTCTCCGCGCTAGTGATCATGTGGCGACACGCATGACGCGTCACTCCTATGCTGGTTTGAGAAGGTGAGTCGTTCCATTCCTTTTTCGGACTGCCAGGGGATCCCTTCGACGTTAGCACAAAAGGAGGGCACGGTATGGCCAAAGGTCAGGTTGCCAAAGCGTCCATCGCCGTCAACGTCCCGATCTCCAAGGTCTGGGATGCTCTTGTGAATCCCGACGCGATCAAGCGATATATGTTTGGGGCCAGCGTCGTCTCGGACTGGAGGGAAGGGAGTTCGATTGTCTGGAAAGGCGAGTGGCAAGGGCGCGCCTATCAAGATAAGGGGGTCATCCTTCGGCTCAAGCCGGGCCGCACACTCCAATACACGCATTTCAGCCCACTCTCCGGAGTTCCCGACACCCCGGAGAACTATCATACGGTCACTATTGAGCTCTCAACCGAAGGAAATAAGACCCGTGTCGTGCTGACCCAGGACAACAATCCGACCGAGCAAGCGCGGGTGCACTCGGAAAGAAACTGGAACACCATGCTGGCGACCCTCAAGAAGTTCCTGGAGGAATAGACGTACCCTTCGACGCGCGGCTCTTCAGTGCGGGGAGGTCACATTCCTATGGAGATGGACTTGACCTCCATGTACTCTTCGATGCCCTGCCGGCCCCCTTCACGCCCGAGTCCGCTCTCTTTGAACCCGCCGAATGGGATCTCGTGGGTGTATCCGGTGGGGTCGTTGACCCCGACCAGGCCATACTCCAGGGCCTCGGCGACCCGGATGGCCCGGCGCAAGTCCTGGGTGTAGAAGTACGAGGCGAGTCCGAAGGTCGTGTTGTTGGCCCGGGCGATGACATCTGCCTCATCTGTGAAGGTCATCACCGGCGCGACCGGCCCGAAGATCTCCTCCCTGGCGACCGCCATCTCTTCTGCCACCTGTGTCAGCACCGTCGGGGCATAGTACAGACCCTTACTGTAGACGCCATTGGTCAGCCGCTTGCCCCCCGCTCTCACGCGCGCGCCGTCTTTGACGGCGTTCTGCACGAGGTCTTCCACCTTCTCGAGGATCTCGCTATTAATCAGCGGGCCAATCTGCGCGCCCGGCTCAAACCCCGGGGCAACTTTCAGCGCATTGACCCGTTCGATGAACATCGGGATGAACTTCGGGGCGATGCTCTCTTGCACGTACACGCGGTTGGCGCAGATGCACGACTGACCGGCGACGCGTAAGAACTTGATCCCCACCGCGCCATCGGCGGCCGGCGCTAAGTCGGCATCGTCAAAGACAATGAACGGGGCGTTGCCTCCGAGTTCGAACGAGACGCGTTTGAGCTGCGCGCTGGCGCCAGCCATCAAGCGCTTGCCGACTTCCGTGGATCCCGTGAACGCGATCTTGCGCACAGCGGAATGGTCGAGGAAGACTTGGCCGATGACGCCGCTGCTCTTTCCGGTTACCACGTTAAAGACGCCTGCCGGCAACCCTGCTGTCTCACAGATGCGGGCCAGGGCCAGAGCAGTCAAGGGCGTCGCGCTCGCCGGTTTGAGTACCACAACGCAGCCGGCTGCCAGCGCTGGCGCGGTCTTACGCGTGACCATGGTCGCGGGGAAGTTCCACGGCGTGATCGCGGCGACGACCCCGATCGGCTGATGGAGCACCCAAAGGCGCTTACCGGGGACAGGCGGAGGCACGAGCTCGCCGTAGACGCGGCGCGCCTCCTCGGCAAACCAGCTGAAGTATCCCGTGGCGAATGCCACCTCGCGTTTGGCTTCGTCGAGCGGTTTGCCGTTTTCTTCCGTGACGAGCTTGGCCAGTTCGTCGCGGCGCTCAGTCATTAAGTCGAAGATGCGGCGCAGAATCTTCCCGCGCTCGAGCGCCGGCGTCGCCGCCCACTTTGGAAATGCCCGGGCCGCTTCGTCGCATGCTTTCCATACGTCTTCGCGGCTGGCATCCGGCAGCTCGGCTAGCGGTTCGCCCGTGGCGGGGTTGGTGACTCGCATCGTTTTCCCGCCCGTGGCATCTACCCACGCCCCGCCAACGTACATTCTCGAGCGTTCCCCGACGACACTCACGCCCAACACCTCCGTGCCCGTCCTGATATCGTGACACCCCACGTTCGGCTCAGCGGCGGGGCCTCCCTGCGCCCTAACGATCTATGCTTCCTCGCGAGGCGCTTCAATTGTGGCATCGTAGGAAAAGAGTCGATCGGGGCGGATCTCGATCAACGCCGCCGCCCACGAGGGCAGGGCGCTGTGACGGGCCATCCATCGCTGGCGAAACTCTTCCGGCGGAGGATCCGGGCTGGGCACCTCATGCAGCAACACTGGGCCCTCCGCAATCACGGCGCGATGCGCAGAACCCTCGCCGTCCATGATGACGACCGACGCGTACGGGCGTGCCCGGAGATTGCGTAGACGCGCCCCGCGCACCGAGGCGAACCAAAAAGCCCCGTTCCAAATGATAAAGGCCACCGGGGAAGCTTGGGGGCGCCCGTCTCTCCTGGATGTGGCACAGACTGCATGGCGCCTACTGTCGAGGAATGCGGCCATGCGGGGACCGTCCATCGCCCGGCTGTGCGGATACGAGGTGAGGATGCTCGGACTCGCCCGGGCGTAACTCCGCTCCTGGACCTCAACAAATGCGGCGGCGTCTTCAGGCATCATGGTCTGTTATCAGGGTCTCTTGCCGTCTTTACAAGATCTCTGTGTGTGCGATCTTGGCTCGCATGGGCATACCTCGCCTTCATACTCATTTATGCAGCCAATTAACGCATGCTCCCAACTTAAGAAGATCGGGGTGGGCGCCATCGATGTCAAGCCTGACTGTGGGGGCGCGGACCAGGGACCCGGCAACGGGTTTTGAGAGGAGGCCGACCTTTCCAAGACGAACTGCGTGACGATTACGCACTACATCCTTACACGCTAGGGAGGTGGAGTAGTCGATGGCCACGGTTCCAATGACGATGGCGCACGCGGGGGCCGGCCGAAATTACCGGTGGTTCCAGCTCTTCGTCGGCATTGTAGGGATGGTTGCGGTTGCCAACCTGCAGTACGGGTGGACGCTCTTCGTTAACCCGATCGATGCGAAGTTTCACTGGACGAGGACCTTAATTCAGGTGGCGTTTACGCTCTTTGTGTTGACCGAAACCTGGCTAGTCCCATTTGAGGGATACTTGGTCGATCGGTTCGGTCCGCGTGTCATCGTGGCCGTCGGCGGCGTCTTGGTGGGATTGGGCTGGGTCCTCAACTCCATGGCGCAAAGTCTGCCGCAACTCTACCTCGGTGGGATCATCGGGGGCATAGGGGCAGGCATCGTGTACGGCACGTCGATTGGCAACGCGTTGAAATGGTTTCCGGACCGCCGAGGGCTCGCCGCCGGACTGACGGCTGCGGCGTTTGGCGCCGGGTCTGCGCTCACAGTCGTGCCCATCGCGAACATGATCAAAACCAGCGGCTACCAAGCGGCTTTCCTCTGGTTTGGGTTGGGGCAGGGTCTGGTCGTACTCCTGACCGCGTTCTTCCTCCACGCGCCCACGGCGGCCATGATGCCACAAGTCCCCAAGGCCAAAGTCGAGTCGAGCGGGCGTGACTACACGCCCTTTGAGATGCTGAAAACAGGGCCGTTTTGGCTGCTCTACGTGATGTTCACGATGGCGGTGACCGGCGGTCTGATGGCGACGGCACAGCTGGGCCCGATCGCCCGTGACTATAAAGTGGCCGACGTGCCCGTGTCACTGATGGGGGTCACCCTCGCGGCGCTGCCGTTTGCGCTCTCCCTGGATCGGATCCTCAACGGAATTACTCGGCCGTTCTTCGGGTGGGTCTCGGATCAGATCGGTCGTGAGAACACCATGTTTATTGCGTTCGGGCTCGAAGGGATCGCCATCACGCTGCTCATTACGTATGCGCACATCCCCCTGCTTTTCGTGATCCTGTCGGGGTTGGTGTTCTTCGGATGGGGCGAGGTCTACAGCCTATTTCCTGCGACTTGCGGAGACCTGTTTGGGCGCAAGTACGCGACCACTAACTACGGCGCGTTGTACACGGCCAAAGGCACGGCGTCCTTGCTGGTGCCCCTGGGCAGCTATATCCAGGCGGCCACGGGAAGCTGGCTTCCGATCTTCAGGCTGTCCATCGCCTTTGATTTTGCCGCGGCGCTTTTGGCTCTCTTCGTCCTCAAGCCGTTGAGGAAACGGTGGATCGCGGCGGGCGGGAAAGGCGGTTAGTCCGTCCTGCGTGGATGTTGTGAAAACACCCACCCGGTGTGGCGGAACACTCCGCCACGCCGGGTGGTTTGACTTCTAGCGTGTGTGGAAAGTCCTCTCTCAGGCGTTCTGTACTGTTGGTCTGGTTCAGCTAGCGTTGTGACACGTTCGCGGGGATTCGTGGGCGGAGAGTGGGCCCCACGGGGAAGGTGCGGCGATGCTCTTTCCACAACGCGATGAATCCCGCGCGCTCAGCAGATTTCCGATCGCCCTCCTTACCCTTGTCGCGGCCAACGTCATTGTCTTCCTCCTTGAGCTGAGACTGGGGGATCCTTTCATTCTGCGGTATTCGATGAAACCTGCGGAGATTGTCCAGGGGATGCATCTCGAAACCCTGTTCACCTCGATGTTTCTCCACGCCAATATCTTCCATATCCTCGGCAACATGGTGTACCTGTGGGTGTTCGGGGACGAGCTGGAGGCGAACTACCTTGGCCCGATCCGCTTCGTGCTGTTCTACTTCGTCTGCGGATTGGCGGCCGGTGCCTTGCAGATCGCGGTCAATCCGACTTCGACAGTCCCGAATCTGGGCGCCAGCGGTGCGATCGCTGGCGTCCTGGGTGCGTTCTTGGTCGAGTTTCCGCACGACAGGATCTTGGTTGCCATCCTTGTCCCGTTTTGGATCGCCCACACGCGCATCAGTGCGGCCGTGTTAATCGGGATTTGGTTTGTGCTTCAACTTATCGGCGGGGTCGGCAGCATCGCGGCCACGACGGGTGGGGTCGCGTACTTCGCTCACATCGGGGGATTCATCGCCGGTGTCCTGCTTATCAAACTCTTTGGTGTCGGAAGACGCACACTGGGCGAATACGATATTCGCCAGCAACGAGGCTGACAGCA
>DASWFZ010000047.1:0-5876 GCA_036393975.1 bacterium | reverse complement strand
TGCCACAACCGAGCTCACTTTGGGAGTCGCGTACGTCGTCAGCAGGGTGCGTGCGAGGTCGATATCCTCCCCGCGGACGACCACGATGATGCGGTCGACGGCGGGGGACTGCGCCACACGTTGCGCGGCGTGGACAACCATCGGCACGCCGGCCAGGGGGATGAAGGCCTTGGGAAGGGTCCCCCCCAGGCGCTCCCCCCGACCTGCTGCGACGATGATGGCAGCCGCCGACGCGGCCGAACTCATCGCCGCTCCGAGGAGACGCCTTGCGCTTCCTTCGGCCGCCCGAAGATCATCCGGCCGGCCACCGTTTGGAGAACGCTGGTCACCACGACATCCGAGGTATCGCCGATGTACTTCTTGCCGCCCTCGACGACGACCATCGTGCCGTCGTCGAGGTACCCCACACCTTGGCCGGCCTCTTTCCCGTCTTTGATCACCTGCACGGTCAACTCTTCGCCGGGTAGGACCACTGGTCGCAGGGCCTGCGACAGCTCATTGATGTTGAGGACGCGGATGCCCTGCAGTTCGGCGACCTTGTTGAGGTTGAAGTCGTTGGTCACAATCCAGCCTCGCACGCTTTTCGCCAACGCCACCAGGGAACCGTCGACTTCGGGACCACCGTCTTTGGCATCCTCGACAATTTGGACCGCCTGCAACTCCTGTTGCAACCGGCGCAGGACATCCAACCCTCGCCGCCCGCGGTTGCGGCGGAGCGTGTCGGAGGAATCAGCGATGCGTTGCAACTCGGACAACACCGCGCGAGTGACCAGGAGCGGTCCTTCCAAGAAGCCGGAGGTGACCACGTCGGCGACGCGACCGTCAATGATCACGCTGGTATCGAGGACCTTGGGGACACCCCGTCCCTTAACACCACTCCGACTGGAGCGGTCCACTCGGGAGAGTGTGCTGGTGACCTCGTCGCGCCGCTGCATCACCAGGTGATAGCCCAGGTAGGCAAGGGCGATCGCGGCTGCCAGGGCCAAGTAGTTGCCGACGCCGGGGATCCGCGCCAGGGGGTAGCCAACAAGAAACGCCAAGACCAATCCTGATCCCAGCCCCGACACACCGAGCGCCACATCGCGGAGTGACACATTCGCCAAACGATTCAGCACCCACCCCATCACCCGCTCGAACCAGCGCCAGATCCACCCTGCGAAGACCACTCCGAGGAGGGCACCGACCAGCAAGCCGCCCGCGACTGCTTCGATGCGGACGTTACGCAGCGGCTCGAGTTGCGTTGCGACCCACGCCGTGACCTGATAACCAACCGCAGCACCGAGGATGAGCCCTGCGATTCGGACGATGATTGTCATACGCGTTCACACCTTCGAGGAGCCTACCCTTACTATAACCGATTCACTCTAGGCAGGTGCACCCTTGATCTATACCCATTCGCGCCCTCGATGCGTCAGTGATATCACATTCCTTGACAATGATTCGCAGCGCTCCCTATAATGATCGCGACTCAGCTCCTCGCGATAGCAGCGCACGGATGACTGGTGCGCGCCGTGTTCCGTCGAGGGTGCAAAGGAAGTCGGCAGAAGGTCTAGGGGGAAACCATGAAGGACACCGACGAAGCGCAATTCCAGGCCACGGTTTCCGAATACCTGCTCCGACACCGCAGTATCCTCGATGTCCAGACCAAGCTCAGCGAAGCAACCGCGCGCGTCAATCGCGCCATCGCCAAATCCGTAACCACCTGTGGGTGCATCTCCGTCAGCGCGTCGAAGCAGACCTTCCCCACGGATATCGGCCTTCGGGAACTGAAGCAGTTCATGGCCACGCACCTCGCGGGGCAGATGTGCGAGAAGTGCCGCGAGGTTTTGGAAACTGAAATCGGCACCACGCTTTTCTATCTTGCCGCGATGTGCAGCCTGCTGGACCTCAACCTCAAGGATGTCTTACAGAAAGAACACGCCCGGGTCAGTGCCCTGGGCGTCTTCAACCTCACCTGACCGCAGGTTTTCCACACTGCGCGGGCTCAGGGAATCAGGTGCTGAAGCGCAGAAGCGACCTGCGAGGCCGGGATTAGTTCGATCCCGGCGACCTGCAGTTCGGCCGCTTGTGCTGGGACGATACAGCGGCGAAACCCCAGCCGCGCCGCTTCCAGCGCCCGTTTCTCCAACTGCGGGACCATGCGGAGTTCGCCACCGAGCCCGATCTCGCCAATCGCCACCGCAGTGGGATCGACCGGCCGGCCACGCAGGCTGCTGGCCACCGCCGCGGCCACACCCAAGTCGATCGCGGGCTCGTCCACGTTGACCCCTCCTGCCACGCTGACATACACGTCGTGACTCGCGAGCGCCGTGCCCGCACGTTTCTCTAATACCGCCAATAAGACAACGGTGCGATTGTAGTCCACGCCTGCGACGGTGCGCCGCGGCATGCCGAAGACCGTGGGCGTCACCAGCGCCTGCACCTCCACCAACAGCGGCCGCGTCCCTTCCATGGCACACACGACGGCGGATCCTGGTGCCTCGGCGGCGCGTTCGGAGAGAAAAGCGGCCGACGGGTTGAGGACATCGCGCAAACCCGTCTCGCGCATCTCAAAAACCCCAATCTCGTTCGTCGATCCAAAGCGGTTCTTGGTCGCGCGGATGATACGGTACGCGTGGTGACGGTCACCTTCGAAGTACAAGACGGTGTCCACGATATGTTCGAGGACCCGCGGGCCGGCCAGTTGACCCTCTTTGGTCACGTGCCCCACGATGAGCACGCAGATCGTGTGGTCCTTCGCCATCCGCATGAGGTCGGCGGTACACTCCCGTACCTGCCCGACGCTGCCCGGTGCCGACGACAGCCCTGGCTTGACGACGGTCTGGATAGAGTCCACGACGACGACCTGCGGATGTTCTTGCTTGCAGGCTCCGAGAATCGCCTCGAGGTTGGCTTCCGCCAGCAGCAACAGGTTCGGTGTGGCCACACCCAACCGATCGGCGCGGATTTTGACCTGGGCGGCGGATTCCTCGCCACTGACGTACAGCACGAGGTGCCCGGCCTCTGCCAGGTTCCGGCAGGCCTGCGTGAGCAAAGTGGTCTTCCCGATCCCGGGATCGCCGCCAATCAGCACCAGCGACCCGGGCACCAGCCCGCCCCCCAACACCCGATCCAGTTCTGCCGACCCGGTCGCCATGCGCGGCTGTGAGGTCGACACGACCTCCGTCATCGCAACCGGCACCGCGGGCGGGGCAGGCGGCTGCGTGCCGACGTCGCCCGCCACTTCCTCCACGAGGGAATTCCACGCCTCACAAGCGGGGCACCGCCCCAACCATTTCGGGGAGGCATACCCGCAGGCTTGGCACACATATTGGAGTCGCGCTTTGGTCATCGCACCCATCTAGCCAACAGAAAAGCCCGGCTTTTCCACCGGGCCGATCCTATGCGTCCGCCTCTGAGGGACTACTCTCCTCCACGTCCGCGCTGGCTAGTCTCCCTTCAATGCCGGTTCGGGTTGTCGCTTCCGCTCAAAGACGATCCGTCCGTCCCGAGCGTCGACGACGACCGTGTCCCCGGTGCTGAAGTTCCCCCGCAGCAGCTCATCGGACAGCTGATCCTCAATGAAGCGCTGAATCGTCCGCCGCAGGGGCCGCGCGCCGAACGTGGGATCGAACCCTTCCTTGGCCAGCAAGTCCTTGGCCGCCGCTGTCAGCTCGAGGGACATGCTCTGTCCGCGCAGCTCGCGTTGCACGCGGGCGATCAGAATGTCCACGATCGATTTGAGCTGGTCGCTGGTCAAGGGCCGGAAGATGATCACCTCATCGATCCGGTTGAGAAATTCCGGCCGGAAGGTGCGCCGCAGTTCCTCGGTGATGTGCTCTTTCATGCGAGCGTAGGCAGTCTCAACGGCCTGCCGCTCATCGGGGGTCGGCTTGAAACCGATGGCGACTTCCTTCTCCAACAGCGGTGCGCCGACGTTGCTCGTCATGATAATGACCGCGTTCTTGAAGTCCACGGTACGGCCTTGGGCATCCGTCAGGCGGCCGTCATCGAGAATCTGCAACAGCGCGTTGAAGATCTCGGGATGCGCCTTTTCGATCTCGTCAAAGAGGACTACCGAAAAGGGCCGCCGGCGCACCTGCTCGGTGAGCTGGCCCCCCTCCTCGTAACCCACATAGCCTGGCGGAGATCCGACCAGCCGGCTGATGGTGTGACGCTCGCTGTACTCCGACATGTCGATGCGAATCAGGGCGTTCTCATCACCGAACAAGAATTCGGCGAGCGCGCGGGCGAGCTCGGTCTTCCCGACCCCGGTGGGACCTAAGAAGATGAACGAGCCGACCGGCCGTCGGGGATCCTTCAGGCCGGTGCGGGCGCGCCGCACGGCCTTGGCGACGGCACTGACCGCCTCTTCCTGGCCGATGATGCGCTCGTGAATGGAGGCCTCCATCTTGAGCAGCCGCTGGGTCTCCTCTTCGACCAGCCGGGTAACGGGGATTCCGGTCCACGACGACACGACATCGGCAATGTCGTCCGCCGTGACGGTGCTGATGTCGCGACCTTTCTCACGCTTCCAGGAGGACTCCAGCTCTTCCAGTTTCTGGCGCAGCACGCGCTCTTTGTCGCGCAGCTGCGCCGCCTTCTCGAAGTCCTGGTTCTTGATCGATTCTTCCTTCTCGCGGCGGACGCGATCGACTTTCTCGACAGCCTGACGGACCTCCTGAGGCAGGAACGAGGCCGCCAGGCGGATCTTGCTGGAGGCTTCGTCCATCAGGTCGATGGCCTTATCAGGCAGGAATCGGTCGGCGATGTACTTCTCGGCCAGCGTCGAAGCGGCCGCGAGGGCTTCATCGCTGATGGTGACGCCGTGGTGCGCCTCGTAGCGCTCCCGCAGCCCTTTCAGGATTTCGATGGTCTGTTCGACCGTGGGCTCGCTCACCAGAATGGGCTGGAAGCGGCGCTCCAACGCGGCGTCCCGTTCCACGTACTTGCGGTACTCGTCCAGGGTCGTGGCCCCAATACACTGCAGCTCGCCGCGGGCCAGCGCGGGCTTGAGGATGTTACTCGCGTCGATTGCGCCTTCGGCTGCTCCGGCGCCGACGAGGGTGTGCAGCTCATCGACGAACAGCACTACCTCGCTCTGCGCCTTGCGAATCTCGTCCATTACCTTCTTCATGCGCTCTTCAAACTCACCGCGGTACTTGGTCCCGGCCACTAGCGCAGCTAGATCCAGCTGCACGACACGCTTGTTGCGCAGGATCTCGGGGACGTCGCCGCGCACGATACGCTGAGCGAGCCCCTCGGTGATCGCGGTCTTGCCCACACCAGGTTCGCCAATGAGGGCGGGGTTATTCTTGGTGCGGCGGGAGAGGACCTGAATGACCCGCTCGATCTCGCGCTCCCGGCCGATCACCGGGTCGAGCTTGCCCTCGCGCGCGAGCTTGGTGAGGTCCCGGCCGAACTCATCCAGCGTGGGGGTTTTGCTCGACTGCTTGGTGTAGCCAGTCGTGCCTTCTTCCCCCAGCAGATAGACCACCTGGGCGCGGACGCGCTCCAGGTCGGCTCCCATCGCCTCCAGCACCCGTGCGGCAACGCCCTCGCCTTCGCGGATCAGACCCAGCAAGAGGTGTTCGGTCCCGATGTAGTTGTGGCCGAGCCGCCGGGCCTCGTCTAGGGCGAGTTCTAGGACTTTCTTCGCGCGGGGAGTAAAAGCGACTTCCTCATACGGGGTCCGCTCGCCGCGGCCAATCGCGCTCTCGATCTCAGCGCGGACGCGGTCGGGAGAGATGTTGAGGCTCTCGAGGACTTTGCTCGCGACACCCTCACCTTCGCGGATGATCCCCAGCAGGATGTGCTCGGTGCCGACGGCGCTGTGGTTGAGGCGCTTGGCTTCTTCCTGGGCGAGGATGATGACGCGCCGGGCTCGTTCTGTAAAC
>DASWFZ010000046.1:0-3492 GCA_036393975.1 bacterium | reverse complement strand
TCCATCTTGTCTCCGCTGCCGCTCGGCGTCTGAGCATAACCGCCCGTTCCGAACGCCATCACAAATCCCAGCGCAACCACCAGCATCGTCCACCGCCGCATAGGGACCTCCTCCAAGGAAGGTGAAACTGCTTTAACTCTGCGTTCACCATGTGCCCTGATCGCTCGACAGTTGTCACAACGATGGCAAATCTGCCTCGATCGGCCGAGACCTGGTGAGTGAGGGACCCGCCGGGCTGGAACGCCTCGACGCTGGTGCGCACCTGGCCGCGACGCCGCTCCCCGCGGAGAGCCTGCAAGCTGGCCCGGGCAACTGCCGCCGGCGGGTCGATACCCGCCCTGCCGGATTGGGAACCCTCCGCCGAATCGCCGGCAGTCGGTCGTGCATCTAATTGCAGACAGAGTGAACCGAATCGGGAGCCCTGCCTTCGCACATTGGTGTCGAGGGGTTGGGGTTGAAACATGTCGTAGTATCTTGACGCGGTCGCGGAGAGGAAGCCTATGTCCTTGAAAGCAGAGCTCAAAGCGCTACAGACACGCCTGGAAGCCGGTCGTCCGGCCGACGTGGTGGCGACCATGCATAGGGCGGTGGAGGAGCTCCGGGCCTCAGGGGCAGCTGACCGGGTCCTCAAGGTGGGAAATAAGGCCCCAGAATTTGTGTTGCCCAATGCGGCCGAGCAGCTGATTGACCTCCGCGGCCTCCTCGCCAAGGGGCCGCTCATCGTCACCTTCTACCGTGGCCGCTGGTGACCCTATTGCAATGTAGAGCTGGTGGCTCTACAAGCGATCCTGCCGGAACTCGCGAGGCTGGGGGGCACCTTGGTGGCGATTTCTCCGCAATTGCCTGAGCACAACCGGGAGCTGAGCCGGACACGACAGCTGACGTTTGAGATCCTGACGGATCGTGGTAACGAGGTCGCCGCGAAGTTCGGGCTGCGCTTCACGCTGCCGGAGTATCTGCGTCAGGTCTACCGCACGTTTCCGCTGGATCTCGAGCGGTTCAACGGGGACGCATCGTGGACGCTGCCGATCCCAGCCCGCTTCCTCATCGATCCGCAGGGCATCATTCGGGCGGCCGAGAGCGACCCCGACTACACCACCCGACCTGAGCCCGAGGACACGCTCGAGGCGGTGCGGGCGCGCGCCCGGCCGCGCTGAGGTTCATCACTCGACAGGAGGACGATCTATGGCCGACGACTTTGAATACATTTCACGCGCTCGGCTCGAATACCGCGACGGCTATCGCCGGGCCTACCTGGGAGAAGTCCCAGAGCCTGTGGTGTACGGCGTGCAGGGCGCCCTGCGGGAATACTATGGGGCCAAGGAAGGCCCCCCGATCGCCTCGACCCTCGACCACATTGTGGCGGCGGTCGCCGGGTGAATGTACGGCACGCTGCGCGGCGCCCTGGCAGGGCGCAAGATCGCGTTCGATCGAGACTCCTTCAAGGCGACCGTTGAGGGGCGGATCACGGGGATCGGCAAGACGATCCGCATCACGGCGATCCACGTGCACTACGACCTCGCCGTCCCTGCGGAGGCCCGGGAGGCGACCGAGCGGGCGCTGGAGATTCATCCGCAAGGCTGCCCGGCTCATCAGAGCGTCAAGGACGCCATCACCATCAGTTGGTCCGCCACCGTCCGGGCAGGAGAGCAGGTGTTGACACTCCACGAAGCTGGGCGCCCTGCGACGTCGGCGTAAGGGTCCGAAGGAGGACACGATGGGACGGACCGGTACGAGATAGCGTCGGCGCATTGTCGATCGAACTCGCTAGCACGACGAGGTCAATCGCGAAGGTCAGGTTGTTCGATTTCGGTATTGCGGGCCCTCGTCTTGCACAGGAGCCTCCTGCGTGCTGGGTTCTACTGACCGAGATCCAGGAGTTCGCTACTTCTCATACGGCACAATCTGGAGTCCAAGTCCCAATGTCTCGCGAAATGTCTCGCTAGAGTCTCAGTCCTTGAGACTCAAGCTACCGCAAGGAGCGCGCGGCAGCTGAAGGGGACTAAAATCCCAGCCGAATTTGAATCCCGGGGGCTGAGGTGTTGAGTCAACACCGTGCAACCAGCCGATCGGATTGAGAAAGCGCGTGGCGGACAGCAAACACGGGTTCGAATCCCGTTGGGGAAGGAAACCCGTGGCACTCAGGCCGCGAGCGCGACGCCCCCGATGCTGAACGCTAGCGACGCGTTCCAACCCTCGGAATAACACCCCGGGGTTTCGAACCCGCGATAGCCGGCGCGGAGCAAGCGCAAAAGGCCACCTCCTAAGCCTGAATCTGGAAGCGGAAGTGGACGACCCTGTTTGCCTGCAAGTGGTTGCGGGCCCCCGCAACCATGCAAGTAGCGAACACTAAAAGGGTCGGCCGAAAACATCGGCCGGCCCTTTTGGCCGTCGATGAAAGAACTATGAAGTTTTTCGACCGCCATGCGTCGCGAGCACGACTTCCCTCAACCTCTCGGAAAGGATGAACGAGCTGAGCGACGCGGTGATCCGCCCGTTCAACGCCAACGAGGGAGGGGAGATGTGGGTCCATATCGAGGTAAAGAGCAGCGCCTCACTGTCAAGAACGTATAAAGGAACCTCCGCACTGACGTTTTGTTGATCCGGACGCCGCACCTCTTTAGGGCATTTTGACGCCGACCGGTGGTCTACTCCCGATCAGAGGAAACGTACGGCATGACGACGCGCGATAAGACCAGACCGACCTGGTGGCTCTTATACGCGCTCGGTCTCCTGCTGCTGTCGGGACTGATCGCGCTCCTAGAGACCGTCGTCCCCTCCGGTGTGATCCGGGTCGCACTCGAGATCGCAGTCGTGATCCTTCTCTTCGCTCTGATCACCCTATGGCTTCGGTGCAATCGAGTGGCAATCGAGTTGGAGGAGTGGAACGGGCTCCGCCAGCCGCGGCTGCTTCGTGTTCCATCGCGAACTGAGACGTGGCGACTCGCCGCACCAACACATCACTTGCCACGGAGAAGAGCCCGATAACCCCGATGATCCCGCCGGCGCTGCGTCGTCGACTTCTCACCGTCTTGCTCGGTGGCGGGATCCTCTTGGTACCGCTGCATGAGATAGCGAGACAGCTCGCGCCGTACACCCTGGGGCCTGCTCCTCTCGTCGTGCAGAACACCTCCGCGGAGACGACGGGTCCGAGTCCCACTGCGAGGCAGGGTGGATTCTTCAAGCGACTGTTCACGGCCTGTTTCGGTGGCCTCCTTGCGGCGTCTGCAGGCGTAGCGTTCGCCGAACAATCGGTCGCGGACGTCCTGGACGCTTCCGCGGCGCCCGAGGGACAACCCAGGAGCTATCTCGCTCAGACCGCGGCCCAAGAGACACCGGCGACCTCAGGGACCGCCCCGGCCCCGGCCGAGCCCTGGTTCCTGATGGAGTCTTTAAAGGGCACGTGGTTAGGGCCGCGCTTGGAGGCCTCGGGCATCAACGTGTACGGCTGGGTCCAGCAGGGCTTCGCTGGCAACATCGACAGCCCGCGCG
>DASWFZ010000045.1:0-4629 GCA_036393975.1 bacterium | reverse complement strand
GCCCTCTCCGCTCCTGGATGGCGTCGCAGACGGCAGCAATGTGTACTTCGTGCACTCTTATGTGGTACGTCCTGACGACGCAGGGGATGTCATCGCCACGACCACGTATGGCGAGGAGTTCCCCTCGGTGATCCAGCGAGGCCGCCTCGCCGGTGTACAGTTCCACCCGGAGAAGAGTGCGGAAACCGGGCAGCGTCTCTTACGCGGGGCGGTCGGGTGGATCGCGTCCCGAACGGCCGGGAGGACCGCGATTTTGCCATGATGGTCGTCCCGGCAATCGACCTGCGGGGCGGCCGCTGCGTGCGCCTGGTTCAAGGCGATCGCGCCCGCGAACTTCTCTACTCCGCTGACCCCATCGCGGTCGCGCGGCATTGGGCAGGACAAGGCGCCCGCTGGCTGCATGTCGTGGATCTCGATGGCGCGTTCGCAGGGCGACCCGTCCATCTGGAACTGATCAGAGCGATCGCCGCGGCTGCATCGATTCCCGTACAGGTCGGGGGGGGATTCCGCACCCCGGCGGACATCGCCGCCGGGCTGAACGCAGGAGCGGCACGCATCATCTTGGGGACCGCAGCACCCGTGTTGGCCGCGGAAGCGGCACGCTTAGGCGATCGTGTCATCGCCTCCGTCGATGTAAAAGACGGTCAGGTGACTGAGCACGGGTGGACCGTGCAGACCGGACGAGATCCGCTCGCCGCGGCGCGCTCCCTGATCGAGTTGGGCTTCACCCGTCTCATCTATACCGATGCCCGGCGCGACGGGACGCTAGAGGGCATCGATGCCGAAGCGGTGCGCCACTTTGTGCGCGAGGTAGGAGTCCCGGTCATTGCTGCCGGCGGCATCGCATCAGAAGCCGATCTCGCCGCTCTCGCTTCCACGGGGGTCGAGGGTGTGATTGTTGGACGCGCTCTCTACGAGGGACGCGTCGACCTGCGCACGGCGGCGCGATTCGACGGAGCGCCATGCTGACCAAGCGCATCATTCCCTGTCTCGACGTCCAGGATGGCCGCGTGGTGAAGGGCGTGCGCTTTGTCAATTTAGCCGACGCCGGCGATCCCGTCGCCCTCGCGGCTCTGTACGACCGCGAGGGTGCGGACGAGCTCGTGTTTCTCGACATCGCGGCCTCCGCCGAAGGACGCCGCACGATGGTCGACGCCGTGCGCAAGACAGCCGAGGCGGTCTTCATCCCCCTCACAGTGGGAGGCGGCATTCGGACCACGGATGACGTGCGAGAGTTGCTGCTGGCCGGGGCCGACAAGATCGCGGTGAACACAGCCGCCGTGCAGCGCCCGGCGCTGATTGCCGAGGCCGCTGAGCGCTTTGGGAGTCAGTGTGTGGTGGTGGCGATCGACGCTGCAGCGCGCCCGGACTCCCCTGGACGATGGACGGTCTGGACGCACGGGGGCCGACAGTCCACCGGACTCGACGCCGTCGAGTGGGCGCAGACCGCGAGCCGGCTGGGGGCCGGCGAGATCCTGTTGACCAGCATCGACCGCGACGGCACCCAGGACGGCTATGAGTGCGCCCTTACCCGCGCCATCGCCGATGCGGTACCGGTGCCGGTCGTGGCCTCGGGCGGGGCGGGATCCCCCGAGCACATGCGCACGGTGTTGACCGACGGGCGGGCGGATGCCGCGCTTGCGGCTGGCGTGTTCCACCGCGGGCAACTGCGCATCCGCGAGGTCAAAACGTATCTGCAATCCCACGGCGTCCCGGTCAGGCTCTGATCCACGCCGAGCGAGGAGCGTTGCTTATGGTAGCAGTGAAGTACGATGCCCAGGGACTCGTCCCCGTCGTCGCCCAAGACGCAACTACGGGCGAAGTGTTGATGGTCGCCTACATGAACGCAGAAGCTGTCCAGCGCACTGCCGACAGTGGGGACGCGTGGTACTGGAGTCGGTCGCGCGGACGTCTGTGGCGCAAGGGGGAGGAGTCTGGGCACACGCAACGTGTCCGGGAGATGCGCGTCGACTGTGACAACGATGCGCTGCTGCTGGTGGTCGATCAAAACGGCCCGGCGTGTCACACCGGGCACCGCTCGTGCTTCTACCGCGACCTCGCCGCAGGAGGCGAGACCGACGTCGCGCCGACCGCCGATGGGCTGCGCGATCTCTTCGCACGATTGGAGCGCCGCCGCCAAGAGATGCGCGACGGGTCGTACACCGTCACCCTACTTCGGGGCGGAGGTGCCACCATTGCCGCGAAGGTCCAGGAAGAATCCGGCGAGGTGATCCACGCGGCGCTGGCCGAAACCAATCAGCGGCTTGTGGAAGAAACCGCCGACCTCCTCTACCACACGCTGGTGCTTCTCCTCGAACGCGGAGTGCCCCTCGACGACGTGTATGCCGAACTCGATCGGCGGCGCCATGACCGTTAAGCTGGTCATTCTCGACTTGGACCGCACGTTGTGGGACCACCACAATGTGACCGAGTTGCGCGCTCCGTTTACCCGCATCGATGCGCAGACTGCGACCGACGCCACCGGCGTCCACTTGCGCCTCCAGCCTGGCGCGCGGGCGCTATTGGACACGCTGCGGGAACGCGGGATCTTAATCTCCATCGCCAGCTGGAATGAACCCGCCCCCACGTTCGCCATCTTGGAGGCGCTGGGGCTGCGTGACTACTTTGTGCATCCCAAGGTGGAATTCCACCCGTACAAGGAACGGATGGTGAGCGATCTCGTGCGGGAGTTATCCGATAAAGGGGTGCGCCTGCGGCCTGAGGAGATTCTCTACATCGACGACCGCGCGCTCCACCTCAGGCGGGTCCGCCTCACGCTCGGGCCGGTGCAGACGCTGCGGGCCGGGGTGGACATTCGCGATCTGCACGACGTCATCGACTATCTCGACCGGGGAGATCCCGCGTCCACCCATTCCCCAGTCACAGCAGAGGATGGCTGACCAACTTCCAGCAGGACCTCGTCAGGCAGCTTCCAGTAATCGCTTCAGAAAGTCTGGCTCCGAGTTGCCCCCGCTCACAACCGCCACCGTCGTCGCAGGATTCGTATTTGACACCCTCAGCGCCGCGGCGACGGAGGTAGCCCCCGAGGGCTCCACAACCACCCGACCATCCAATAGCGCCCGGCGCCCGGCGGCGACGATCTCCTGATCGGTGACCGAGACAAAGCCATCCACCGTGCGTGCGGTCGCCTCCCACGTGAGCTTGCCAGGGGTCAGCACGCGCAATCCGTCCGCGATCGTCTCGCCGCCATCCAGGACAACCGGCTTGCCCGCCGCCCGAGACCGGGCGAATCGCTCAAAACCCGCGGGTTCCACCCCGATCACGCGGGTTTGAGGGCGCAGCGCCTTGATCGCAAGGGCGATCCCCGAGATCAGGCCACCGCCGCTCACCGGGACATAAACGGCTTCCACGTTTGGACACTGCTCCACAATTTCGAGCCCTGCTGTGCCCTGACCAGCGATGATGAGCGGATCGTCAAACGGCGGAACGTAGTGCAGCTTGCGCCGCGCGGCCAGTTCCTGGGCGTAAGCGACGCGTTCGGTGGAGTAGAGACCGTGCCGGATCAGTTCTGCGCCCAGCGCGGTGATGGCGTCTGCTTTCGGGGCGACGACGTCTTCGGGCACCACCACAACAGCCCGCAGTCCTAGCGTTTTGGCGACGTAGGCGATCGCTTTTCCGTGATTGCCCGAGGACGCCGTGATGACGCCGCCCGCGCACTCCGCTTGCAACACGAGGACGTGGTTAAACGCACCGCGGGCCTTGAACGAGCCTGTCACCTGGAGGGATTCCAATTTAAGCGAAGGGCCACCCGCAAGGGCCGTTAGGGGCGTGCGGACCGTGTATGGAGTGATCCGCTCCCGAGCCGCGCGCACATCCGCGAGAGAAATCATAGGGGCCACAGGCGCGCGCTCAGCGCGGCGTCCAGCGCAGATCGGGGTGGCGAGCGGCGCGAACCTCGTCCAGCCGTTGGACCGGGGTAGTGTGCGGAGCCGTCTTGACGACCTCGCTCCGGTCTTGGGCCTCGCGCGCGATCGCGAGCATGGCGTCGGCGAATTCATCCATCGTGCGCTTGCTTTCCGTCTCCGTCGGCTCGATCATGATCGCTTCTTCGACGATGAGCGGAAAGTAAATCGTCGGCGCGTGGAACCCGTAATCCAGCAAGCGCTTGGCCATGTCTTTGGTCGTGACCCCCGACTGCTGCTTCTGGCGGAGACCGGACAGCACAAATTCGTGCTTGCAGATCCGGTCGTAGGGGAGGTCAAACGCCCCCCGCAGCAGCGCCAAAAGATAGTTGGCGTTCAGGACGGCGCTCTCGGCCACCTGGCGCAATCCATCGGCCCCCATCGTCCGGATGTACGCGTAGGCGCGCACCAGGTTCCCAAAGTTACCATAGTATGCGCGCAGCTTGCCGATCGACTGGCGCCGATCGTAGTCCAGCGTAAAGCGCTCTCCGACGCGTTCGACGGTGGGGACCGGCAAGAACGGCGCGAGGTGTGCTTTCACCCCCACCGCGCACGCGCCGGGGCCGCCGCCTCCATGCGGGGTCGTAAAGGTCTTGTGCAGGTTCATGTGCATGACATCAAACCCTTGATCTCCCGCCCGGGCTACACCCAGCACGGCGTTCAAATTGGCCCCGTCCAGGTACATCAAGCCGCCCCCGCCGTGGAT
>DASWFZ010000044.1:0-20595 GCA_036393975.1 bacterium | reverse complement strand
GTCGTCATGCAGTTCGCGACGACGTTCCTCAGCATTGTGGTGATCGTGCGCGAGAGGGAGATGGGAACGCTCGAACAACTTGTTGTGACACCCATCCAGCCGATCGAGCTGATCCTGGGCAAGATCATCCCGCTGATCGGGCTGGCGTACATCAACCTCACGATCATCTTGCTGCTGGCCTGGGTGTGGTTTGGGGTGGCCGTCAAGGGCAACGTGGCGCTGCTCTACGTGGTGACGTTGGCGTTTTTCTTCTCCTCGCTGGGCATCGGCACGCTCATCTCGACCGTGTCGCGGACCTTCCAGCAAGCGGTGCAGCTGGCGCAGCTCGTGCTGCTGCCCGGCATCTTAATCTCGGGGTTCCTCTTCCCGCGGGAGTCCCTGCCGATCGCTCTGCAGTGGGTGGGGTTGGCCCTCCCGTTGACTTACTACGTCACCGTCGTTCGTGGCATTATCATCAAAGGTGTGGGGGTGGGCTTCCTCTGGCAGCAGATTGTTCCGCTGGTGGTCCTCGGGCTGATCGTGTTTGGTATCGCTATTAGACGCTTCGAGAAGAAGATCGACTAACGCGCAGCGTGTGATGCCCCAGTCGTCGCTCCAACGGATGCGTGCGCTGTTGTTCGATCTCGATGGCACCCTCTTAGATTCCCTGGGCGCGCACTTCCATGTCTACGAGCGCGTTTTCGCCTCCTTAGGAATGCCCCTCGATACGGACTCGTATCAGAGGAACTACTCACCCAACTGGTACGTGTTCTATGAACGCATGCACGTCCCCAGAGACCGGTGGCCCGAGGCGGACCAATTGTGGCTGGAGTACTATGCGCAGGAAGCACCTGGTCCGCGGCCGGGGGCCGTCCAAATCCTGGCGGCTGTCAAAGCATCGCACCGCGCCCTGGGTTTGGTGACCTCCGGAGAGCGATCCCGGGTCGAGCGCGACTTAAACCGGGTGGGGTGGCAGACGCTGTTCGATGTCGTGGTGTGCGGGGGCGACACGCCGCAGCGAAAGCCGAACCCCGCCCCGTTACTGCACGCGTTGGACCGGGTCCGGGTCCGCGCGGGAGAGGCTCTCTATGTGGGGGACACGGTCGAAGACGTGCAGATGGGGAGGAACGCAGGGACCTCGACCGCAGCCATCGCCGGCGGTTTTGCGTCACTGCCGACGTTGCGCAAGGAACAGCCGGATTTCCTTTTTGAAACCCTCCCCGAGCTGGCCGGTCTCCTCTAGACGTCTTACGACGCTCCCACCACCGCGCGGCGGCGCGACCACCAAGCCAGCGTCATCGTGAGAGGAATAAGCGCAGCGGCCGTCCCGACGAGACCCATCGCGTTGTATCCAAGTCCCGCAAAGACGATTCCACTGCCCAGGCTCCCTGCCGCGGAGGCGAGGCCAACGAGCAGATCGTTGAACCCTTGGGTCCGGGCGCGCTCGGGTGGCGACAGCTGGTCCGATAGCAGCGAAGAGCCTCCGACGTAGCACAGGTTCCAGCCCAGTCCCAGGAGGAACAACGCGACGGAGAGTGGGACCACCTCGGGGGACAGGGTGGCCGCAAGACAGGCCAGGATCAAAAAGGCGCCGCCGGTGATGATGACCTGGACACGTCCCCAGCGATCGGCCAGGCGTCCGGAGATGATGGAGAACGCATACATGCCGACCACGTGCGCCGAGATGACGAACGAGATGCTGCCAATCGCATGTTGATGCACGCGCATGTGCAGGGGCGTGATCACCATGAGCATGACCATCACCAGCTGTCCGAAGAGCATTGCCGCCGTCGCGACCTGGGCGGGTCGCTCGCGGTAAATCTCCGCGAGAGTCCGTGCGGGTCCAACCGCATCCACGGGACCCTCTCGTGCAAGGGCGCGCGCGAGGTCGCGCGGTTCAGGTCGCAAAAACAGGACGATGAGCGCGGTGCCCACGAGGAAGAGGACGATCGACGCCCCGTAGGGACCGGCGAGCTCGTCCAATCCCCTCGACGCCGCGGCACGTGCCATGGGGCCGGCCGTGAGCGGGCCAAAGATCGCTCCCACAGTTCCTCCCAACACGACGGTGGAGATTGCACGTGCCCGCTCCGCGACGGGGTGCACCTCGGCGGAGACAAACCGTGACAGTTGCACGGCGGACACGGCCATGCCTACGAGCACAGCGCCTCCGAAGAAGGTCCAGAATGACTGCCCAATGATGGCGCCCGCCGAGATCGTCGAACCAGTGGCGCCCAGGAGCATGCCAATGGCCAGCACACACTCCGCCGGCCGAGCGGATCCATCAGGCGTCCCCACAAGAAGGCAGCAAAAGCCCCGCCGAGCTGATAGGCCATCGCGGGCACGCCCGCCCACGTCGACTGCCCGCTCAATTTGGCTCCAGCGATCGCAACGATGGGGAAAATGGCGACCGTCGCCGCTGAGCTCAGGCTCTGCGCAGCAAAGAGGGTGCGTGTGAGATGGGTGGCACTGCGAGGATAGTCCATTGTCATAGTCGGCCTCGTGACAGACACCCAAAGATCCTCCGCGTGCCGCTGCTCTCGCGGCGTGTCCCAGTTTATCAACAGTTTGGTCGGTTGACTGCCCTACGCGCGGAGGTATAATCGTGGTGCGACGCGGGGTGGAGCAGCCAGGTAGCTCGTCGGGCTCATAACCCGAAGGTCGGAGGTTCAAATCCTCCCCCCGCTACCAGATTCATGCACAGACACCTCCCCGTCCAGCGTAAGCATGGCGGGGAGGTTGCCTTTTCATCTCCGCGACGAAGCCGCCGCCTTCCCCGGTAGTATGTGAGGACCGATTGATGGAGCTCACCGGCATTGTCCCTCCGCTGATTACTCCTTTTGATTCTGACGGCGGCATCGACACGCGTTCACTGAGCCGACTCGTCGACTACTTGATCGCCGGAGGCGTGCGCGGTCTCTTTGTTTTGGGCTCGTCGGGCGAGGCCGCCTCGCTGGATGTCGAGGAACGCACAAGCGTCGTCCGGACGGTCACGGCGACTGCGGCGGGGCGAGTACCAGTGCTGGTCGGAGTCATCGACACCTCCATGCGGAGGATCTTCACGTACCTCGACATGGCCAAGAGCTTGGGGGCCAGTGCGGTCGTGGCGCTACCCACCTATTACTACCAGACGAACCAACCGGAAATTGTCGAGTTCTTTCGCGCCATCGCCCACAGGAGCCTGTTGCCCCTCGTAGCCTACAATCTTCCTCAAATGGTCGGGGTGCCAATAGAACCGGATACGGTCTCGCAACTCGCGCACGAAGGGACCATCGGCGCGATCAAAGATAGCTCTCCGGATATTTCCAGAACGCGCGAGATTCTGTTGGCCACCCGGGATGTCCCACGCTTCAGCGTTCTCACGGGTCTCGAGATGGTCGTCGACCTCGCCGTCGCGATGGGCGTTGCGGGGGCAGTGCCCGGTTTGGCTAACGTAGCCCCCCGCCAGTACGTGGAGACCTTTGAGCTCGCTCGCGCGGGCCAGATGGAGCGGGCTCGGGTTATTCAAGAACAGCTGGCGACCCTGTTCGCCATCACCCGGCAGGGCCGCCATGCGCAATCGTATTCCGCGGCCGCACTATCCGGCTTTAAGACCGGGCTCAAACTTTTGGGTGTCATCGCCACGAACAGGATGCACGAGCCGATGCAAGGGTTGACCGCAGAGGATGAAGAGCGCGTCAAAACGGTCATGCAGCGGACTGGTCTTTTGTAGCCGGGGGCGGCAGATGCCCGCGGGGGGGATCGAGCCGTCCCACGCCCGTGGGTACACAGACCTCGACTCCTCGCAAGGGTGGCATTCGCAGAGGGAAGCAGCAGCGCATGCCGTAGTGTTCTGTGAATCCTCACACTTAGAAATCATCCAATCCTACTCAAGGAGGAGTCGGCGTGGACAAGATAGGCACTCGCTTCGGAGCGATCGTAGCGTTGGTTGCGATGGTGTTCTCCCTGCGAAGTGCGCCCGCGGGCGCGCAGGCCGTTCCCAAACAGCTGCGCATCGCCGTGGGCATTGACGCAGACACGCTCGACCCCGCCGGGCAAACGACCACGACGGTCGCGAACATGGTGGACTACTTCTTTGAGACGTTAGTGGACATGGACTACGCGAAGAACGAGGTTGTAGCCCGCTTGGCGACTCAGTGGCAAACATCGCGGGACGGACTCACCTACACGTTCCAACTGCGGCAGGGAGTGACGTTCCATGACGGCACTCCGATGACTGCGGCAGCGGTCAAATCCACCTTCGACCGCCTACTGGATCCCAAGACGAAGGTCCCGCTCCGGGGGGCTCTGCTCGCAGGTATCAAAACGGTCGACGTCGTGGATGACACGACCGTCCGGTTTACCATGAGCCAGCCCAATCCGCTGCTCTTGCGCAACCTCTCGTACACGACGACCGCCATCATCTCGCCTGCGGCGCTGGCGCGGGCCGGGGACCGGTTTAGTCTCGCCCCCGTCGGCGCCGGGACAGGGCCGTACACCTTCAAGGAGTGGCGTCGCGGCGAGAGCATCCTGGTGGAGCGTACCCCGACGTACTGGGGTAAGAAGCCATCATTCGAAGAGGTTCTTTTCCAGGTGGTGCCCGACGCAGGGACTCGCGAAACGATGGTGCTGGCGGGCAACGTCCACTTGGCGATGCTTCCTCCCGCGCCCGATATCAAGAACCTCCGCAAGAACCCGCGCGTCACGCTGGTGGAAGCGCCGACGGATCGGGTCATCTTCCTGGCCATGAACAACCAGTGGGGACCATTCAAGGACGCGCGTGTCCGTCAGGCGATGAATTACGCCATCAACAAGAAGGCGCTGCTCTCGAGTATCTTATTTGACCTGGGCACCGTGGAATCATCTGCATGCCCGGCGATGATGTTTGGCCACTCTCCCATGCATGAAGGCGGGTGGCCATATGATCCGGCGAAAGCGAAACAACTCTTGGCGGAGGCCGGGTACAAGGATGGGTTCGACGTGGAGTTTCTGGCGCCGAAGGGGCGCTACATCCAAGACTTCGAGTTCGCGCAAGGCGCCGCCGCGCAGCTGCGCAATGTCAAGATCCGCGCCACAGTGAGTACGATGGACTGGCCAACCTACGTCGCCACCATAACGCAGCCCGTAGATCGCAGTCGCACACAGATGTTCATCCTCGGGTGGGCCTGGGTCGTGCTGGATTGTGACGGGGTGCTGTTTGGGCAGTTCCACTCCTCCCAGCAACCTCCGGCCGGCTTGGCTGCGGCGTTCTACAGGAACGAGAAGGTCGACGATCTTCTCGTCAAGGCCCGCACCACGGTCGATGTCGCCCAGCGCGCAACCTTGTACAAAGATGCCCAGACGCAGATTTGGAACGACGCGCCGTGGGTCTTCCTCTGGAGCCAGAAGTGGTATGTGGCCACGGTCAAGAACCTCGAAGGCGTCCGCATTACGCCCATCGAGAAATGGGACGCGATCTACGCCACGTGGAAGTGACGCCTCCCGCGTGGTGGAAGTGACTTCCGGAGGTCGCCGTCCTGCCGATGGCGGCCTCCGGTGACTCGTTGAGTTCTGTTCCTGCTGCAGCGCCGTGGGCCGTTACGTCCTGCACCGCCTCGCACTCGCCCTCCTGACGCTGGTCGGGGTCACCGTTGTCATCTTCCTCCTGATCCGGTTGATTCCCGGCGATCCGGCGCGCATTATCGCCGGCCTGCTCGCTTCCGACGACGAGGTCCGGCGCCTGAGGGTCGAACTCGGCCTAACACAACCCTTATATGTGCAGTACCTCATCTTCTTTACAGGCCTTCTGCACGGGAACCTGGGGCTCTCCGCCGCGACGCGAGCTCCCGTCCTCGAAGAAATTGCGCTGCGCCTGCGGCCGACAGTACTTCTTGCTGTCTCCAGCATTGCGGTGGCCACCCTTGTGGGGTTGGCTGCGGGAATCATCTCCGCAACGCGGCGGTATTCGATCCTGGACTACCTGGCCATGACCCTCGCCGTGCTTGGCGTGTCCATCCCTGTCTTCTGGTTGGGCTTAATGCTCATGCTGTTGTTCGCAGTTTACTTGCACTGGCTACCGGCGGGCGGATACGGGACTCTTGCGTCCTTCATCCTTCCGACCATTGCCCTTGCGGCGTTTTCCACAGGGATCATCGCGCGGATGACACGCAGTAGTCTGCTCGAGACGCTCAGCCAGGATTATGTGCGCACCGCGCGTGCGAAGGGTGTCCCCCGACGAGGAGTCGTCCTGCGCCACGCATTGAAAAACGCCTTGATCCCGGTGCTCACCGTGATCGGCCTGCAATTCGGGACCTTACTGGGCGGAGCCGTGCTGACAGAGACGACATTTGCCTGGCCCGGGATGGGGCGGTTGCTGGTGAACTCAATTCTGTCTCGGGACTATCCTGTGATCCAAGGGATCGTCCTCGCCTTTGCGACGATGTTTGCGGGCGTGAATCTGTTCGTCGACCTCCTCTACGCATATGTGGACCCCCGGATCCACTACGGTTAGCGAGATGCCACCGCCCTCGTCGCCCGAGCGGTTTGGCGCGTGGCGGCAATTGCGCAAGCACAGGACCGCCCTTTTGGGCCTGATCGTCCTGGGCGGCTTCCTCGTCCTGACCACGCTTGCCCCACTCATCCTTCCTTATGATCCCAATATGGCCGACCTGGATCACGTCCTACTGCCTCCGTCGCTGGCCCATCCCTTCGGCACGGATCACCTGGGCCGAGATCTGCTGACGCGCGTGGTCTTCGGGACACGAGTGTCGTTTTTGATTGGCATCCTTGCCGTTGCTTTCAGTGCCTCAATTGGCGTGCCGGTGGGCTTGGTCTCGGGGGTCCGCGGCGGGGTCGTCGATTTGGTCGCGCAGCGATTTGTCGACCTGCTTCTCGCGTTTCCAGGGTTCCTCTTGGCGTTGACCTTGATTGCGGTTCTCGGGGTTGGGGTCACGAATGTGGTGGTCTCGGTCGGTCTAGCGGCGGTGCCTCAATACGTCCGGCTGGCGCGGGGGGTGGCTCTCTCGGTGAAAGAACAGGCGTATATCGAGGCGGCCCGGGCAGCCGGTGGAGGCGAGGGGCGCATTCTGATGCGCCACGTGCTGCCCAACTGCCTGGCGCCGCTCATCGTGCAGTCGACTCTCCGACTGGGCGAAGCGATCTTAGTTGCGGCGGGATTAGGTTTCCTCGGGCTGGGCGTCAAGCCACCGACCCCCGAATGGGGGACCATGCTGGGGGAGGGACAGAGCTATCTCTTCTCCTCCTGGTACATCGCCACGTTTCCCGGGCTCGCGATCTTCCTCGCTGTCATCGCCGCCAACTTGTTAGGCGATGGGCTGCGGGACGCGCTCGACCCTCGTTTGAAACAGGGATAGGTGCAAGCAATCGACTGAGGGAGAGAATGCACATACCTTCGGGGCTTGTCTGAGAATTTTCCGCGTCGGACATCAGATACTGGGAACACTTTTGCTTGACAGGCATCGAGAAATTCTGTTAGCTGAGAGGCAATCCCAAGGTCGATTTAGGCTTGTTTTCGCTAGCGGGGATTGTGAGGGTTTGTATTGTGGCAGCTCGGCTTGTGATCCTCGATTGTGACCTCACCCTGTGGGATCACCACAACGTGTCTGAACTGTCCTTACCCTTTGTGCGTGTGGATGACCAGACGGTGCAGGACGCCCAGGGCGTGCGTGTCCGCTTGCGTCCCGGGGCGCGTGAGCTGCTCGAGGGACTCCGCCACCGAGGGGTACTCATCTCCGTGGCGAGCTGGAATCATCCGGAACCCGTCTTTGCCATCTTCGACTTGCTGGACTTGACGAGCTTTTTTGTGCGGCCCAAAGTGGAGGCTCACCCGCACAAAGACCGCACCATCGGCGCGACGTTGCAAGAGTTGACCCGCGAGGGCGTGGCGCTGCGGCCAGACGAGGTCGTCTTTGTCGACGACAAACCCATGCATCTGACGCAGGTGCGCCAGGCCCTGGGGCCAATTCAGACGCTGCAGGTGGGTGTTGATGTCACCGACCTGCGGGACGTCTTAACCCACATTTCCGGGTCGGATTCACCCGCGCGAACCTGACTGAAAGCATTGAGGCCGGTGTCGGGAATCGTTCCCCGGCTGGCGTTTCACTTGCGGTTTCGGGAGAGCGGCGATGGCTGAGATGAACCTCTTGATCCCAGGGCCCACCCCTCTACCTCCGGCGGTGCGAGAGGCGATGGCCTCTGCGATGATCAACCACCGTGGCGAGGAGTTCGGGCAGGCGCTGCACGCAGTCCTGACCGGATTGCAGCAGATTTTCCGTACGACGGCGCCCATTTTGCCCTTCACCGCATCGGGTAGCGGAGGGTTAGAAGCCGCGGTGACCAACGTCCTCTCTCCCGGCGATCGGGTGCTGGCGCTCAGCTGCGGCCACTTCGGCCAGCGCTTTGCCGCGGTGGCCACGACGTTTGGCGCTGATGTGGTGAAGGAGGAGGCGGAGTGGGGGAGGGCGGTCGATCCCCAGCGCGTGAGCGATGCGCTGCGTCGACACCCAGGCGTCAAAGCGGTCCTCGTCACGCACAACGAGACGTCGACCGGAATCGCGAATGACCTGCAGGGGATCGCTGATGCGGTGCGGCCCTCGGGGGCGCTGCTTCTGGTCGATGCCGTGAGCTCGCTCGGGGCGATGGACCTCCGGACCGATGCGTGGGGCCTGGACGTGGTTGTCACCGCGTCGCAGAAGGCGCTGATGGGCCCCCCGGGGATGACCTTCCTCAGCGTCAGCCCGCGAGCGTGGGAGGCGGTCAAGACCTCCCGCATGCCCAAGCACTACTTTTCATTTCCGCAGGCGCGCGACCAACTTGCAGGCGCGTTTGCTTACACACCCTTCACGCCTGCCGTCTCCGTTATTTTCGCCCTGCATGTTTCCCTGGCCATGATCCTGGCGTCAGGTATCGACGCCCACATTGAACACCACCGGCGCCTCGCGCGGACCACGCGCGAGGGGATCGCAGCGCTGGGGCTGGAACTCTTCGCGCAGCCCTCGCGGGTTTCCGACACGGTGACGGCGGTCCGCGTGCCGCAAGGGATAGATGGTAAGGAGATGCTGCGGCGGCTCCTGATCCAGCACGGTGTCGTGCTGTCCGGCGGCCAGGGGCCCCTGGAAAAGGCGATCTTCCGCATCGGGCATATGGGGTACGTACAACAAGAGCAGATCATCGCCGCCCTCAATGCTTTACGCCTCGTCCTGTCCGAGCTTGGATATCCCGCAAAGAAAGGAACGGCCGTGCAGGCGGCGGCCCGAGATCCCAGCCGGGGATGAAAATTCTCATCACCGATGGGCTGGCCCCTGAAGGGCTGGCGCGTCTGCGGGCTCACGCCGACGTCGCCGTCCACCAGGGGCTCACGCTCGACGATCTGCGCGCGGCCATCGCCGACGCGGATGCGGTTGTCGTTCGCAGTCGCACCCGTCTTGATGGAGAGATCCTGACCCACGCGCGTGCGTTGCGGGTCATCGCACGGGCCGGAGTCGGTGTCGACAACATCGACGTCGAAGCGGCCACCCGGCGCGGCATCCTAGTGCTGAACACTCCCGACAGCAGCACGATCAGCACGGCCGAGCACACTATGGCAATGATGCTGGCCCTGGTCCGGCACCTGCCCACCGCGCATCTCTCCACCTCTCGCGGGGAGTGGCAACGGGAGAAGTTTACTGGGGTCGAGTTGTACGGCAAGACCTTGGGTATCGTCGGACTTGGCAAAATTGGGAGTGAGGTAGCGCACCGGGCTGCTGCCTTTGGGATGCGGGTGATCGCACACGATCCGTTTGTCTCCGCCGAGCGCGCGGCGCGCTTCGGCGCCGAGCTGACCTCCTGGGAAGCTGTGCTTGCCCAGAGTGACCTGCTCACCGTGCACGTCCCGCTCACACCCCGCACCCATCATCTGCTCGGGGCGCCCCAGTTTGCCCAACTGAAGCCGGGTGCGTTTGTCATCAACTGCGCGCGCGGAGAGTTAGTGGATCAGGAGGCACTGCTGGCAGTGCTCGACGAGGGCAGCGTGGGGGGGGCGGCCCTTGACGTTTTTGAGACTGAACCGCCACGCCAGATGCGGCTCCTGCAACATCCGCGTGTCATCGTCACCCCGCACCTCGCGGCGTCGACTGCCGAAGCCGCGCACAACATCAGCCTGGAAATCGCCGAGCAAGTGCTACGTGCCCTGGCAGGCCAGCCGGTGCAGGGTGCGGTGAACCTTCCGGTCCTGCAAGAGGAGGTCTGGGTGCGGCTGCGTCCGTTCGCCGACCTCGCGCACACCCTGGGAGCTGTCGCGCAGCAACTGACCGACTCGCCGATCCAGGCCATTGAATGCGCGTACGAGGGGGAAGTTGCATCAGTCGACACTACCCTGCTGACGGCGAGTTTTTTGGTCGGTCTCTTGGAGATGATCCTCGATCAGCCGATCAATGTCGTCAACGCCGTGCTCCTCGCACGGGAGCGGGGCATCGACGTGAGCGTACGGGGAAGAGACCAATGCGAGGATTTCAGCAGCCTGATTACGGCGCGTCTACACACTGCGGCGGGAAATCTCGTCCTGGGCGGAACGCTGTTCGGTCGACGCGAGCCTCGGATCACGCACCTCGATGGGTACCGCATCGACCTGGTCCCATCCCCCCACATGTTGTTCGTGTGGAACGTCGATCGTCCGGGAATGATTGGTCGCGTGGGTTCCTTGCTAGGTTCGCACGCGATCAACATTGCAGGAATGCAGGTCGGGCGCGCTGCGGTGGGAGGAACCGCGGTGATGGTGCTCACGGTCGACACGCCTGTGCCAGAAGCTGTCGTGCAGGAGATCGCCCACCTCGATGGGATCAGTGCCCTCAAGGCTGTGCACGTCGCCCACAGCGACGCGCAATAAGCGCAAGCACACCGGACCTGACCCCACCGCGCAACGTTTCCGACCGCTCGGCGGACGCCTAGCAAATCTCCATCTCACGAGAAGAACCACCCCCGACCACCTCTGGCCGACGTGTGGTAATCTGGGTCCAGGAGTCACGCATGCTACTCCTCGATTCTCCACGCCGTAAGGCGGTTGCTGTCGTTCCCGTGGTGCTGGCCTTGGCCGTCGGGGCCGTTGTGGTCCAGCGGGCAACGCGCCCTGCCACAAGTTCCCAGCTGCTGATTCTTCTGGTGATTCCCGATGGTCCGAGAGCGGAGACTCTCGAGATCCGTACCACACTCGCTCGGCAGCTCACCGACGCGTTTGCGCCGCTCTCCGACGTCCGGATCATTCAGGTCAATCAGCCGGTCGCGGATCCCGATGGTGGGGCCAAGGCGCGCGATCTGGGCCGCCGATACCATGCCGCGATCGTCGTGGGGGAATCAGTGGGACCTGGGACGGCTGGTCCGTCCGTCTTTGTGGAAGAGATGTCCCCCGCGATCGCCGTGCCGTTCCTACCTGTGAAGGACTACATGACCGCGACCGGCTTGATGGAACCCAGTTCCCTGCGCTTTCCTGATCCCACCGCTGAGCAGGGTCGGCGGCTCGTCGAATTCGTCCGCGGAGTGATCGACCACCGACGGACGGACTATGCGCACGCGCTGGAGCACCTCACCGCCGCGCTGGATGAGAGCAGTTCGAGCGACGTGCTAAGCAAAGTCCTCCTGAGTCGCGGTAATGCCTTGCTCGCACTGGGTAGGAGTGCCGCGGCCATCGAGGACTACAGTCGGGCCCTCCAGATCAACCCGGACCTGGAGGCCGCGTACGCCAATCGGGGCACCGCTTTTCTGAAGCTTGCGGCGCGTGATCGGGCTAGGGAAGATTTCGCGCGCGCGGTGAATTTTGAGCAGGTCATTCAGGCTAACCAGGCGACCCTGGACGTCGCCGAGGGTCGGGGCGAGACTGCGCGCGACGTATACGATCGGCTGATTCGTGCACACCCCGAGGACGAAACGGCCTATCTGAATCGCGGGGTGAGCTGGGCTGCGGGGGGGGATCATCGCCACGCGGTTGAGGACTTCTCCCGTGCTCTTCAGCTGCAACCGAGGGACGCGATCGCCTACTTTGATCGCGGGCTAAGTCTTGCGGCTCAGAACAAGCTCCAACGCGCGATTGAGGACTACACTGCCGCGCTGCGGATTACCCCCCAAAACGCGGCCGCGCACTACGCCCGCGGCGTCGCTCAGGCGGCCTTGGGCCACTACGAGCAGGCCGTGGAGGACATGACCCAAGCCATTCAAATCGACCCGGCCTTTGCGGCAGCGTATCGGGACCGGGGGGCCACGCATTTGTTGTTAGGCCGGTTTGATCCGGCGATTGCCGATGCGACCACCGCGGTGACGCTCGATCCCCACGACGCCAACGCGTACTTCAATCGCGGGCTCTCGTATAATCTGCGGGGCGAAGCGCAGAAGGCCATGGCCGACATGCAGAAAGTGCTGGAGATCACCAACGATCCCGCCCTCCGGAAGAAGGCTCAAGAACAGCTCGATCAGCTGCGCAAGGAGCAATAAGGGAATCCCCGGCGGAGGCTCGTCGAGCAGAGCCCTGGGGGCTCGCGTCGGCCTACCGCGCGTCGACCGTAATTCCCGTTGCGACGAACGTCCCGTCGGCGCCGGGGCTTCCCCGCGCGACGGCGTGTGTCCCGGGGCGCAACTCCGCCGCCTTGATTACCGCTAACCGCCACACCTCAGCGTCTTTGGGTACGGCGATGATGACGGAGCCCTCGTTGACCTTCAGGTAGAGGGTGCGTCCTGCGATTCGCCGGACACTCTGAAACACGGTCGCGTTCGTCATGACGTTGCCCGTGTCCATCACGAACTGAGCTTCACGTACGCGGCCGCGGAACTCCGAGGGAAAGATGTTGATGGAGAGCGCGGTGAGGGATCCGTCCGATTCGCGCCGGGCTGTGACCCCGACGAAGTTATTCGGCTTGATTGTTTCAAGCGTGGTGCTGTTTCGCTGGATCACGACGGTGTCTCCTGTCACTAGTACCCGCACAGGGGTGCCGTCTCGGTCTGTGATCATGATCGTCCCGGCGCCCATCGCAGTGATCGTGCCTTCGACTTGGCCGCCGGGCAGGGCGCCTGTTGCCGGAGACCCCAGCACGGCGATCGCAAGCACGATGCTTGTCCACAACAAAGCAGACCCGTTTCTCAATGTGAATCACCTCCTCTTCCAGAAAAGCGTAGCACACCGATCATCACGGGTTGGTCACAAGAACCCTCTCACTGGACTGTCGGTCGGCCCGCTCCCTCAGTCATCGGGGGGCCCGCAAGGGTGGGGCGGTGGCCTTGGAATTGCTACCAGCGAAAGGGGGCACAGCCCCTGGGTGACTCGGGCGAGTCCCCGGGGGGCAAAGGACTACAGAGGGGTGCGCCATGACAGAGGCTATTTGGGGAGTCGTCGGTCTACTCGTGGGACTTGCCCTGGGGTGGTATTGGACTAACTATCGGATGCATCCCGGCATGGCGAAACAACTCGCCGAAACGAAAGTCCGCGGCGCCCGCCAGAAGCAAGAGACCGTGGCCGAACTGGACCGCCGCGGACGTGAACTCGCCGAGTTGAAGACCACCTACGAGCAGGAGCATCAAGCCGCAGCGGAGACACACGCAAAACTGTCCGCTGACCTCGCCAAGGCGCTGGGCGACGTGGCCCACCTGACCGAGAAATCCCAAACGCGGGGCTCCGAGCTGCAACGGGCCGTCGACGAGAGCTTCCGCGAAGTTGGTCAGTTTTACGAGATCGGGGCATCTCTGGAACATGCCGCCGAAGCGTTCACACGCGCCATTGAGGCGGTGGAATCCCGATTGTTAGTGGCATCCAAGCGAATGAAAGAGCTTGGGCTCTCAGTCGCCTCGCCGGTCGCCGCCGTTGAGTCGCCTGCCCCTGAGACCTCGCAGGTCCCCCCCCCACCGGACCCACAGGTTCAGGCCGATGTTCCGCTTCAACCTGTTCGAATCAAGTCGAAACGGTAGCCTTTTGGAGTTCCCAATCAGGCCGATGGCGAGGGGATAGCGAGCCCGCGCGCGTGAGGCACGGATCTCTCTGCTTGTGGCGTCTGTAGCGGCGTACACTTATTAAAGAAGAGGTGACTCCCATGAGGCGCATCGCTGGAGTGCTCGCGTTGGTCGTCATCGCAGTGGGGTCGGCGGGCGCGCAGGCTGCCCCGTCCGCGTTTGTGGATGTCCCGCCCTGGCACTGGGCGTTTGATGCCGTGCAGGATGGGGCCGCGAGGGGGATCTTTACCGGATACCCCGTCGACGACCGCGAGCTGGTTGCTAACGCCCTGGTACAGGTCTATGAGGCGTTTGCCCGCCCCACGCATCCCTCTAGCCGCGAGTGGGCGGAGTGGTTTTTGACCAATACCCCGCCGGAATGGCCTCAACCGTTGCAACGCAGCCGGCTCATCGCGTTTACCATGGAGGATCTCCACGCTGAGATGCGAGGCGATCGGGCGACCGCGACATTTGTGGCGGTCACCACAGTTCGAGACGACGGCCACACCTCCACGGTCCGGGTGCCGATCCAGGCGCAGGCCGAACGCGACGTGTCCCGCCACTGGCGGGTCGACTACACCACGCTGGTGACTGGACAACCGTCCATTTTTCGCTGACATCGGCATGTGTCTCCCCCCACCGAGCTCCCTCCGGCCATACGGACCAGAGCGCCCGCTGAGCCCCGCAGCGCCGGGGCCCCACTAGCAGGACTCGACCGGGACCCAGGGAATGGGGAAGGCGAAATAGCGTCCGGGGGTAACCACGGATAGCACAAAGGGTAGGGGTCGAGGCGCATGGCAACAGGTACGGTTAAGTGGTTTAACGCCGAGAAAGGGTACGGATTTGTCACTCCCGACGATGGTGGTCGGGATCTCTTTGTCCATTACACCGGGATCGAGGGAAGCGGATACCGCACCCTCAGTGAGGGCCAGAAGGTCGAGTACGAGGCGACACAGGGACAGAAGGGCCCCCAGGCGACGAAAGTCCGCGTTCTCGCCTAGCGGTTACTTTCCGTCAATCTAGCGGCCCCGCACTCGCCACCCTAACCAACTACCTCTACGCGGTCCCTTCAGTTTGCGCGGTGTTGGCATGCCGCGAGCAAACGTACCCTCTACCACTCGGGCAGGATGACGCTGACGGCGCGCTAGTGAAGCGTCTGTTCCCCCTTCACCCCCGGGACCTCACAGTACAACGCCGCGAGACGCGCGAACGACAGAATAGGGGGCAGCGATCCCCGGATCGAGGCTGTGAGACGGTCCGACGTCGCGAGTCCGGCACCGGCGAGTAATCGCCACCGTAATTCTACGAGCGCGCCCAACTGCAGCGCCAGCTCCATCGTCAACAAGTTCGCATCGGCGAGGGGCAAGTAGATTTCCCACCGCCGGCTGGGCCGCGGTATGGAAAAAATATTCAACATGGCCTTGGCGATGCCGGTCGCCGCCCCCGCGGCATTACTAAACCATCCGATGATCTGGCCCAGCGAGTCCGGGTCGCGCGCGGCTGCGTCTGGATCGCGGGTGGCGGGTTCCAGGACGGCCGCCGATCCCAAGATGCGGGCGAGCCGCCAGCCGATGCGGATGGGGTCGAGAGGGCGTGGCGGCTGTGGCAACACGACACTCGTGCTGCCCACCACGTGAAGCCCGAGCTTGCGGGCTTGCAGGATGGCCTCTTGGGCATTCGTCAGGATGGTGGCCTTCTCGTCTTCTAAGCGCGCGGTCGCCTGCTTGGCGAATGCGGCCGCCGCGGGAGGGTCATTTGTCACGAGGGGCTCGGCGCTGGTAAGGACCTCGTAGATCACAGGCAAGATGTGAGTATTGAGCGCGAAGGGAAGCAAGATCCCGGGTGCCTCCCCCAACGGGCGGCTGGCGGCTAGATGCTGCAGGTGCTCGCCGATCTCATCCTCGGTGAGCCGGTCGGGGAACAGGATGGCGACTTCCAGGTCGCTATCCGGCCACGTGCGGTCGTCCGCGTACTTTCCATAGAGGTATGCGGCGACGACATCCGGCGCGCGGGAGAAGTAACTTTTCAGGGCACCAAAAGCGGTCACGCCTTCATCGTACTACACCCACTGACCGCACGGTTACTAGGTCGTGTCCGCGTAGGGCACGGGACGGTAGTGCCCGCTATCCTGCCGGGGGGAGATTCTCGCGGACTGCGGTTAACAGCTCGGTGGGGCTGAAGGGTTTGGTCAGGATGCGATCGGCGCTAGGCGGTTGTCCACGAGTGAGGATCTGCGGCGTGCCAAAGCCCGTGATGAGCACAACCCGAATGTGGGGATACGCCGTCTTGGCCCGCGCCAGCACCTCCAACCCGGACATCCCCGGCATGCGGATGTCGGAGATGAGAAGGTCAAAGGCCGCCTCCGCCATCGTGGTCACTGCATCCTCACCACTGGGCACCGTCTTCACCGCATACCCGGCGCGCGTCAACACGCGGGCGCACAGGTCGCGGATCGACTCCTCATCGTCCACGACCAGGATACGGGCGGCAGCGACCTGACGCTTTTGGGCGGACTGCACCGGCATGCTCATGTATACGCGACCGGGAGGCAGATCGTGAACCGGGTTCCCTGCCCCGGTGTGCTGGCCACGGCAATCGACCCGCCGTGCCGCTCCACGATGCGCTTGCTGATCGGGAGGCCGAGTCCGGTTCCCTTGCCGTCTTCTTTGGTCGTGAAGAAGGGGTCAAAGATGCGGTTGATCTTATCGGTGGCGATTCCTACCCCCGAGTCCTGAAACGAAATTTCCACTTGCGGCCCGGTGCCGTTGCCCGCAATCTCCCGCGTGGTCACGGCCACGCGCCCGCCGGAGGGCATGGCGTCGATCGCATT
The DNA here is from genome assembly GCA_036393975.1 of bacterium. Taxonomy (GTDB): domain Bacteria; phylum Sysuimicrobiota; class Sysuimicrobiia; order Sysuimicrobiales; family Kaftiobacteriaceae; genus 13-1-40CM-64-14. The sequence goes on along the minus strand of DASWFZ010000044.1, from coordinate 3,869 downwards.
ATTGAGGATGTTGATGAACACTTGCTTGAGCTGGTTCACGTCACCCATGATGCGCGGTACCTGCGGATCCAGCACGGCCTCGATGTTCACATTCTGCGATTCGGCGCGCTTGCGGATGAGGGGGAGGATACTCTCGAGCGCATCGTTGATGCCGGTCTGTTCCATCGCGGAGTCGGTCTGGCGTGCATAGCCGAGCAAGTCGCGGACGATCGCCCGCGCGCGCAGCGACTCCTTTTCGATGACTTCCAGGTCGGCGCGCTTCGGGTCGTCGGCGGGGGTCTCGCTCAAGATCAGGGAGGCATACCCCAAGACACTGGTCAGCGGGTTGTTGATTTCATGCGCGATGAACGCGGCCAGTTCCCCGATGGTCGCGAGCTTCGCGGAATGCATCAGTTGGAACTGCGCCTGCTCGAGCATGGCCATCTGTTGCTGGAGGTTTTCGTACAGGCGCGCATTCTCGATCGCGACAGCGATCTCGTCGGCGAGCGTCTGGAGCATCGAGAGGTCGTCCGAGGAGAAGCTCGCGCCGGGTCGCAGCCAGACGCGCAGGACGCCAATCGGCAGCCCCCGGTACAAGATGGGGATGTCGGTCGCCGTCGAATCGGGTGGGGGCGTGCTGCGTACGTCCCCCTCTTGCAGCAGCACCTGCACGCGCTCAAAGTCAAACGCCTCTTCGATCAAGCGCGAGGTCTGCTGCAGTAGCACATCGACACTATGAATCGTGACGATCTTCTTAGACACCTGCGTGATGGCACCCAACTGTGCACTCTTCCGCCGTTCTCGGCCAAACAGTTGCGCTTTCTCGACGGCCACGGCGGCTTGACTTGCCATGGTTGAGACCAAGTCCAGCTGTTGGACCGAAGGGGCAGAAGCGAGCCCGAGGACGATTAATCCGACGGCCCGCTCGCCCAGCGCCATGGGGACGACGACCACATGGGGCACATCGGCCCACCCTCCCGCTGGAGCGAGTTCTTGAATCGTCTCACGATCGCGTCCGGCCTCCAACACGACGGGTTCGCGGCTCCCGAGCAATCGCGCCAGTGTCGGTTCACTCGCCGATCGGGTGCTGGAGGGTAGGGCGCGATCCCCCACGCGCCAGGTCCCGAACACCACGGTGTTTGTGGGTGCGTCAGGCAGCCCGACCGCGAACACCTGCAGGTCGACGACTTTGCGGACCTTGGCGTGCAGGGCCTCAGAGATCTGTTCCACATCGAGGCTACTGGTTAATGCTCGAGCCAGTTCGTTGAGACTCACCAGCTGCTGGGTGCGTCCCTCGGCCTCTTGCTGGCTGCGTCGGACGCGGTCCGCGTCCTCAAGCTGCAGGCGGAGCATTTGGGAGAGGCCGACGAGCGGCAGTGTCAGCAGGACGGTCCGCCAAGGGTTCACCACCCAGAAATCGGCCACGACGGCCCCGAGCCACACCAAGATCATCTCGCGATAGAAGCTGGCCCGCGAGATCACCCCGACCTGCTTGACAGGCTTGCCGGCTGCGAGCGTAATGGCGGTGGTCACTAACGTCCCGTTGACGAAGTACAATACGAAGCCTGCGGCGAACGCGGCCGCGTACCACTCGAGTGCCAGGAGGCCGGCGGCGCTTGAGGGCCGTCCCAATGTCCACACGGCCGCCGCGACCGCCACCGACAGCACATGCTGAGCCACGTTGAACGCACCCTGGTACCATGGGAGTTCACGTCGTTTGATCCAGTACGCGCCAAACGTGAGCAAGATGAGGACGACAGTGTTGCCCAGGGGGAAGAGGAGGAGGCTCGCGACGATGATCGCGTTGATCAGCGACCAAGCCATCCCCTCGCGCCCGGGCATGATCACCCGGACGCCCCGCAGCTGGGTAAGAAGTGCCGCGGCCAGGAAGATGGCAAAGGGGACGGTGGTAAGGTTTGAAACGGCTCCCGGAAGTTGCAGCAATACGACGGCTAGGACGCCGCCGATGAGGATGACGCCCAGCACGTAAATCCGAGCTGGCAGGGAGAGGTTCTTCATCCTAGGCCGTGGTCAAAGAGACTTGCCTGGCGGCCGCATCCATCACGGCCACCGGGTCGAGATCTCGCCCTCACACTAGCGCCCGGCGGAACTGTCCGCCAGAGGGTGGTTCTTTACCAAATCGTGCCCGGAGCGATCGTCTCCCAGGTCGCGGTTTCCCACGTCGCGGTATCCGGTGTGGCTCCCCATGACACAGAGACCGCCATGAATACGGCCATTGCGACCATCGCCACGGTGATTAGGGCCTTCTTCATCTGCGTATCCTCCCCGACAGAGTCTGTTTCCTGCCTATAAATAGAGCAATTCCGGTGCCATTTGGCGGAAATTTGCCCGGAAAGGCACGCATTTTCTGCGGATCCCTCACAAGGGTCATGCCCGTTTGGATGGGACTTCAGCGGGGGACGAGAGATTAGCGGGGTGAAAACTCTGCGAGGGGGAGTGGTGTCCTCCCCCCCGCACACTACTTAGTCTATTGTTGCTTCAGGCCAGCCGCTCGTGGCGGCTGTGGTGGTTACCAAATCGTGCCCGGAGCAACCGTCTCCCAGGTCGCGGTTTCCCACGTCGCAGTATCCGGCGTGGCTCCCCACGACACAGAAGCGGCAACGAACATCAGCACTGCAAAGACGAACGACGCAATCACTGTCCGCATGTATTCACCCTCACATTTCCACTGAGATAGACCCCGCATCCCGCCGGCCAGGAACTACAGGTCTTTCTGCCTGCCGAAGCGAGATGCGAGTCGGTCTTCACTACCGGTGGCGCGCTGACCGTAACACAGGCACGTAAGGCTGTCAACGGACATCTCGGCGCCTCTACTGCATCCTATCGTCTTCCTATGCCCAAAAGTTAACTCTCCTAGCTCATGAAAACCCGCTGCTGGCAAAGCGCGGGATCCTCTGACTGGCCCCCCTGGCCTCTGGCATCGGAATTGCTCCTCCTCGCAGCGGATAAATTTACACGAGATTTTGCGAGGTGCGAGTGTGGCACGAGCAGGCGGGGACCAAATTCGCCGGATCCTGGCCCAAGAGGTGGCTATTCACCGCGACCTGTTGGCGCTCGCTCGGACCCGACACGTGTTGTTGATGCAAGGCCGCTTCGCAGAAGCGGCAGAGTTAGCGGTCCGGGAGGCGGCGTGCATCGTGACGCTGCGAGAGTTGGAGACATCGCGGACCCGGCTCCGCCGCACGGCGACGCCCCACCGTGCCCCGGTCCGATCCACTCGACAGATCGCGTCCCTGGTCCGTAGCCTGGCAGCGGTTGAGCGAGCGACCCGCGAGTTGGTGCACAAACACGTGCCGACCGATGGAGTGCCTGTCCTCATGCCTATGTCAGGACCCCTATACATCAACTTGAACTGATGGAGATTCTCGCGGCCTCCCCCCTGGACCTCGCTGGCGGAGGTCCCGCTGCCGCCCAAGGGCAGTCCGATCCTGACCTCGCGCGCACGGCGGGAGGGGACTCCAATCAGCGGGATGTCTTGAACCTGTTCGAACGTGCCCGCCAGGCGTTGGTGTCGCAGCTGCAACTGGGGCCCGCGGCCGCCGAGATCTTAGCCGTACCCTCGCCTGCGTTGTCACCGATGGCGCCGGAGGCGATGGCCCCAGTGAGGCTGCAGTTAGCGATGAATGATCGTACGCAAGGAGTGATGGTGCGCTTGATCAACGCGCGAACAGGGGCAGTGCTACGCGAGATGCCACCCACCGCTCTGGCGGCGGTGGCGGCGACGGTCGGTCGCGCCGTACACGGTAGCGCACCGAAAGTGTCGACGAGGTAAAACCGGAAGACGGCGTGACCCCCGCGAACGCGGGGCGCCACCTTCCCACATATTGCCCCGTCGTTTTGGCTCTGAAAGCGGGTATGGGTGCAGACGA
>DASWFZ010000043.1:0-36730 GCA_036393975.1 bacterium | reverse complement strand
GATGTCGCATGCGCACCAGCATTATCGTCGAAACCGGAGAGGCGCGGGACATCCACCAGATCGCCTGTCTGATTGGCTATGGCGCGAGCGCGATCAGCCCGTACCTGGTCTTCCAGACGCTCGCGGCCGATCCCCGGATTCAGGGAGATGCACACGCGCGATGGGCATCCTATTCCCGGGCGGCGGCGGCCGGGCTGCTCAAGATCATGTCCAAGATGGGCATCAGCACGCTCGCCGGCTATTGCGGGGCGCAGATCTTCGAGGCCGTTGGATTGGATGATCCTCTAATCGCGGACTACTTCCCCGGGACGCCGTCGCGGATTGCCGGGATTGGTCTGACCGACCTTGCCGCTGAAGTCCTCGAGCGGCACCGGGCGGCTTTCTCCGGCCCGCCGGAGCCGCTGACTGAGGCGGGTCTGGTCCGCTTCCGCCGGGGGGGCGAGTATCACGCCTTCAACCCGTACGTGGTCAAAGCGTTACATCGAGCGATCCGGGATGGTGCGTCGCACGAGACGATGGTGGACCTGGTTAAGTCCCGTCCGCCGGTGGCGTTACGCGATCTGCTGGAGTTCATCCCCCAGCCGCCCGTCCCGCTGGGCGATGTCGAACCCGTGGAGGCGATTGTGCGACGCTTCGTCATCTCGGCGATGTCGCACGGCGCTCTCAGCCTGGAAGCGCACGAGACGCTGGCGATTGCGGCCAATCGCCTGGGCGCTCGGTCGAACACCGGGGAAGGCGGCGAGGATTCCGCGCGCTACCGGACGGAGGCCAACAGCCGCATCAAGCAGATCGCCTCGGCCCGCTTTGGCGTCACCCCCGCGTACATCTTGTCGGCCGACGAACTCGAGATCAAGATGGCGCAGGGGAGTAAACCGGGTGAAGGCGGCCAATTGCCCGGGCATAAAGTCTCGGCGGAGATTGCTCGCATCCGCCGCGCCCAGCCGGGCGTCACCCTCATCTCGCCCCCGCCGCATCACGATATCTACAGCATTGAGGATCTCGCGCAACTGATCTACGACCTCAAGCGCATCCACCCGCGCGCCCGGGTAGGCGTCAAGTTGGTCGCCGAATCCGGCGTGGGGACGATCGCGGTTGGTGTGGCGAAAGCGTTCGCCGACACGATCCAGATCAGCGGCCACGACGGGGGGACTGGTGCCTCCCCCCTCGACTCCATTAAGAACGCGGGCGTGCCATGGGAGCTCGGGCTCGCCGAGACGCAGCAGGTTTTGGTGGGCAACGGCTTGCGGTCCCGCGTGCGGCTGCGGGTAGACGGCGGATTGAAAATTGGTCGGGACATTGTGATCGCCGCACTGCTTGGGGCGGATGAGTTTGGCTTTGGGACCGCGGCGGTCGTCGCCCTGGGCTGTGTGATGGCCCGGCAGTGTCATCTCAACACCTGTCCGGTGGGCATCGCTACCCAAGACGAGAGGCTGCGCGCGAAGTTCAAAGGCACACCTGAGATGGTTATGGCTTATCTGACCGCCGTCGCAGAACAGGTGCGGGAGATCCTGGCGTCTCTGGGCGCGCGGTCGATCCAGGAAATCATCGGCCGCGTCGAGTTGCTCCGCCCCCGGACCGTCGACCATCCCAAGGCGGCGCGGTTGAATCTTGACGCGATCCTCAGCGACCCTGATCCGTCGGGGACGCGGCCGAAGCAGAATACGGCGGCCCGCAACGATCGGCAGGAGGACATTAACCTTGATGCGCAGATCGTCGCGGATGTGCTCGAGAGCCGCCGCCATGGCGAATCGGTCCACTTGCGTTATGCGATCCGCAATGCCCACCGCACCGTCGGGGCGGGGCTCGCCGGCATGGTGGCGGAGACCCACGGAGATGCGGGATTACCTGAGGGCACCATCACCGTCCACCTGCGCGGCGCGTCCGGACAGAGTTTCGGGGCCTTTTGTTTGCCGGGCCTCACCCTGCATCTGGAGGGGGAGGCCAACGATTACGTCGGCAAGGGCATGGCCGGGGGAGAGATCGTCATCCGGCCGCCTGAGGCGTTCGCGGGTGCAACACAGCACAACGTGATTCTCGGAAACACTGCACTCTATGGCGCGACCGGCGGGTGCTTGTTTGCGGCGGGGCGAGCGGGAGAGCGTTTTGGTGTGCGCAACAGCGGCGCCACGGCCGTCGTGGAGGGCGTGGGTGATCACGGGTGTGAGTACATGACGGGCGGCGTCGTAGTGGTGCTGGGGTCTGTTGGCAGGAATTTCGCCGCCGGCATGACGGGCGGCGTCGCATTTGTATTGGACGAGTCGCACGTCTTGCCGATCCGGTGCAACCCCGAGCACGTGAGCTGGGCGCGACTTGGTGATCCCGTCGAGGAGGCCCGCGTCCGGGACCTGATCGCCGGCCACGCGCGGCGAACCGGGAGCCCGTGGGCGGAGGAGATTCTTCAGCGCTGGTCCGACTACGCCCCGCTGTTTTGGAAGGTTGAGCCCAAAGGGAGTGGAACGCCAGCCGTGTCCACGAGCCCGTTGGCCCGTCGCGAGGTCCTCGCAAATCCCGCTAGCGCTACCCGCGTTTGAGGCTAGGCTCCTATTGCACGTGAGATTCTTGATTGACAACTCCAGGGGGGTGTGGTAAAAACTACCCAGAAGAAATCCCGAAGTAGATCGGCCATGATGCCGGCGCGAGTGCGCCGGCCTTTGTATTTCACGGGAGCTGAGACGAGCTCCCCTGGCGGGCCATGACGCCCTGTCGACGACGCTTGTCGCCAGGGCGTTTTTGTTTTTCGTGGTGTCCACGCCGGAGGCCCAGGGAGTCGCGGGGCAGGCGTGGGGCAGTCGGGGCGAGCCCCCGGGCAAGCGACGAATCACGAGGAGGTGTTGAAGTGGCGTCAGAAACGGGATTTCGAAAAACATTAACCCTCACGGGTGTGACGGTCAACGCGATGGCCCTCATCGCGCCCGGCGCATTCTTGTGGATCACCTATCAGATACAGGCGGCCCAGGTCGATCCAGCGGGCGCCTCGACCGCCATGGACATCTGGGCGGGGCTGGCGCTGGCGTTAATCCTCGCCTTCCTCACGGCGATTTCATACGCAGCACTCAGCGAGTTGTACCCGTCCGCGGGTACGGGTTCATCCTACTACTTCGCCGAGAAAGCGTTCCTCGACAAGGAAGAGGCCGGGTACCATCGGTGGGCGCGATTAGCCAAGTACGTCGTCGGGTGGATCTCCCATCTCTACTACTGGGTGTACCCGGGCGTGATGGTGGCGATGATGGCCACGATGCTCGTGTACATCGGAGGCCTCTTCGGTCTGACGCTGTCCCCTGTTGCCCAGGTGGCCATTGCCGTTGTGTTCTCCTTCCTGACTGGCTACGTCGCCTATCGCGGCATCAACGGATCGACGATGGCGAGCTTGCTCATTAACGCCCTCCAAATTGCGGCTCTGGTGGTGATCTCGATCCTGGCGCTCAGTTATCGGTTCGCCAATCCCCAGCACGTAACGTTCCTGCACCCCGCGCTGGCCAGCGTGGTGTTGCCGCACAATCTGAGCCACGTGCTGTTCCAGTCGACGATCGCTATCTTGCTTCTTGTGGGGTTCGAATCGGCCACCGCCCTGTCGGCGGAGGCGTTGCATCCGAGCTTCATCCGGCGCGGCGTGATCCTCTCCCTCATCATCCAGGGACTGATCGCTTATCTCTTCGAGTACTTTGCTACGGGCGCCTGGATCAACACCGCGTACACGATCCAAGACGACAAAGGAAAACTGCTGACGGGGTTTGACGCCGCGGGTGCATCCGCGGCGCCGATCGGCGACATGGTGCGCAACCTCGGCGACACGATGCTGGGCGGAATCGGGTTCCCCCTCCTCTTGGTGATCGCCGTCACGGTCGCGATTGCCGTATTCGGGACGACGCTCGCCTGCATGAACACCGGTGTCCGGTTGACCTACGCGATGGGGAAGGACGAAGAGGTGCCGGCGGTCCTCGGACTCTTGCACGGGCGCTACGCTACCCCCCACTTTGGCGTGTGGCTGATGAGCTTGGTCTCCGCGGTGATCGGCGGATTTGGCGTGCTCTCAGTCGTGAACTTGACTGCGGTCACGTTCCTGTCGAACATCGGCACGTTCTTGCTCTACGGGTTGACGAATGTAGTGGCGTTCGTCGCGTTCTTCCGGACACCGCGGGCGAGCTTCGTCAAACATGTGGCCGTTCCCATCCTCGGCTCCCTGGCCAATGTCTTGATGCTCCTCGCCGTGATCTACTTAGGGGTGTTGGGCGGGGGAGATACCCGGGTGGCCGCGCTGATGTCGATCGTCGCCACCGTCGTCTGGTTCGCCGTCGGGGGTGTGTACTTCGTTGCCAGCACCAAAACGCGTGGTCGCCAGGTGTGGGCGCAGCGGCCGGCCGGAGGGGGTTGAGCCCGTTCCGAAGGGGGCTCGCCAGGCGTCACGAAGTAAAAGAACCGTCGCGCGTCGGGTCAATGTATGTAGCTCGTTGATGATGATGCCGCAAAGGAGAGGATAAGGATGCGTCCACGTTCGGCCAAGGAGGTCCTGGCGTTCGCCCAGGCGCAGGGCGTCAAGGTATTTGACCTGCGGTTCGTCGACGTCCCAGGGGTCTGGCAGCACGCGTCAATCCCCGCGTCTCAGTTCACCGAGGAAACGTTTGCGAAGGGAATCGGGTTTGACGGGAGCAGCATCCGGGGGTTCCAGGCAATCCAAGAGAGCGACATGCTGTTGATGCCGGACCCCAACACGGCGTTCATCGATCCTTTCCTTGAGATCCCGACCCTGTCCGTTATCTGCAGCGTGTACGATCCGACGACACGACTGCCGTACTCCCGAGACCCGCGGTACGTGGCCGAGAAAGCGGAAGAATACTTGCGGAAGTCGGGTGTGGCGGATACCAGTTACTGGGGGCCGGAAATCGAGTTCTTCATTTTCGACCACGTCGCGTACGACGTGCTCCCGCAGCGCACCGGGTATGCCATCGATTCGCGCGAGGCCATCTGGAACACAGGGGTCAACGACGGGCAGAATCTTGGGTACAAAGTCCGGCCCAAGGAAGGGTACTTCCCGACGCCCCCCACCGACGCGTTCCAGGATGTGCGCAGCGAGGCCGTGCTGATCTTGGAGCAGATGGGCGTCACGGTGGAGATGCACCACCACGAAGTCGCCACCGCAGGCCAGGCCGAGATCGACCTGGAGTACGACAGCCTCGTGCGGATGGCAGACAAGGTGATGCTCTACAAGTACGTCTTGCGGAACGTCGCCAAACGGAAGGGATTGACCGTGACGTTCATGCCCAAACCGCTGTTCGGCGACAACGGCAACGGGATGCACACGCACCAGAGTCTGTGGAAGAAGGGGGAAAATCTCTTCTATGCCGAGGGGGGCTACGCGGAGCTGAGTAAGGTGGCGATGCAGTACGTCGCGGGGCTATTGACGCATGTCGACGCGCTGCTCGGGGTCACGAGCCCCACGACCAATTCCTACAAGCGGCTCGTGCCGCACTACGAAGCCCCCGTGAACGTTGCGTTCTCCAAACGGAACCGAAGCGCCGCCGTCCGCATTCCCATGTACTTCAGTGGACCGGAAGCGGCGAAAAGCAAGCGTGTCGAGTTCCGCTGCCCAGACCCCAGCTGCAACCCGTACCTCGCGCTCTCTGCGATGCTGATGGCCGGACTCGATGGCGTGCGCCGCAAGCTCGACGCGTCGGTATTTGGCCCGTTGGATGTCAACACGTACGAACTCGCCCCCGCTGAGGCGGCCAAGGTGAAGAACGTGCCCGGATCGTTGGGTGCCGTCTTGCAAGCTCTGGAAGCCGACCACGAGTTCTTGCTCGAGGGGGATGTGTTTACTGAGGACTTGCTGAGTACCTGGATCGACTACAAGCGGACCAAGGAGTTGCACGAGGTGAACATCCGTCCTCACCCGTATGAGTTCTATCTCTACTACGACCTCTGAGCGCACGCGCTAGTTTGCAGGCGCCGCGCGTTACGCGGCGTCAATTGGTCGATATACGCTGGGTCCGGGCCCCACTCGCGTGGGACACCCGGACCCGTGTGCTTTGCGGCCCCGATCTGTCCTGCCCATACGCAAACCACTCGACCGAACCTTCGCAACCCCGCGGCCTCAGCGGCGCAGCAGGGCTTCGGCGACCAGGACTGCCACCGCTGTCCCCACGGCCACAAGCCCCAACACGAAGAGGGGGTTTTTGATTAAGCTCTCGCTCATGGGAGAGCTCAAGGGAGGGTCCGGACGATCTAGGAGGCTCAGGTCGACCTGCTCGGGATGGCGCAAGGCGGCCACCAACTCCCCGGCATCGACGAACCGTTCTTCCTTTCGACGCCGCATCGCCTTCGCCACGATCGCGGCTACGTAGTCGGGAATGCCACTCCGGATCTTGCGCAGAGGTTCGGGGCTCATGTTCAGGTGCTGGTACATCGTGGACAGGGGGTTGGGGCTATGGAAGGGGGGGTGTCCAGCCAGAAGTTCATAGAGGATGAGTCCGAGGGCGTAGACGTCGGTCTGCGGTCCTCCCCGTTCGCCCCGGATCTGCTCGGGAGCCATGTACTCCGGGGTGCCCACAAGTCCTGAGAACCCTCGCCAGGTCACCCGCGGAGCGCCGTCGAGCAACGCGATCCCAAAGTCGATGATGCGTACCGACCCATCTGCATCCACAAGGATGTTTTCCGGTTTGAGGTCGCGGTGGTAGACGTGCTGCTCGTGGCAGTATGCGACCAGTTCGGCAAGATTCGTGATGATCTGCAGAGCACGCGGGACCGGTAGACGGGGAGAGTCCTGCAAGATCGTGCGCAGCGACTGGCCTTCCATGTACTCCAGCACGAGGTAGGGGGGCTTCGCATCCTCGCGCACGTCCAAGACGGCTGGAATGCCGGGGCGGTGGAGGAGTCGGCCGATTGTGACCTCTCGATGAAACCGTTCATACGCCGCAATTTCTCCGAGCTGGGTGGGGTCGAAGAACTTTAAGACCACCGGCCGGCCGGTCCGGAGATCCTGTCCCTGAAAGACCGCCGCCTCCCCGCCTCGCCCCAGCGGGCGCGTGATCACGTAGTGGTCGACTTGGTCGCCCGGGTTTGGCATCAGATGGGGTCGTCGGGGGCTGCGGTCAGGGAGCGAGACGGATCCCCAGGACCGTGAGGTTGTCGTAGCCTCCCCGCCGGGTCGCTTCCGCCACACACGTTGCTGCCGCGCGATCTGGGGGAGAGTTCTCAAACTGTACCCTAACGTCCTCCGGTTCGAGGTGCTCAAATATCCCATCGGTGGCGAGGATGAAGCAATCGCCGGGCTGCACGTGGCCGCGCCGCAGGTCCACAGCTACCATGGGCTCCCCTCCGATGGTCCGTGTCAGGAGATGTCGGTGGGGGTGTTGGCGTACGCGCCGCCGATCCAGCAGTCCCAGTCGGCGCATCTCTTCGACGACCGTATGATCGCGGGTCAGCGGGCGGAGTGTGCCGTCGCGAAGGAGAAAGGCTTTCGAATCACCGACGTGCCCCAGCCAATAGGAGTCCTGGCGGATGGCAAGCGCGGTGAGAGTCGTTTGCATCCCGGAGAAGTCGGGGTGTCCTACGCGCATATTGTAGACGTGAAGGTTCGCGTGCTGGATTGCGTGGCGCAGGTGGCGCCCCGCATCGCCCCGAGGGTTGAGGTAGTACTCTTGCAGGACAGCATGGACCGCTTCCGCGCTCGCCACCGCCCCGCCACCCATCCCGCCGACACCGTCGGCGACGAGGAAGAGGCTTCCCCGCGCCCGCACTAACAGGGGGTCGTCTGGGACTTCGTAGCGGAGGTAATCTTCGTTCTTCGGCCGGACGAGGCCGGGGTCCGTAGCGGCGCCGACCTGCAGCGGGAGAGGAGTGGGAAGGGCGGAGGTCGCAGCCGTTCTCATCGCGTCCATGACCTCACAAAGGCGGCTCGAGGGCAAGAATCGCTTCGGCGATCTCGGCGACGGTGCGGCGGGAGTTTTTCGCGAGTCGCCGCAGACGCGCGGATGCCTCTGCCTCGCTGAGGCGGTGCTGGGTTTGGAGGATCCGCGTCGCCGCGGCAATCCGGCTGGACTGCGCGTCGACAGGCGCCCCCTCCGCGGCGGAGGTGCGGCCGACCCACTGAAGTTCGGCAAATCGCGCGCGTGCGACCTCAATCGCCGGTTTGATATCCCCTTCGCGGACCGGCTTCATCAAATACGCGAGGACCCCGGCGTCCGCGGCCTGTTCGACCAGGGTGCGCTCATTGTAGGCGGTGAGGACGATCACGGGGACCGGATGCGCCGCCATCAGCCGGCGCGTCGCCTCGAGCCCATCCATGACAGGCATCTTGATATCCATGATGACGACGTCAGGGCGGAGGGCGGCGGCCTTGTCGAGCGCTTCCTGTCCATTGGCGGCTTCGCCCACGACTTCATAGCCGAGGCTGTGGAGAATCGTCCGCATGCCCATCCGGATGAGGGCCTCGTCATCGACAAGGAGAACACGCCCGTGGGCTTGCGCTGTCATGCCTCCGTCCCCACCCCGCAGCTTGGAAGTCTCTTCTTGCGCCCTCAAGTCTGCGGCCTCCAGGGGCAGAATTCCAGAGAAAAATATGAAGCCCCCGCAATATAGCAGGGGCTTCATGGCCCATCGAAATGCTACCATGGGGCGGCGGCGTTGATCAAGCTAGCCCTCACTTCAGCTGCAGACTCTCGGGTGTCTTGCGCGCTGCGGGCATTCCAGACACACACATCAGCGGAGGTGATGCATGGCGTGGGTGCAGCCGAAACTCCTCCTGCGAGTTGAGAGCTTTGTCATCACAGCGGGACTGCTGGTGCTCTATGGCCGAGTCGGCGGCAGCTGGGTGCTCTTTTTCGCCGCCATCCTCGTACCGGATCTATCGATCGTCGGATATGCGGCGGGGCCAGGCGTGGGTGCCGCGATCTATAATCTCGCCCACACTTACTCGCTGCCCGTGATCCTTGCGGGATACGGCTTGCTGGGTCCTCATGTTCTAGCCGTCGACATCGCCGTGATCTGGCTCACCCACATCAGCCTCGATCGGATGCTAGGGCTGGGTTTGAAGTACCCCACGGCATTTAAGGACACCCACCTGAACCGAGTCTGACGGTGTCCCCGTAGACAGGTCACACACTACTTCCACTTGATCGTGCACCCGACTGGCTTGGTCTCCCGGATCCGGGGGAGCGTCCCGGCCAGGAGCGCATCGAGCGCATCCCGTAAGTACGGTTGACGGACCGCGTTGACATCTTCGTAGTTATCGTCCGGTGCGCCGTGGTAGCGCAAGATGCGTTTCTCGTCAAACAGGAAGATCTCCGGCGTGCGGGTCGCGCCGTACTGTTTGGCGACCTCCTGCGTTTCATCGACCAGATAGGGAAACGGGTACTGCTTGTCTTGGGCGCGCCGCTGCATCTGTTCAAAGCTGTCGCCCGGATATTTGACCGGGTCGTTGGCATTGATCAGGACGAGCTGAACGCCGCGACCGGCATAGTCGCGTTGGACCTGGATGAGGCGACTCTCCCACGCCTGCGCATATGGGCAGTGGTTGCAGTGGAAGACAACACCGAAGACCTTCGCTTTCGCTGCGTCGTCGGCGCGGTGCACCCGGTCGTCCGTTCCCTTGAGGGCGAACGGAATCAGACGGGATTCAAGCGCTAATGGAGCCATGCGAGAACCTCCTGGGATGTGTCACTCGTTACTGCGTATCACGCGCGATCTTTTCGGTGGTCGGCCGCAGATGGGGGCCGGTGTGGCTTGCGTGCGCTGTCGTTTAGGCGGTCGAGTGCGCGTGCAATCATCTCTTGTGTCGGAAGCGGGGTGACCCTGCCGTCACCCGTCTGGTAAATGCGACACGTCAGGCCGTAGGGTCCCGGCGGGACGGGAAACAGGTCCCGCCCATCGATCCTCATTGTCGGCGATCCAGGGAAATCTAGCCCAACCGCCTGCCGTTCGGTCGTCACCTCAATCATGCGAACGGGGTCTGAAATCCGCCGGGCTTGCAGGGCTGCACGCAACCGCTGGAGCGCTAGTTCGTGCGACGGGCACTCTTCCCAGTATAAGAACTCGACCTTCACGCCGTCCACATACTCCGGTGTCGATTTCCCTACATTAACTGCGGGACGGGGGCGAGTATTCCCTTCCTGGGCCCAGACCCGGCGCGGAGGCGAGGACAAAAGGAGCGGGCGCCTTCAGCCGTGCCAGCGGCCCCTCCCATTCTCACGATTCAGTCACTGGGCTTTGTCCCGCCGCCCTGCTGGATACTACGCTCTCCCGGATCCTGCAGTTGCTGGCGGCCAGATGAGGGTGGTATCTGCTGCTGCGTGTTCACCGTCGATTGTACAGGTGCCACCGTGAGCGTCACTTGCACCACCGAGGCCTTTCCCAACTTCACGGTGAGGGTGCGGGTTACCGGACCGTACCCGGGACGGCTGAATGTAATCGTGACAGTCCCCGGCGCGATCCGCAGGGTGAGAGGAGTCTTCCCGACTGTGCGCCCACCGAGGCTCACGATCGCCCCGCCCGGATTCGAAGTGACGAGGACGGCTTGCGTTGCCACGAATTGTGCAGGGTGTTGCTGGGACAGCGAGCGTATGGCGCTTGGCTTCGATTGCACAGCCTCGGCCCGACCTGTAAAGAGCCTAATCCCCCACTCCCTCGTCACTAATTCGACCAACGACGCCGCGGTCGCGGAGAATTCCTTGGTCTGGGGCACATGCGCATTTACCTCAGGGATAAAGCACACTCCGAGGCCCAGCGCGGCTATCAACACCATCTGGGCAGCAGTTCGAAAGACGATCAGACCGAGGGCGACGACTGTCGTGCGGGCGAGCTGGACCACGGACACCCGCGGGCGCAGGGAACGCCGCAGTTTCCGGACGGAGTTCTGGGGTGTCTTTGCTACGCGGGGATGCGGTCGCATCCGAGCTTGCCGCATCTGGGCGACAGTCCGAGAGACGATCGAGCCGAGCACGAGGAGAGCGGCACGAGTTCGTTGGACTAGCGGTACCTCCGGACGTGGGGTGTGCTTTGGTCTCCGACCTATCTCTGGCGATATTCCCGGGGCTGGTGATGTTCCCAATACGTATGGCAAGTCAACGCCACACTGCTCGCAGACGGTCGATCCTGGGCTTTGCTGCGGTGTGCCACACTGCGTACAAATTAAAAGATCGAGTTCATTCGGCCGCCTGAACACCGGGCCATCCACTGTACAACTCCAAGGCGGTCCCCTGAGGTCGACTTCGACCATGGGAGCCAGACATCGGGTTGTGCTCCCATCCTTAATATGTGCCCTAGTCCAGACCCCCTAGACCCCCCCCAGGCCCCCCTTATACCCCGAAGACCCCCTGGACAGGAGGTACGCCCGGTTGGGAGGGTGTCCGCGAAGGTCCCGCTAGCGGCCGGGTTGATTGTCCGGGGGAACCGGATCAGGTAGATTGGGGCCGAAGAGATGCGACTGTCGCGGCGGAAGTTTGAGGCACTGGTTGAGCGGGCTCTGGCATCCATCCCCCCCGAGATTCGCTCCCGCATGGACAACGTCCAGGTCGTGGTCGAGGCCTGGCCCGATGGCGACCATGCTGCCGAGGTGGGGCTTGAGCCAGGAGAAACGCTGTTCGGGCTCTACGAGGGCGTGCCTCTTGTCGAGCGAGGTATCGTCACCGACCCGTTGCTACCAGACAAGATTACGATCTTCCAGGGGCCGCTCGAAGAGGCGTGTGAGTCGGATAAGGAGATTGCCGAGGAGATCCGCCGCACCGTGATTCATGAGGTTGCTCATCATTTCGGCATCGACGACGCCCGTTTGACTGAACTCGGCTATGACTAACTTCCTAGGGGCCACGCGCGTTCCACATCCTGGTGGTGCGGCATGACTCCGTGGGCGAGAGGTGCCCTGGCCGGTCTGGCCGTTGGACTCCTGATCGCGTTTTGGGCCGGGAACACCTCCGTCGATGCGTTTGTTCGGGTCACAGGGGACGGCCAACTTCTCCTCGACACCCGGGTCGATGAGTCGGTGGTCGGGCGCCTCGTCAACATTCCGGTTGCCTCTCTCGGCGAACTCTCGGTGTCCAAACGAGTCTGGCTGGTGGCCACGACCTATGTGTTCACGCTGCGGGTGCGGCCGGAGCTGGCCTCGGGACCGGAGCGACCAGTGACCAAGTTGGTGGTCAATGTGCGTCTGCCTGGACGGGTCTTGACCACCAACGCCACTCACGTCACCGCCGGGACGGCGGTGTGGGAGGCAATGCCCGCGGACGCGCTTCAGCTCCGCACGGTGGCCGTTGAGTGGGGGCGCGTCGCGATCCTCGTAGTCGTCCTGGTCGTTGGACTGAGGCTGCGGAGGAGTTGATCGCCGCAGGCATGAAGCACAAAGGGATGGCCTCTACTCACTCGCTTCGGATTCGCATCATACGCAGCGGCAGCAGCGGAAACGCAATTTTCCTTGAGGGCGGGGGGACCCGGCTGATCGTGGATGTGGGGCTCCCCGCAGAGGTCGTCACCCGGGAACTTGCCCCCATGCCAGACGCTACCCCGATTGATGCCATTCTTCTGACCCACGAGCACGAGGATCACGCCAAAGGGGCTGGCGTGCTGTCGCGCACGCTCGGCGCACCTGTGTTGGCCAATGAGGGGACGTTGTCCGCTGCCGCAGCCATTCTCAACGGGGCGGAGAGGGAGCGCTTCGCCACCGGGGTGCCATTTCGGGTTGGGGAGCTGGAGGTCGAGGCGTTTCCAGTCCCGCATGACGCGGTCGAGCCCGTGGGGTTTGTCATTTCGTCCGGGCTGATCCGCGTGCTCATTGCCACCGACCTGGGCGCCGCTGACGCTCAGCTGGCCGCCCGGGCGAAGGGCGTTGACGTCCTGATCCTGGAGGCCAACTACGACCTCCGCCTATTGTCGGTCAGCCCATACCCGTGGTTTCTCAAAAACCGCATCCTCAGCCCCACCGGGCATTTGTCGAACGATGCGGCGGCTCGTGTTGTGGTCGAGGCAGCGTCCGACCATCTGCAAACGGTGTTCTTGGTGCATCTCAGCGATATCAACAACCTGACCCCGCTTGCCCGCGACACTGTGCAGTGGGCGTTGCAGCGCGAGGGCCTGGGAGCCGTCCGCGTGGAGGCCGTCCGGCCGAATGGCACGATGCCTCTGTGGTCCCACGCAGAGGGAATCACGACGGAGTTGCAGGGGTGATGGGCCACAACCGGCCCGCGCCCTTCCTGCGACACATTCTGGCGACGGATCGACCTCCCGGTGTTTGAACAGACTCCCTTCGTGGGGAAACCCAACCTCCAACTTCGGAAGGCGGTCGCGGCCATCTTGACGGCCGCGGTGCGGGCTGTGGAGCCTGCGACGGCAGTGCGACGGGTGCTCGTACGTCACGGGCACCGCCTCCGCCTCGGCACCCGGTGGTACGATCTGCGCCAGAGTCGGCGGATTTTTGTCGTGGGGATGGGAAAAGCCGCGGCGCCAATGGCGGCCGCGGTGGAACAGATCCTAGGGAAGCGCATCACCGACGGCTTGGTGATCGTCAAGTACGGCCATACAGGACCCCTACGCCGGATCCGTCTCGTGGAGGCCGGACATCCGCTGCCTGATGCCGCCGGTGAACGCGGCGCAGCGCAGATGTTGGATCTGCTGCGCAATGCATCCGAAGACGACTTGGTCGTATGCTTGGTGTCAGGCGGCGGATCTGCGCTGCTGCCTGCCCCGGTGCCGGGGCTCACTTTGCAGGATAAGATCGCCGTCACCGACCTCCTCTTGCGCAGTGGGGCGACGATTCAAGA
Organism: bacterium; assembly: GCA_036393975.1. Lineage (GTDB taxonomy): Bacteria > Sysuimicrobiota > Sysuimicrobiia > Sysuimicrobiales > Kaftiobacteriaceae > 13-1-40CM-64-14. The sequence goes on along the minus strand of DASWFZ010000043.1, from coordinate 22,988 downwards.
GGTCAACCTTGTCCGCAAACACCTGTCCCAGGTGAAAGGCGGGCGTTTGGCACAGGCCGCCGCTCCTGCGCGATTGCTGGTTCTGGTTCTGTCTGACGTGCTGGGCGATCCCCTCGACGCCATTGCGTCGGGACCGGTGTCGCCTGATCCCACGACGTTTGCAGGTGCCCTCGCGGTTGTGCGACGATATCAGATGGAGGATCGGCTGCCCGCCAGCGCACTCGCCTACCTCCGCCGTGGCGCTTCAGGGCACGAAGCGGAGACCCCCAAGCCCGGAGATCCGCTGTTTCACCGCGTGCAGGTGGTCGTGGTGGGGAACAATATGCACGCTCTGACTGCGGCCGCCCATCGCGCGCGAGGATTGGGATTCCGCGTCCTGGTGCTTACCCCGTTTCTGGAGGGGGAGGCGCGGGAGGTGGCGCGGGTCTTCGCGAGCGTGGCCCGGAGTGTCCGGGCCGTGCGGACCCCGCTGGGCTCCCCCGCATGCGTGTTGGCCGGCGGAGAAACAACAGTAACGGTCCGGGGCCCCGGACGCGGGGGGCGGTGCCAGGAGTTTGCCCTCGCTGCGGCGGCCGCAATCGCCGGATGGCCCGATACAGTCGTGGCCGGCTTCGGTACCGATGGCACGGATGGTCCGACTGACGCGGCGGGCGCCCTGGTCGACGGCGAGACGACGGCTCGGGCAACATCGTTAGGTGTGGATCTCTCCCGCGCGCTGGCGGACAATGACTCCTATGCCGTCTTCCGCGACTTGGGGGATTTGCTCGTGACCGGTCCGACGAAGACAAACGTCAACGACATCTATCTTGCATTAGTGGGGCAGACGACACCGAAGCGGGAGCAGACCCGCGTGAGTCGACGCATCAAACACGCCGTGCGGAAGACGCGCGGGTGAGCGCGTGATCGAGGCGCGATCGATGAAGATCCTTTTCTGCGTGTCCGAGGCTGTGCCCCTCGCCAAGACCGGTGGATTGGCCGACGTGGGTGGGGCTCTGCCCGCGGCACTGGCTGCCGTGGGCTGCGATGTCCGGGTCGTGCTGCCGCGGTATCGCAGCGTCAGCGAGAGGGGCTGGCGCCCGGTCGGCACGGTCGAAGTCTCCAGCGGCGGCGAGGCAGTCAGCGGGACGATTCTCGACGGCACGATGCCGGAGACCGCCGTGCCTATCTGGCTCGTGGATCAGCCGAAATACTTTGACCGAAGCGGACTCTACGGGGAGGCGGGGCGGGACTATCCGGACAACCTGGTGAGGTTTGCGTTCTTCTGCCGGGCCGTGCTGGCCTGGGTGGGGCGGCAGTCGTGGAAACCCGACCTCATCCATTGCAACGACTGGCAGACCGCGCTGATCCCGCCACTGATTCGGGCCGGGCGCGCCGAGAGAACGCCGACGATGCTAACGATTCACAACCTGGCGTACCAGGGGCTGTTTCCGGCCCAGGACTTCGCGCTCACCGACCTGCCCGCATCGTTTTTCACCATGGCGGGGTTGGAGTTCTGGGGGCAAGTGAATGTGCTGAAGGGCGGGTTGGTGTTCGCCGATACCTTGACCACCGTCAGCGAGACGTATGCCCGCGAGATTCAGACCGAAGAGTTCGGCGCGGGATTGGACGGTGTGTTGCGCGACCGCGCACGGGATCTGTGGGGCATCCTCAATGGAGTCGACTACCGCGTGTGGGACCCGTCCCATGATTCGCTGATCCCCGCCCAGTACTCGGCGGAGGATCTGACGGGCAAACGAATCTGTAAGGAACACCTACAGAGGGAGTTCAGTTTGTACGAGCGACCGGATATCCCGATTGTCGGCATGGTGACGCGGCTGGTCGACCAGAAGGGCCTCGATCTGGTAGAGGCCGCGCTGGACGACTTGTTTGCTCTCGGGGTGCAGTTTGTCGTTCTGGGGGCGGGGGATCCCCGCTACGAGCAGGTCCTCGGCGACCTTCCGCGCCGGTACCCCAAGCGGGCGGGGGTCCGGGTCGGTTTTGACAACGCCCTGGCACATCGCATCGAGGCCGGAGCCGACCTGTTTCTCATGCCGTCGCGTTACGAGCCCTCTGGACTGAACCAGCTCTATAGCCTCCGCTATGGCACAGTGCCGGTCGTCCGCCACACGGGAGGGCTGGCCGATTCGATCGTCGACACCACACCAGATACGCTCGCCGCAGGCACCGCCAACGGATTCGCCTTCGTCGCCTATGAGGCGCAGGCGATGCTGGAAGCGCTGCGCCGGGCACTGGATACGTTCCGGACTCCACACACCTGGCGCCGGGTACAGAAGACAGGCATGGCAGCCGACTTCTCCTGGACTGCGTCCGCCCGCAAGTACCACGCGCTGTACGATCGGACGCTCGCTCAATCCGTCCGGCCGGGCAAAGGATAAGGAGGGATGTTACAAGTGCGCTATTTTCCGTGGGGGTGCCTCTGTGCCTGAATTACGCAAAGACCCGATCTCGCGGCGCTGGGTCATTATCGCCACCGACCGCGCTGCCCGCCCCACGGACTTCAAGCACGAAGTCGTGGAGGCCGGCGATATCGACCGCTGTCCATTCTGCGAGGGCAAGGAAGCGCAGACGCCGCCGGAGATTTTTGCGATCCGGGCGCCCGGGACCGCGCCCAACACGCCCGGGTGGACGGTGCGCGTGGTGTCGAACAAGTTTCCCGCCCTGCGCATCGAGGGCAGCACGGATCGGACAAAGGTGGGGCTCTTTACCCGGATGGACGGCGTGGGTGCGCATGAGGTGATCATCGAGACGACAGACCACTTCCGGCATCTGGGGCTGCAGCCGGTGGAGCACGTCACGGATGTCGTGCGGGCGTATCTGCAGCGCTACCGCGATTTGCGGGGAGATTCGCGGTTCGCCTACGGCCTGCTGTTCCGAAATCACGGCCGCACCGCGGGTGCGTCCCTGTCGCATCCGCACTCACAGCTGATCGCGCTGCCGGTTGTTCCTCAGCGGGTGGCCATCGAGCTGGACGCGGCAGAGCATTACCTCGGCCTCCAGGGGACCTGTATCTTCTGTACGATGCTGGAGGACGAACGCAAAGCCGGGGTGCGCATCGTCGTGGAGAATGAGGCGTTTGTGGCGCTCGAGCCGTATGCTGCCCGGTTCCCGTTTGAAACGTGGATTTTGCCGAAAGTCCACGAAGCGGACTTTGGTGCTTTGCGCTCGGACCAGGAGCGCTCGTTTGCGGGGATCCTTCACGAAACTCTCTACCGCCTACACGTCAGCTTGGATAACCCACCCTACAACTTCATCATCCACTCGTTGCCGTACCACAGTGAGGCGAAGCCTGCCTACCATTGGCATGTCGAGGTCATGCCCCGCCTCACTCAGATAGCAGGGTTTGAATGGGGCACAGGTTTTTACATCAATCCCGTCGTCCCGGAGGAAGCCGCCCGATATCTGCGGGAGACCGCACCGGTCGCGGCGTCGGTGGCAGGGACGGGTGTAAAGAAGAACGGGGAAGTGGGAGATTAGGACCCTCGCGTGTCGAACGCACGCGGCCCCGTCCGGAAATGAGGTCGCCGCCGTGCCCAGACTACTAACTGCAGGAAGCGCTTGCGACCGAATCGAACGCTAGGCAGACCAGCGTCCTGATAAAGAGGAGCCACTCAAGGACCGCACAGATGGACGTCCTCGTTGCCCAACTCCTGAATTCCCTCCTCTATGCCGCCGTGTTGTTCTTGATCGCCGGCGGGCTCAGCATGATCTATGGCGTCATGCGTATCGTCAATCTGGCGCACGGCACGCTCTATGCCCTGGGCGCGTATGTCATGGCGTGGGGGCTGGGGCGGCTCGCCGGGGAGTCGGGGTTGGAGCCGGCCTATCTCATCGCCTTCTTGCCTGTGGCCGCTGTGGCTGTCGCCGCGACCGGGGCTGTGGTAGAGCCGCTGCTCCTCCGTCCCCTCTACGCACGGGCAGAAGAGTACCAGTTGCTGCTCACCTTCGGTCTGCTACTGATGCTCGAAGACGTGATGCGCTACATCTGGGGGCCGACACCTCTGACCGCCAGTTCGTTGTGGGCGTCATTTGGCACCCTGCACTTAATGGGCGCCATCTATCCCGCCTACAACGTCGTGGTCATCATCTTGGGGTTGCTGGCGGCGTTGATGCTGTGGGCGTTGGTCTTCAAAACGCGCTTTGGGGTGATGCTGCGGGCGACTTCGCAGAACCGCCGCGTGGCCGCCGCGCTCGGGATCAACGTGAGTAGCGTGTACGTCCAGGCCTTTGCGCTTGGCTGCCTGATGGCTGGACTGGCGGGCGCCATCGTGGTTCCCCTCCAGGGGGCGGTACTGGGGATGGGTGTCGATGCCCTCGTGCTGGCCTTTGTGGTTGTGGTGATCGGGGGGTTGGGGAGCCTGGAAGGGGCGCTGGTAGGCGCGTTAATTGTCGGCGTGGTGCGTACGCTCGCGATCCAGTACTTCCCCGAGTTGGAGCTGGCGGTCCTCTACTTGATCGCCGCCGCTGTGTTGATTACGCGCCCCGCGGGTTTGTTGGGGCGGGCATGACCGTCAAGGACGCGCCAGAGGCTACGATCGCGCTCGGCGCGGCCCCCGCCGGACGCCGAGCGGGCCCGGTTCCTTGGTATGTCGCGGTCTTGGCGGTCGTCGCCTTCGTCCTCCCGTTCCTCGAAAACGTCCCAGGGCTCGGCTGGCTCGCATCCCCCTTCCAGCGGATTCAACTCACCTACGGTCTGGTCTTTGGCATTGCGGCGTTGGGATTCAACCTGCTCCTGGGCTACACGGGGTTGTTGTCCTTCGGCCATGCGGCGTTCTTCGGGGGCGCCGCGTATGCCACGGGCTTGGTGGTGAAATACCTGCACGCATCGTCGATCGAATTCTTCCTCCTTGCGGGGATCGTGTTTAGCCTGTTGGTAGCCGTCGCGTTCGGAGCCGTCTGCGTGCGGTACACGAAGATCTTTTTCTCGATCCTGACCATGGCGCTCTCACAGGTGCTTTGGGCCCTGGCTCTCAAGTTCTTCTGGATAACCAATGGGTCGGATGGTCTGCGGATCCCAACCCCGACGCTACTGGGGGGGTTGATCCCAACCCCCGATGATAAGGTGCGATTTCTGTCGTTCACCTACTACTATTACGTCTTGGTTGTCTTCTGCATCTGCGTGGCGGTGATGGGGGTGATCACCGCCTCCCCGTTTGGGAAAGCGCTGCAGGCCATTCGTGATAACGAGGTCCGCGCCCAGTTTATTGGCCTCGACGTCCCACGGTACCGCTGGTTTGCATTTGTGGTTTCTGGCGTGTTCACCGGTTTGGCGGGCGCGTTATTCGCCCCTCTGAACGGGTTAACCACACCGGACATTCTGCACTGGACCTTCTCAGGCAAGATCGTCTTTATGACCGTGCTGGGAGGATTCAAGACGTTCAGCGGGCCCATCCTGGGTGGGGTGGCCTTCAACTATTTGGAGACCTACGTAATCAAGACCACCGAGTATTGGCAGATCCTCCTGGGGGCCATTCTCGTTGCTTTGGTGCTGTTGATGCCCCAAGGTATTATCGGGACGGTCGGGTGGCTCGTGGATTCCCGGCGGCGGCGTCGCTAACATGCCCTTTCTTTTCGCGCAAGGCTTGCGCAAGTCGTTCGGGGAGACTCACGCCGTGGATGGGGTGGACTTTCGCGTTGAGAAAGAAGAGATTGTCTCGCTCGTGGGGTCAAACGGCGCTGGCAAGACGACGCTGCTGAACCTGCTCAGTGGGTTGTTGATGCCCGATGCGGGCCGGATCACCTTTGGCGACGCAGACATTACTGGCCTCTCTGTGGGGGGTCGTATCCGGGCGGGAATTGCGCGGAGCTTCCAGCTGGTCAACTTGTTCGATCAGCTCAGCGTGCTCGATAACATATGCCTGACGATCTTTTCGCGCGAGGGTACCACCCGCCACCCCCTGCGCTTAGCCGACCGCGACACGCAGACCAAGAGTGAGGCCATGGAGATCCTGCGAGCGTTTGGCCTGGAAAGCAAGGCGGAAGTTCCGGCGGCCGGACTAGCGCAGGGAGAGCGCAAGCTGTTGGATGTGGCGGTGGCGTACGCCCTGCGTCCGAAGGTGATCCTGCTGGACGAACCGACGAGTGGGGTGGGCACGCGCGAGAAGGGGATGATCATGGATGTGATCGCCCAAGTCGTGCGGGAGCGGTCCTTGGCAGCGGTGATTGTCGAACACGACATGGATATCGTGTTCAAGTACTCGGCACGCATTGTGATGATGCACCAAGGATCGGTGTTGGCCGAGGGAACGCCGGAGCAGATTCGCGCCGATGCGCGGGTGGCTACCGCGCTACTGGGGAAGGCCTGATGGACCAGGCGGCGGTGCTCCAGGTCAGTCACTTGGTCACCGATCGGGGCCGTGCGCACATTCTCCGGGATGTGTCACTTGTGGTGCACGCCGATGAGGTCGTGTGCTTGGTGGGGAGGAACGGGGCCGGCAAGACGACGACGATGGATAGCCTGATGGGATTGCTTCCGGTGCGGGGTGGCGCCATCCAGCTCCACGGACAAGACATTACCCGGCTGCCTGCCCACGCCCGCGCCCGGCGGGGGATCGGCTACGCGCCGGAGGACGCCGGCGTCTTTCCCGATTTGACCGTTGACGAGAACCTGCACATCGCCCAGTGGCTCGGAGCGGGGGGGCGCCCGGCGAATGGAGAGGGCGCGGAGAGCGGGACGGGCCGGGTGTTCGAACTCTTTCCAGAACTCCGAGCGTTACGCTCTCGGCGGGCCTTGTACCTGAGCGGCGGGGAAAAGAAGATGGTAGCGATCGCCCGGGCGATGCTGCTGCGTCCGTCGGTAATGTTGCTGGACGAAGCCTTCGAAGGGCTGGCGCCCGCGGTGGTGAAACGTTTCGCCGAGGCGGTGACCCGCATCAAGGCCATGGGCATCGCGCTGTTCATTGCGGAGTCCAATATTATGACGGCGTCGCGGATCGCTGAACGCCTGTATGTGATGGACAGAGGAGAAATTCTCTTTGAGGGGACTCCTCAGGAAGCGTTTGCCGACGCGGAGGTCGTGCGGACCATCCGCGGATAAAACCTACCAATGCGCAGCACACACGCGAACAACCTAAGCTGGCGTACCCTGGGGGCCGACGGGCGCACGGTGGTGCGAGGTGTCCTCGGCGCGATCCGACAACGGAGCGGCGTGTTCGTTCTCGTCGTGGTCGCGATCGTCGCGCTGAATCTCATCCTACCGCCCTTGGTCCTGTCCGTCGCGCGCAAGCCCTACGACCATTTCTCTTTCAACCCGTGGTTGCACAACGTCCCCTCGTGGCTCCGGTCCGGGGAGGCGACTCTGGGGCGAAAGGTGGACTTCCTTTGGAACGCGGCGGTGCTGTGGTTCATCGCCTCCAGCGAGTATGACGAGGCGGAGTGGGGGTTTACTGTCACCGTGCGAGACGTCGCGCGATGGGTCCTCATGGGGGCACTCTTCGGGGCGTACTTCAGCGTGTGGCTGCAGCGGCGCAGTCAACTGAAGCACGCGGGGCTGACGGCAGGGCGGCGGGGCGGACGCGGCGGGGTGGCGGGGAGTGTGCTGAGCACGCTGGGAGTCACCACCATGCCGTGCAGTGTGACCGGGTGTGGGGCCCCTGTGTTGCCGGTCGTAGGTCTAGCGCTGACGGGGCTGTCTAGCGGAACGATTGCGTTGATGTCCAACGCGTCGCGGGTTCTGGTGTGGATTGTGATCGCCGGCGTCACCGCCTCCATCATCGTCTTGGCGAAGCAAGTGAGCGAGGGGAGTCTGAGCCCCGCTGCGCGCCTCTGAAAGCTGGGCGCAACCGACCGATGCGCCGTAGTCTACCACCTGCCGGTCGATCGCATGCGGTGCTGGCCGCGCTCTCCGTGGCCGTCGGCGTGGTCGTATACGGGCTTCTTTCGACCGGCTCCCGCTACGTCGATTTCACCCAGTTCCCGGAGCCCGTACGCCACCTCTTGAGGCCCTCAGTCCTACCCCCGCCCCAGGATCTCGTTGACACCGTTATTCAGCTCGTACAGGGGCGCACCGCCCCCCTTGGTGACCCCCGTCACGTGAGTTCTCACCTGGAGACGCTGGCTCTGGCACACGTGACCTTGCAGGGGTCTCTTCTGGTGAGCACGCTGCGTGTGCTTATCGGGTTGAGCCTGGGCGTGCCCGCGGGCATCGCATTGGGGTTGGCGCTGGGATGGAATCAGAGGCTCGATGCGTATGGGCATCCTGTCTACATCCTTTTCCGCTCCATTCCCCCTCTGGCGCTGATCAGCTACGCCATGTTGTGGTTGGGGCATACAGAGACCCACGTGCTGATCCCTGTTGTGTATGCGGTCTGCACTGCGATGGTGATTCCCACTTACCACGGGATCCGTGACGTCGCGGGCGTCTATGTCTTGGCGGCGCGCACGCTGGGAGCGCCTCGGGGTCTGTTCTTTTCGCGGGTCATCCTCCCGTCCGTCGGACCATCCATCATGTCCGGTCTCCGGTACGCGCTCGTCATTGCGTGGATGACGACCGTAGGTGCGGAGATGTTGATGGCTCGGACCGGAATGGGCGTCTTGCTGGTGGGGGGCGGGATCTGGTCATCTCGGTCTGAGATCGGTGTGGATCCCGCGGTAGTTATCATTGGGATCCTGAGTCTGTCCGCAGCGGCATATGCGATGAATGCGGTCATCCGGCTCGCCTCTCGCCTCCCCGTGGCCGGATGGGCAGACCGATGAATTTCAAGCGGGCGGTCCTTGCATTCGCCGTGTTGGCGATCCTCTACGGCGTTGCCGCACAGGTTGGCAGTCCGTATCTCCCCCGCAGGGTCTGGTGGATCGCTCACCATGTGGATAATGTGGAGCTCCTCCCCACATACGCGTCACTGGCGGACGAGACGGTTTTCCTTGTCCGATCGGGCATCTTACCTCAGGGTGTGGTCGTGAGCACCGGTCGCGTCCTGGCAGGTCTGTTGGTCGGCGTGGTCGTCGGTGTGGCCGTCGGCGTGTCCATGGCCTCGAGAAGCCACGTGGACGACATCCTGAGTCCGTGGGTCGCTCTGGTGCGGTACACTCCGGCGCTCGCCTTGCTTCCTCTTTATGTGCTGTGGTTTGGTTTGGGAGAACCCTCCAAGGTATTGTTGGTCGCGACCGCTGTGGGCCCTGTCATGCTGTTGGGCACCTACCAGGGGGTCCGCGCAATCCCACGCGTGCACCTGGATGCCGCCACACTGCTCGGCGCGCGGGGCAGCATGATCCTGAGACGGGTCGTCCTGCCGGGTGCGCTTCCCCACATCCTGTCGAGTTTCCGCATCGCCTTGGGTCTCGCTTGGGTGACCATCGTGGCCGCCGAACTAGTTGCGCCGACCATACCGAGCCTAGGGTATCTCCTCGCCGTGGCGGCGGCGTTTCCCCGAGTCCCGACGATTGTCGTGGGGATCGTCACGATCGGCGGCCTCGTGCTGCTGTCCGATGCGATTACGCTCGGTTTCTACCGCGCGGCGACACAGTGGATGCCACGACGCATTGAAGATTAATCCTGCTCCCGCCGTCAAACTCGAAATTGCCGACCTCGCCTATACCTATGCCGGTCGAACTTCGGTGCGGGCCCTAGACGGCGTCACCCTTATCATCTCGGACAACGAATTCCTGGCGATCGTCGGACCAGTGGGGTGCGGAAAAACGACGCTGCTTCGCTGTGTGGCGGGTCTTCTGCGGCCTGCGCGAGGCACAATCACATGTGACGGCGCCCCCGTGGTCGGTCCGAGTCCCCAGCGCGGGTTCGTCTTTCAGGAAGAGGCCCTCTTCCCGTGGATGACGGTCGCCGACAACCTCGCTTTTGGCCTGCAAGCCCAGGGCGTGGACGCGTCCCGGCAGCGGGCACTCGTCGACGAGATGATCAATCTGCTTGGGCTCCGCGGGTTCGAACGCGCCTACCCGAAAGACCTGTCCGGCGGGATGGTCAAGATGGTCGAAGTGGCCCGGGTGCTGATCGTTGACCCTTCCCTTCTCCTGCTCGATGAGCCATTCGGCCTGCTGGACGCGCAGACGCGTGTGAGGATGCAAGATGTCCTCATCGGGCTGTGGGAGAAGCGGACGAAGACGGTGATCCTGGTCACCCATGATATCGAAGAGGCGGTGTACCTGGCGGACCGTGTCGTGGTCTTCTCCTCGCGGCCAGGACGGGTGAAGGCCGAAGTGCGCGTTGATTTTCCACGCCCGCGGCGGCCGGCGATGCGGTACACCGCGGCGTTCTTAGAACTGAAAAAGCAGATTTGGGACAGACTCGATGCGGGGACTGGGGAGATCCGGGACGGAGGCCGGTAGCGGCCTCCGTCCCGACATGTGAACGGTCTGATTACCCTTTGACCTTCGGCCAGGTCTGGTCGATCCAGGTGTACGTGGACGTTGGCTCCCCCTTGGGCCATCCCGGGGGGGCCGTGATATTTCGGATTGGGATCGTGAACATTCGGCTGGGGTCCAGGACGAGGAACGGCAGGTTCTTGTCCCTCATCGAGTAGCCGGTCATCGCGTCCTTATACGCCTGGTGGTTGTCGGGTCGGATCTGGATGTACCCGGCAGGGGACTCCCAGGACAGGCCCTCCAGTTCGTGAATGATGGCGTCGTCGTCCGGCCACCCCCCCGTGAGTCGGTTCGCCCGCTTCATCGCGTTGTGCAGCATGTTGACGGCGGTGTAGGCGCCCTCCGCCTGGAAGTTCGGGTATTCCTTCCAGCGATTGTAGTACTTGCGCACGAAGAGGGTGTTGAGGGGCCACCTATTGCCCGGTGGGAAATTCCAGTAGTAGTTAGAGTGTACGCCGGCGATAACGCCTTCCGGGTGGTCGTTGCCGATAGCCTGCGGAGCGACCCCAAACGCCAACGTGCTGGCGAACTTCATCTTCTCGAACAGCCCGTAGCCCAATGCCTGCTTGTAGAAGGCGATGTAGTCGCCGCCCCAAACGGATGACATCAGCAAATCGGGCTTGGCGGAAATCGTCTTGGTGATGTGCGCGATGAAATCGGCGGTGCCCAGCTTCGGCCACGCCTCAGAAACGACCTCCGTGCCCGGTAGCAACTTGCTGATGGCAATGCGGAAGTGGTCAAAGGCGTTGCGGCCGTAGGAGTAGTCCGGGTTGATGTACGCGATTTTCCGCACCTCCGGCCAGCTCGCAGCTGTCGCGATCGCGCAAGTGACGCCGTCCGCCGACTGGATGTTGGTGACGCGGAAGACGTACTTGGGATTCGGCACGGCTTTGTCAAAGAGGAAGTCGGTGCACCCGTCCACAAAGAGCGTGAGGACCTTCAGATCCTCGGCCACCGGGCCGATCGCCGGCGTGTTGCTGCTCGACGTGATCCCCGTAAAGGCATCGATCTTCCCTTCGAGCTTCATTCGTTTGAACTCTTTTACGTTCGCGTCCGTGCCCGCATTTTCGTCGGCGGTGATGGTCTCAATCAACCGCTTGCCGAGCAACCCGCCCTCGGCGTTGATCTCCTCGGCGGCCAGCGTGTGCCCCTTGAGCATGGGCGCGCCGAGGACAGCCGCCGGGCCCGATTGGAAGGTCATGTGGCCGATCTTGTAAGCTGTGGTGGGGATCTTCCCCTGCGCGGGAGCCTGTGCCTCGGCAGGTGGCGGGAGCACCGTACTAGCGAGACCGCCGATGGTGGCTGCGCCAACGGTCACGCCCAGTCCCTTGAGAAAATCTCGACGATTGACTTCACGGTCAGGCATCGTTTTGTCTCCTCCTTGCTAAAGAATCCGCGCCCAGCCTGAGTGTGTTCGGGCCTGCGCACATCCCGTCCGGCCGTTTGTGCCTCCCTTCCTCCTCTGGTCGCCCGGGATGAGAACTATCAGGCCGCTTCTGCACCTGGTGGAGTCATCCCTCCCCCCGAGGCTTGTCCCTGGTCCTGGCTCGCGGGTTCCGTATAATGGGGTCACGATGATCCCCGCCGCCCTCATCGCCCACCTGCAGAAGATCGTCGGTCCTGCCCACGTGTTGTTTCGCCCCGAAGACGTCGTCGTGTATGAGCAGGATGCCTTTCTCGTCGCGCATAGCCTGCCTGATCTCGTCGTCCTGCCTGGGTCCACAGAGGAAGTCGCTGCTGTGGTGCGGATAGCTGGCGAGGCGCGCGTGCCCATCGTCGCCCGGGGTGCCGGGACGGGCCTCAACGGCGGCTCGATTCCCATCCGCGGGGGGGTCATGGTCGTTCTGACACGGATGAATCACATCCTCGACCTCGATGCGCCCCACCGGCTGGCCGTCGTGGAGCCGGGTGTCATCAACGTCGATCTCACCATCGCCGCTACTCCCTACGGATTGTTTTACGCCCCCGACCCCGGCAGTCAGTCGGTGTCCACCATCGGAGGCAACGTCGGCAACAATGCGGGAGGGCCCCACTGCCTGTCGTACGGCGTGACCAGCAATCACGTCCTGGCACTGCAAGTCGTGCTGGCATCCGGGACAGTCGTCTGGGTCGGCAGCCACGCCGTCGATTCCCCCGGCTATGACTTGTGCGGTCTCCTGGTGGGATCCGAGGGCACCCTGGGCGTGGTCACAGCGGTCGTGGTGCGGCTGTTGCGCAAGCCCGAGGCAGCGCGGACGCTGCTCGCGGTCTTTGAGACCATCGACGATGCGTCGCAGACGGTGTCGGATGTGATTGGGGCGGGCATTGTGCCCACGGCAATGGAAATGATGGATGGTGTCGTGATGGCCGCGGTCGAGGCGTCCATCCACGCCGGCTATCCGGAAGATGCCGGAGCGGTGCTGCTGATTGAGGTGGAGGGGGCGTACGAGGCGCTGCCTCGCCAGATCGACCGGATCGGGGAAATCTGTCGGCGGCATAGGCTGCGGTTGCTCCGCACGGCTGAAACCGAGCAGGAACGCCAACTATTATGGAAGGGGCGCAAAGAGGGCGCCGGTGCGCTGGGTCGTCTGGCGCCCTCATATTATCTGCACGACGGCGTCGTGCCCCGAACAAAGCTGCCTGAGGTAATGCGTCGGGTCACGGAGATCGGCCACGCGCATGATTTGCGCATCGGCAACCTCTTCCACGCGGGCGACGGCAACTTGCATCCCATCATCCTGTTTAACCCCCGCGAACGCGGCATCATGCAGCGCGTTGTGCAGGCAGGCGAGGAAATTCTCCACGCCTGCGTGGATGCGGGCGGGACGATTACAGGCGAACATGGCGTGGGGATCGAAAAACGAGAGTACATGCGCTGGTTGTTCACCGACGCCGATCTGCAGTCCATGCAGAACGTGAAACACGTCTTCGATCCCGGCGGCATCATGAACCCGGGGAAGTTGCTCCCCCTGGGCGAGCCGGCGGACGTCACCGTGAAGCTGGCGGTCGCGCCAGGGATGTGGACCTGAGGTCGTATGAGCTGGATAGCAGTCGGACGAGGGCCTAGGTGATGGCAAAAACCAGTCCATCGGAACAGAAGGCAGCGCGTGTCACTCGAGATGCCTTGCTCCGGGAACTGCGCGCCGTCATCGGCGACACGTATGTCCTCGTGGAAAAGGAGGACGTCATCGTCTACGAGCAGGACGGTTCGATCCTCCAAGTGATGCCGGAGATCGTCGTCTTGCCCGCGAGCACGGAGGAAGTCGCCGGCGCGGTCCGGGCGGCGCAACGGGCGAACGTCCCGATCGTACCGCGGGGATCGGGGACGGGTTTGGCGGGGGGAGCAGTCCCCGCCGAGGGCGGGGTGATCATCTCGCTGGCGCGGATGAACCACCTCCGGGAGGTCGACTTGCCTAACCGCCTTGCGATCGTGGAGCCCGGTGTCATTAACCAGGACGTCACGAAGGCGGTTTCTCCCGCGGGCTACTTTTTTGCTCCCGATCCCAGCAGCCAGGCGGCGTGCTCCATCGGAGGAAACGTCGCGAACAACTCCGGTGGCCCGCACACGCTCGCGTATGGCGTCACCACTAATCACGTGCTCGGGCTGGAGGTCGTGCTCGACGACGGCCGAGTGGCGTGGCTGGGGGGACGCGTGGCGGATATCCCTGGTTACGACCTCTGCGGCGTCTTTGTGGGATCCGAGGGGACTGTGGGCATCGCGACAGGAGTCGTGGTTCGTTTGATGCGGACCCGAGAGTCAGTGCGGACGCTGCTGGCCATCTTCGACCGCATGGAGGCGGCGACGCAGGCGGTGGTGGAGATCACGGGGGCGGGCATCGTCCCCGCTGCGTTAGAGATGATGGACCGCCTGACGATCGAGGCCGTGGAAACAGGCGCGCCGGTCGGCTATCCGCGCGACGCCGCAGCGGTGCTGCTCGTGGAGCTCGAGGGCGTGCGCGAGGAGACTGCGAGGGCGGCGTCCATCGTGCAGATCATCTGTACCACCCGGGGTGCACGTGAGGTCCGGCTCGCCCAAGATGAGGCAGAACGGCAGCGCCTGTGGAAAGGGCGCAAGGGCGCGTTCGGCGCTCTGGGGGCTCTCGCGCCGAATTACTATGTGCAGGATGGCGTCGTGCCGCGCAGCCGGCTGCCGGAGGTCATGGCGCAGATCGCTTCGATCAGCGCCCGGTACAACTTGCGTATCGCCAACGTCTTTCACGCCGGCGACGGCAACCTGCATCCGAACATCCTATTTGACATGCGTATACCGGGTGATTTGGACCGAGTCATCGAGGCGGGTGAGGAGATCCTGCGGGCGTGCGTCGCCGCCGGCGGCAGCATCACGGGCGAGCATGGCATCGGGCTGGAGAAGAAGGCGTACATCAGCCTCCTGTTTTCTCCCGCCGATTTGGACGCGATGGCACGGGTCCGCCGCGTTTTCGATCCGGACGGCCGTTTCAATCCCGCTAAGATGTTTCCGACGCCTATCACGTGTGCCGAGATGCGGCGAGCGCCCGCGAAGATTCCAGCAGGGCTGTGGATATGAGTGAGGAGGTCGGCGGGGGCAGCTTTCCGAGAGCGAGATCAAAGTATGACTGACCATCATGTTGCAGAAGCAGACCTGACATCTGAGCACCCTCCCGGCGATGCTCGTCTGAGCATTGCGGAACTGGATCAGTGCGTCCATTGTGGCCTGTGTCTGAATCACTGCCCGACCTATCGCGTGACGCAATTGGAGCCCGAGTCCCCTCGCGGACGGATCCACTTGGTGCG
Organism: bacterium; assembly: GCA_036393975.1. Taxonomy (GTDB): domain Bacteria; phylum Sysuimicrobiota; class Sysuimicrobiia; order Sysuimicrobiales; family Kaftiobacteriaceae; genus 13-1-40CM-64-14. The sequence goes on along the minus strand of DASWFZ010000043.1, from coordinate 7,922 downwards.
CGCGGCGGCTGAGGGGCGCATTGAGCCCAACGCGAGGTTCGGCGAACACATCTACTTGTGTCTGATGTGCCGCGCCTGCGAGACAGCGTGTCCATCGGGGGTGCAGTACGGCCGTATCGCCGAGGCTGCCCGCGAGGTCTTGGGCCCCCCCGGCGGCCCACTGGCGCGGGTACTCACCCGACTAGCTTTCACGCAGCTGTTCCCCTACCCGCGCCGGCTGCGGCTGGCGGCCACGCTGTTGCGCTTCTATCAGCGCTCGGGTTTGCAGTGGTTGGCCCGCCGCCTGTTGCCGCGGCGGTTGCGCGAGATGGACGCGATGCTCCCGCCGATCCCGCGGAAGTTCTTTGCCCCGGAGGCCGACGTCCTGCCGGCGATTGGCCCCCGCCGTGCGCGCGTGGCGCTGCTGTCCGGCTGTGTGATGAGCACACTCTTCGCGGACATCAACGACGCTACCGTGCGCGTCCTGCGACGCAACGGGTGCGAGGTGGTGATTCCTCGCACCCAGGTGTGCTGTGGGGCGCTCAACGTGCACAACGGAGAGTCCCATGCGGCAAAGAAGATGGCGCGGCAAAACGTTCGCAGCTTTCTCGATGCCGGAGTGGATGCGGTCATCGTCAACGCATCTGGGTGTGGTGCAGCCATGAAAGAATATGGGCACTTGCTCCGAGATGATCCGTCCTTTGCCGAGCCGGCCGCGCGCTTTGCCGCGCTCGTCAAAGATGCCAGCGAGTTCTTGGCCGCGTTGGGCCTACTGCCCCCGACCGGTCGTATGGAGATGACCGTTACCTATCAGGATCCCTGCCATCTGGCCCACGGACAGAAGATCCGCAAACCGCCGCGGCAGCTGCTGGCTGCCATTCCCGGGCTGCGACTCTTGGAGATGGAGGGCTCGGATCGGTGTTGCGGCAGTGCCGGTATCTACAACATCACGCATCCCGGAATGTCGATGCAGCTGCTACAAGAGAAGATGACCGCCGTCGCCCGTGCAGGGGCGCAGGCGATCGTAGCCCCCAACCCGGGCTGCATGGTGCAGCTGCGCGTAGGTGGTCTGCGGTACGGGCCGGCTCTTCCCGTGTACCATCTCATGGATTTGCTCGATCGGGCGTATGGGGAAGGGGACGGCAGTTCGTCCGCCTCCCCGGGCGCTCGTGGGTGATGCGCTAGCGACCCGATGAGATACACGGCGGCACTGGTGCACGCATGGCGCTAAAGCTCGACGAACTTACCACCGCGCTGAATAGGACCCTAGGATCCGGAGGGGTGCAGCTGGCGCCGGGGGCGCTGCGTGCGTGTACCGTGGATGGGATCACCCCCCACGTGCGGATCGCGCCAGCAGACGTTGAGCAGATCGCGGCCGCGCTGCGTCTATGTGCCGAGCACGGAGCGGCGGTTGTCCCCTGGGGCGGGGGGACGGCGATGCATTGGGGCAATGTGCCCCGCCATGCCGAGGTGGCGCTCAGTCTGGAACGGCTGACGGGGTTGGTGGAACACGACGACGCCAACCTGACCGCAACCGTGCAGGCCGGCGTGCCCCTAATATCCCTCCAAGAATCGCTCGGCCGCCGAAATCAGTTTCTGGCGATCGATGCGCCGCGTCCGCAACGGGCGACTGTGGGCGGCATCGTGGCCGCCAACACGAACGGACCACGACGCATGATGTACGGGAGCGTGCGCGATCTGGTGATTGGGATGAAGGTGGTTCTCGCAGACGGCACGCCGATTAAAGCTGGCGGCAAGGTCGTGAAGAATGTCGCGGGCTACGATATGTGCAAACTGTTTGTGGGATCTCTCGGGACATTAGGCGTCATCACAGAGGCGACGTTCAAGATGGCCCCGCAGCCCGAGACGGCCAGAACAGTTATGGCTCGTGGATCGCTTGCTCAGGCGGCCGAGCTTACGCGTCAGGTGTTTGCCTCGGCGCTCATCCCGGCCGCCGTGGCCGTGGTGCACGGTGAGGTGGCCACATCCGCCGGATTCCCAGGTGAGTCGGTCAGCGTCGCCGTGTGGTCCGAAGGATTCGAAGAGGCCGTGGCGCGTCATGTCCGGGACGTGACGGGCATGGCCGAGCGCGGGGGGATGGTGGCAGATGTGCTCGACGCCGCGGGGCACCTCCGGCTGTGGGAGGTCCTGCGCGATTTTGGCGCGGACGGCATGGCCCCCGCCGCCGTGCGCGTGACAGTTCCTCTGGCGGCGGTGATGGATGTAATCGCCTTCGCGCAGCAGCCGCACGACGGCGCTCCGCCCCGGTATGTAGCTCACGCCGGGGCGGGTACGGTCTGGCTCACCATCTCAGATGCCGCGTCCGCCCCAGCGTGGATCGCCCGCCTCACCACGCTGGCCACGGAACGTCACGGCCACGTTGTGCTGGCGTCCGCGCCGCCAGAAGTGAAGCGCAGACTTGATGTGTGGGGCCCGCCCCCGCCGACACTCAGCTTGATGAAGGACCTCAAGCATCAATTCGACCCCCACGGGCTGCTCAACCCCGGTCGCTTCGTCGCCCGACTCTAGCGTCGTCAATGTCGGGTCGCGTCATTCTCTCGCTGGCCATTCACAATCATCAGCCGGTCGGTAACTTCGCTCATGTCTTTGAGGCTGCCTACCAGCAGGCATACCTGCCGATGGCCGACGCCCTCCAGCGCCATCCGGGCATCCGCGTCGGCATACATTACAGCGGACCGTTGCTGGACTGGCTCGAGCAGGCGCATCCAGACTTCTTCCCGCGCCTGCGCGCTCTGGTCGCCCGCAACCAAGTAGAGGTTCTGACTGGCGGGTATTACGAGCCCATCCTGGCCATCATCCCCGACGCCGACAAAGTCGGGCAGATTCGCAAGCTCACCGCTTACGTGCAGCGGCGGTTTAGCATCCGCGCTCAGGGACTCTGGCTGGCCGAACGCGTATGGGAGCCGCACCTGCCCAAGCTGATTGCCCAGGCCGGTGTCGAGTACACGATCGTGGATGACACGCACTTCATTGCTGCCGGCCTGTCGGGCCAAGATCTAGCCGGCTACTTCGTGACCGAAGACGACGGCGCGGTATTGAAGATTTTCCCCAGTCTCAAGCGCCTCCGGTATCTGATTCCCTGGCAACCTCCCGATGAAGTTTTGGGGTATCTCCGGACCGCCCAGGCCGCTCCCGGCGCGGACGCCCCTGTTCTTCTCATGGGCGATGATGGCGAGAAGTTCGGGCTGTGGCCGGGGACCTACGAGCTCTGTTGGGTGCGTGGGTGGATCGAGGAATTCTTCAGCGCCGTCGAAGCTGCCTCGGACTGGCTCACGGTCCTCCCACCCGGTGAGGCGGCGCAGCGTCCCTCCGAAGGCCGTGTGTATTTGCCCACCGCATCCTACGACGAGATGATGGAGTGGGTGTTGCCCCCCGACCGTGCGGTGGAATTTTCCGAGATCACCCACCGCCTTGCAGACCGCGGTGATCCGGCGGTGCGCTACTTACGCGGGGGATTCTGGCGGCAGTTTCTGGTCAAATACCCAGAGATCAACACGATGCACAAGCGGATGCTGCGGGTCAGCCGGAGAGTTCACGCGATGCGGGCCGGACCGCGGCGCACCGAGGCCCTCCAGGACCTGTGGGCAGGTCAGTGTAACGAGCCGTACTGGCATGGCGTCTTCGGAGGAATCTACCTCCCGCATATCCGGCGCGCAACCTTCGGACACCTGATCGCCGCCGAAGCGCTGGCGGATCGCGGGCGCGCGGCCGGGACGGAACGGGCCGACCTGGACGGTGACGGTACACCCGAAGTCGAGCTGACTTCCCCGGCGATGGTCATTACTGTCGATCCGCAAGACGGTGGCGGAGTGGTCGAATGGCAATGGCGCGCGGCCCGCGTGAACCTGGCTAATGTTTTGTCCCGGCGCCCCGAAGCATACCACCGGCAGCTGCAGCAGCGTCCTGCGGTTGAGTCGAGCACGCCGGGGGTGGAGACGATTCACTCCACGCGGGTCCGCGTCAAAGAGCCCGGCTTGGAGCGGCTGTTGATCTATGATCGGTACCGACGGGCGAGTTTTCTGGATCATGTGCTCGCCCCCGACGCGACGGTAGAGGCATTTGCGCGCGGAGAGTACCAAGAGCTGGGCACCTTCGTGACGGGGCCGTACGAGCCGACCCTGACGCGCGCGCGGGGTGGCGCGGCCGTCGCCCTGGTGCGCGATGGGACTGTCACAGTCGCTGGCCGCCCGTTGCTCCTGCGGGTTGAAAAGCAGTTGACCGTCTCTCCTCGTGCCCCTGAGCTGGCGGCATCGTATCGGGTACACAATCCCGGTAGTGAGCATGTCGCGATCCGGTTTGGTGTCGAAACGGTCTGGGCGGTGACCGATCCAGCATCGCAGATCCATATCGATGAGCGGTCAGTGCCTGCGCGCGAGCTCGCCATCGCGCCACAGGCCCGCGTAGTGAGCTTCACCGACTGGGGCTGGCCCGGAGCGGTGTGGCTGCACCTGCCGTCTGGGGAGGTCTGGTTGCACCCGCTCGAGACCGTCTCCAACTCGGAGGCGGGATTTGAACGTATCTTTCAAGGAGTGGTCTGCCTCTGTTTGTGGGATGTCACCCTGCAGCCCCAGGAGTCGTGGGAGGCCGTTTTGCAATGTGCTCTGGGTGAAGGGATCAAGGTCTGAGGCGGATAAGGGAACCCAAGCAGTCGGCGGTCTCTTCGATCGGTTTCTCACGTTCGTCTGTACGGTCCGCGTCTCTCAGGTCCGCATAGGAGGAATTTACTGACTCGGTGGATTGGCGGGTCTCAATCCGGTCGGAGTACGCTCGCCTGGATCGTCCGTATCGCCGTGTTCGTGATCCTCATCGGCGGTCTGTATGAGTACATGGGCCGAACGGGGACCCTTCCGGGACAGAAGATCGGCGGGACGGTCACGGTACTGGGGGTGTGGAGCGGGAGCGAGCTGGAGAGCTTCCTTTCGATGGTGAAGCCCTTCGAAGCGCGGACCGGAGTGAAGGTGCAGCTCGAAGGGATTCAGGAAAACGGCGTCCTCACCGCACGCATTCAGGGCGGGACCCCGCCGGATGTCGCCGTTCTGTCCGCGCCTGTGCAGATGACGGAATTCGCCCGGGCCGGAAAACTGGTGCCGTTGAACAGCATCCTGGACATGAACGCCATGAGAAGCCAATATCGGCAAAGTTGGATCGACCTGGCGTCAGTCGACGGAAAAATCTACGGCATCTTTGGCAAAGTCGCCCTGAAGGGATTGATCTGGTATAACCCCAAGGCGTTTGCGTCTGCAGGCTACCCCGTCCCGTCCACGTGGGATGAAATGCTGGCGCTCACCGAACGCCTCGCGACCGAGGGGAAGACGGCGTGGTGCATCGGCCTGGAAAGCAGCGCCGCCAGCGGCTGGCCGGCGACGGACTGGATCGAGGATATCGTGCTGCGCACGGCAGGGGCCACCGCGTACGATAAGTGGTCCCGCCACGAGATCGCGTGGACCGATCCGGCCGTACGACGTGCGTGGGAGCTCTTCGGCCAGATTGCTACCAACTCCAAGTTTGTGTATGGTAGCCGCTATGGCGCACTGATTACGAACTTCAAGGAATCCGCGTTCCCGCTGTTCACCGACCCTCCGGGTTGTTTCCTTCACCACCAGGCCACGTTCATCCAAGATTTCATACAGCAGCAATATCCTGCTCTCAAACCAGGGGAGGACTTTGACTTTTTCGCGTTTCCATCAATCGATCCGGACGTGCCGAAGGCAGTGGAGATCGCGGGTGACTTGTTCGGGATGTTCCGGGATACGCCGCAGACCCGGGCACTCATCCAATATCTAATGGCGCCCTCCGCACAGGCGATCTGGGTCAAGCGCGGCGGGACAGTGTCGCCTAACCGCCGGGTGCGTCCCGAGGACTATCCCGATCCGCTGGCGCGCCGGGCGGCCCACATTCTGACCTCGGCCGACGTCGTGCGCTTCGACGCGAGCGATCTGATGCCCGAGGCCGTAAACGCGGCTTTCTGGAAGGGCACGCTGGATTACGTGCAGAGTCCGGCGCGGTTAGACGTTATTCTCCAGAATCTGGAGCGCGTCGCCCTTGAGGTCTACGGCAAATGACCGGCGGATGCCCGGTTGGCTGGCTAAGAGGTCCGATCAGGGTGCCGGCGGATGATACGGTCCGCCGAGGACTCGGCAGTTAGTGCACGGTCTGATCGGGAGGATCGGGTCCCAGAGTCCGGACCAGACGTCGAAACCGCCGCCGCTGCCGCCACCGTCGGAACCAGACGATCGGATTGACGGTTCGCCGGTCCTGCTCGCGCGCCCGCGGGCTGCGCGACGGCGATCGTCCCCCGCGGGGCAGAAGCTGCCCGAACCGACCCCAGCGAAGGAACCACACCGCAACCGCGGGGCCTGCCAAGGCAAAGATCCCTAGTGGAAAGGGGAACGAGAACACGGTCAAGACCAAAATGATCAGGCCGAGCCAGCGGGCCTGGATCGGTATGACGAAATACGCCAGGAGCACCTCGGACGGATTCATCGTCGCCCACACGACCACGATAGACGCAAGCGGGAGTGCCACGCCGGCCAGCAGCACGTACCGGCCCGTCAATATGCTTCCTACCTCAAGTCCCAAGGCGGAGGCGACTGTGACGAGCCCCAAAAACACGACGTACTGTCGGCTGCCCCACGCACGTTCGAGACTGCCGCCGAACAGCCACAGGATGTAGGCACTGAGGAGGACCCAGACAATAGAGCCACCAGCGACTAGAGGATAGGTCAGGAGCGTCCAAGGTTGCTGAAGGAAAGTTCCCGTGCCAAAAACCAATGCGCTTGGCAGGAATCCCGAGTCGACAAAGCCGAGCAGAAATGTCAGCCCGTTGGCGATGATGAGTGCCCAGGTGACTGGACAGTCTCCGGGCAGCGGTTGGCGCGCAGTGGGTCTGTACAATGAACGGACCATGCGATCTCGGATTCTTGGCCAGTGGTGACGTGAGTGGACGCCTGTCGACACCAGATTATCCCGTCGCCCCGCAGGATGCCAGGGGGGATGGGTTCCAACCCATCCCGTGAACGATCAGGCAAAACCCTCAAATGGGAGGACAAGACCCAAAGGCAACCGGCCGTGCCAACCTCTCTGGGGTACGCGTTGCGATATGCTTGATCACGTCCACGAGGCCAGACGATCGCCTTCCGGCACCAAGGGAGTCCGATGATCAACGCACGAGCTACTGACATCAAGACGCTCTTGGACGGTCGCCCGCTGGTTGTTGTTAGCAACCGGGAGCCCTATGAACATCGCCACAGCGGTCGTGGGATCATGGTCCATCGTCCAGCGAGCGGTCTCGCAGCGGCGTTGGATCCGGTGTTGCAAGCCGTCGGCGGGACGTGGGTAGCCTGGGGAAGTGGGGATGCTGACTTCGAGGTCGCCGATCATGCCGGGCATGCGCGGGTGCCGCCGCAGGCACCGGCGTACGCCCTCCGCCGCGTACGGCTCCCCGATGCGGAAGTCCGCGGGTATTACTACGGCTACGCGAATCAGGGGATTTGGCCGCTCTGCCACATGGCCACGCAACACGTGCGGTTCGAGCCGTCCCATTGGGAGGCTTATGTTGCCGCTAACCGTCGGTTCGCAGACGCCACGCTGGCCGAGGTGAGTGCCGGGGCAATCGTTTGGGTCCATGACTATCACCTGGCGTTGTGCCCCCGCTACGTGCGGCAGAGAAAACCCGACCTGTTCGTGATGAGTTTCTGGCACATCCCCTGGCCCGAGTGGGAGGTCTGGCAGGTCTGTCCCCAGCGAGGTGAGTTGCTCGACGGTCTGTTGGCGAACGACCTGGTGGGTTTCCAGCATCCCCTCGATGTCCAGCACTTCCTCGAGTGTGCGGAGCGCGAGCTCGGCGCGCAGGTGGACCGCGAGGAATCCATCGTGGAGTACAACGGCTACGTCACCCACGTCCAGGCGTTTCCGATTAGTGT
>DASWFZ010000042.1:0-2563 GCA_036393975.1 bacterium | reverse complement strand
CAAGCCGTACATCTGGCCGAAGTTCAAGACGTTGAAGAAAACACCAATGCCGGCCGCGTTCATCGCGTCCTTGGCGTTGATGGCGATGAACTGCGCGTCGAAGTTCTGCTGGGACAGGTAACCGGTAAAGGCCGTGAGGATACTGACCGCGAAGATGACCACGCCGATCATCCAGGTGGCGGCTCGCCCGCTCCGCCAGCCGGCCATGAAGTACTGGCCCCACAGGTGCAGGACCATGAAGATGAAAAACAGCTGCACCGACCAGAAGTGGAGGCTGTTGAAGAACCGGCCAACCCTCGAGTCGTGCCACCACTGCGGCCCGAAGAACGCGAGGACGATGCCACTGACGACCACCCATACGAGCGCCGCGATCGTGACGACACCGAAGACGTAGACCCACGAGCCCACGTAGTAAGGCTGGCGATCGGGCAGAAGGTGATCCATGGGCAGGTGGCGGTCGATGGCCTGGCGGAGCCGGAGCGTCCAGCTCTTCGACTGAGCTGGAGGCGTCGGCCCTTCGAGGCTACTTGTTGTCGCCATCGTCAGCTCCCTTCGGGTGTGGGAATGGGGCGACCAGCGCGATCGCGAAGAGGACGACCATCCCCCCGATCACAAGCAGGTTCGACACCGAGATGAGGATGAATCCCCAGTGAAAGTAGGTCGTCGGTGTGTCCATGCATGCCCTCCGTGTGCGCGATGGGGCCCATTCTGTCAGCGGTGTCGAACGGTCAGTAGGGCCGAAAGGCCCGGCCGACCCGGGAACATCGGCCCCTGATCCGGCCCTACCCAACCTCGAGGTGGAGATCGATTGGGGGAGCGTCGTCTTGACTGCCGATGCCGACCAGCGCCGCGCCGGGCAACCCGTCTTCCGTGCTCATTGCCGAAGGACCCTCTCGCAAGGGGACGAGGGACCTTATGGCGCGGGCCCAATGGCACTCGCGGCGGGCTTTGTCGAGATGTTGACTGTCATCAAGAGCCGTCCAACACCTCAAAAAACCTCACGAGAGGACAAATACCAAGGAGAAAGAAACATGAACAAGGCAATTCGGTGGCGAATCATCAGCCTTCAGGCCAGCCTCGTGGTCATCCTCGCGGCGGCCTCGGGTTTTCTGTTCTACGAGGGCAACTTCGTGACCAACATGGTCAAAGACGAACTGACCGCGCAACAGGTTTACTTCCCCGGCACGGACCAGATCAAGGCCGGCGGGGCGCTCGACCCGGCGGAGTTCCCGCAGGAGATTCGGGACCAGGCCGGCAACCAGATCACCGACGGCAACCAGGCGAGGATTTACGCCAATGACTTCATCGGCAAGCACCTGCAAGGCGTCGCCAACGGCCTTACCTACGCCGGCGTGGGCACGAAAGTTTCACAACTAAGCGCTCAGCTTGCAAGCACTCCCAAGGACGACCCGAACTACGCTGTGCTTCAGAAGCAGATCACGACGCTCAACGCACAGCGCGACACTCTCTTCAAAGGCGAGACGCTACGGTCGATGCTTCTGAACTCATACGGCTGGTGGACGATCGGCGTGTACACGATGTACGCGGGGATCGGATTGCTGATCGCGGCGCTCGGGGTTCTCGGCGCGCTGGTCTTCGAGCTCTTCGTCGCCGGGCGCAAGCCCGAGACACTCAAAGTCGCACGGAAGATCGCTGCGTGACAGCATCTCGGGGCGGCATGCTCTGGCGGGCAGTGGCCCGCCGGAGCTCTTGTCTTACTGCGAACCCGGCGTGGTCGTGTGCCGGGCCAGATACGCGGCCGCCTCGGCGCGACGCGCGACCTCGAGCTTCGACAGGATGGTGGAGACGTAGTTCTTGACTGTCTTCTCCGCCAGCTTCAGCTCTTTGCCGATCTGCCCGTTCGTCTGGCCCTTGGCGACCAGGGTGAGGATCCGCTCCTCCTGGGCAGTCAGCCGCGCCAGCTTCTCGTCGCGCATAGTCTTGCCCGTGCGCAGACGGTCGAGCACAGACTTTGTGACCTCGGGGTCGAGGAGCGACCTTCCCGCGCCCACCTCGCGGATGGCGCGGATGAGCTCGCCACCGCGGATCTGTTTCAGCACATAGCCGGCGGCGCCGGCCATGATCGATGCGAACAGCGCTTCGTCGTCGGCGAACGAGGTCAGCATGAGCACCTGAGTTTTCTCGAGCCGAGCCCGAATCTCACGTGTCGCCTCGATGCCACTTCCGTCGGCCAGGCGCACGTCCATCACTACCACGTCGGGTTTGGTCCGGACGGCCTGGTCGATGGCCTCGCGCACGGAACCGGCCTCTGCCACCACCGCCAGGTCGTCGTTGGCGTTGATAAGCGACTTGACCCCGTTGCGTACCACCTCGTGGTCGTCAACCAGCAGAACGCGAATTCTCGTGTTCGGCACTTCGGCTATCGTCCCACCGAGCGGCGTGAGGGCACACGGCCCTCGGCCCTCCTGGGAGCGGGCCTAACGGCCCTGTTGCCGGGCAACGGGAACATGACACGCAGGCTGGTGCCTCGGCCGTTGCTAGAGATTTTCAGCGCTCCCCCCAGAGACGATGCTCGTTCCCGCATGTTGCGCAGCCCATTGCC
>DASWFZ010000041.1:0-3056 GCA_036393975.1 bacterium | reverse complement strand
GGAGAGCATAGGGGGCCAGGAGCGACCTGTGGGTGTCTCGCGCCACCGGATCTGCCAACGGAGACGCTAGCAGGACCCCCAGCAGCGCCGCACACAACAGCCCCCCCTTGACCGCCCCCGCCAACGCGCCGAGCAGACGGTCAGCGGCGGATCCAATCCTGTGCTCGAGAAGCACGGCGGACGCGGTCCCGATGAACACATAGCCTGTGAGCAGCAACGCCGCGTATGCGATCGTCCCCGCCCAGGCAGACCCGATGTGTACACCGTCCATGAGGACGGTCGCGAGCGACATATGCCAGATCGAGGCCAGCAGATACGCGGCGAGAATGCCCACCGCGCCGATGAAGGCGGCGAGCACGCCGCGGCGCATCCCGTGCAGTGCCGCAAACATGACAATCGCGATGAACATCCAATCGATCCAGGTCACGGGTCGATTCTAGCCCACTACGAAATTTCGCGCCAGTCCACCTTCGGCCTTCCCCCGCCGATTCTGGGTCGCATCCCCCGCCGGCTGCCCGCGGCCCCTATTCCCGGATCGTCGCCCGCAGTTTCTTCTGCAGCGCTCCGGTAATGCGCACGACGGCGGCGTCGACATCGGATGCGGACAGAGTCCGGTCGGGAGACCGAAAGGACAACGCATACGCCAAGTTCCGGTGGCCGGGAGGGACCGGCGGCCCACTGTACACATCGAACAGCTCGGCCGCTTCCAACAAGTCGCCGCCCGCTTCCTCGATGATGCGTTCGACCTCTGCGGCGGACACGCTCTGGGGTATGACGACCGCGAGGTCCCGGCGCACCGGCGGATACTTCGGCAGGGGCGTGAACTGTGGCTGGAACACAGCATGCCGCAGCACATCGTCCAGGTCCAGTTCGGCGACATACACTCCCACAGGCAGTTCGGCTGAGGCCGCGACGTCGGGGTGCAGTTCCCCCAACGTGCCCAGAGGCTTGTTTTCAATTGAGAACTGCGCAGCGCGTCCTGGATGCAACCACGGGACGGTTACGGGTGTGAAGGAGGTTCGACCAACACGCAGCTCCGCCGCGAGCGATTCTACGACCCCCTTTAGATGGAAGAAAGTGGCGGTAGACACCTGCTCGGGCGTGTTCCACGCCCCGCGCAGAATGCGGCCAGTCATCAGGACCGCGGCCCCGCGGCGCTCCCGGACCGCGGCCCCGGAGGGATGGAAGGTCCGGCCCACCTCGAAGATGAGGACATCCATGACCCGGCGGTGGATATTCCCCCGCGCAACCTGGAGGAGCCCCGGCAGCAGGGTCGTGCGCAAGTGGGTGTGGTCTTCAATCAACGGGTTGCGCAGGGGGGCCATCGCGCGCCACGGATGGTCAGAGGGCAGCCGCAGTTCGTCAAGCACTTTGGGGGTGGTGAGCGAGACCGTGAGGACTTCTGTGAGCCCGGTGCGGATCAACGCGTCGCGCACGGCGCGGATGGCGTCTAACTCGGGAGCACGGGTGGCCTGCGCAGTCGCCTCCACCGGCATGGCTTCGGGGATACGGTCATAGCCGTGGTGGCGCGCGACTTCCTCGATGAGGTCCTCTGCCCGTTCGACATCGCGGCGGAAGGACGGCACCGTTACCGTGAGTTTGTCTCCTTGCTTGGTCACACCAAACCCCAAGCTGCGCAGCATGGCCTCGCCTTCCGTCTGCGCGACCTCGATCCCTAATAACCGCCCCACGCGAGGCCAATGCAGCGCGAGCTGCCGCGGGGGCTGAGGGGATGGATAGCGATCAAGCAGGTCGGAGGCGATCTGCCCCCCGGCCACTTCCATCAGGAGCTGCTGGGCGCGCGCTGAGGCCGCCTCCGCGCCGCCGATGTCGACACCGCGCTCGAACCGCGCACTGCTCTCCGTCCGCACTCCGACGCGCATCGCCGTACGCCGGATCATGGGAGGATCCCAGATCGCCGCCTCCAGCAGGACACGTCGGGTCGAGGCGGTGATCTCCGTCTCCGTCCCGCCGATGATTCCGCCGATGCTCACCGCACGGGTGGCGTCTGCGACGACCAGCGTCTTCGAATCGAGAACGCGCGCCACGCCGTCGAGAGTCGTGAGGCGTTCACCAGGTGAGGCGAATCTGACAATCAGCCCACCCCCCTGGAGCAGATCGTAGTCAAAAGCGTGCATCGGCTGGCCGAGTTCCAGCATCACGTAGTTCGTGACATCGACCACGTTGTTGATGCTGCGCACACCGCAGGCATCAAGACGGCGCGCCAGCCACCGTGGAGAGGGTCCGACGCGGACATCAGCAATGAGCACGGCCGTGAAGCGAGGGCACAGCTGTGGTTCACGTACGTCCAGGAGAACGGCGTCTGCGGTTTTGGGGCGATCCTGCCGGGCTGCGGTCGCGGGGGGACGGATCGCGGTTCGGTTGGCGGCGGCCAGCTCCCGCGCCACGCCCACATGGCACATGAGATCCCCGCGGTTGGCGGGCAGCTCCAGATCGAACACCGCGTCGCTCTCGTGCCGTTCCACACGCTCCATGCCTAGCCCCAGAGCCGGCAGACGCTCGGCGAGTTCGTCGACGGTCTGGGGAATGTCGACATACTCTTTCAACCACGAAAGCAGGACTTTCACCCGTTTCCCCTACCGATGCGCGCATGTGCAAAGACGCTGCAGTGCATCATCGTCTGCCCTCAGAACTGCTCGAGCAACCGGAGATCGTTCTCCCAGAAGAGACGGATGTCCGGAATCCCATACCGCACCATGGCCGGGCGGTCCACTCCCAGCCCGAAAGCAAAAGCCGTATACCGCGTTGGATCAATACCTGCCATCTCCAAGACCCGGGGGTGGAACATCCCACTACCCGCGAGCTCTAGCCAGCGATTGCCAAACCACACGAGCAGCTCCGCGCTGGGCTCCGTAAACGGGAAGTAGCTGGGCACGAAGCGATAGACAGCCTGCGGACCGAACATCTGCCGGACAAAGGACGCCAGCACGCCCCGCAGGTCGGCGAACGTGATGCGTTCTCCCACCATGAACCCATCCACTTGGTGAAAGACGGGCATGTGCGTGGCGTCGGGGGCATCGCGTCGGTAGCAGCGG
>DASWFZ010000040.1:0-3460 GCA_036393975.1 bacterium | reverse complement strand
TTTGCCATGATCGCTGGCCTCGCCGTGCACGACGAAGCCCTCCACGATCGCGACTTCGAGGCGTTCTTGCGATTAATTAGGCGCGCTGCCACAGACGACCGGAATTTCGTCCGCAAAGGAGTCAATTGGGCCCTCCGGAGCATCGGCAAACGCAATCGCATGTTGAATCACCGGGCGGTTGCCGTCGCTCTGGCCCTCAGCCGGCGTGACTCGCGTCCCGCGCGGTGGGTCGCCGCAGACGCTCTGAGAGAACTCACGAGCAAGAAGGTCGCGACCCGGTTTCGCGCAGGGTGACCTCCTCTGCTGACGTTGCGCTGCCCCCCCAGCTAAGAAGAGAAGAGTCCAATGGATTCAAGCCGTCATGGGGAAAAAGAGACGGACTAGCGGGAGCAGGTCGGAAATGACCCGTTCTGCCTCCGCTAGCCCGTGCGGTGCGAAGTGCACGACCCTGACTAGTTCTGATGGTCGAAGCGATGGTTGTCCTCAGGGCTCGGCACGTAGACCTGCGCTTGCCCCTGAATGTCCACCTGGTCGTCACTCGTGAGTCGCACACGCGGTGCCGCGACGGCGATTGACGACGCAAGCAGCACGGATGCGGCGGTGAGAGCAACTAATCTGGTCAGCATGAAAATCTCCTCCTTTTCTGGTGAGCTAAGTTGATTCACATCCTCACCACAGCAAATTGTGATCTTGCTTGGCACTGTGGACAGCGGTCGGATGGGGGATTTCGCCGTGCATCTTGTGCGGGACGGCACCCTCCACCTAATGGCTGAGGAGGACCTATTCCCTTTGGTGTCATGCCGTGCGTCCACACGCCGGTGAACGACGTCACTTCCGATGAGCATCCACTCAGTTACATCTGGCGTCCGTGGGGGCGTTGGCATGAGAAATTTTGTTCTGGCATGATCAAGCGGGGGTGGGGACTCGCATCCCAGCGGAGTGGCGGTTCGAAGTCCTCTCCACACGCACGACGGTCGTTCCGCAGGACCAGGCCCGCAGTGTCCGGAATGATTATACCCTGATGTCACCAGGGACCGACCTCGTCCTACGCACGATACTGGTTGTCGTTACCGTCCTCGTCGTCTCCGGTCTCGCGTGGTTCCTGATTCAGATCAAAGAGATCCTTTTCATCACGCTGATCGCGGCCATCTTGGCCGCGGGGGTGGCTCCCCTTGTGTCCTGGCTGGAGGCGGTCCGATGGACACGCTCGGGCTGGCGCCTCCCGCGCGCGTGGGCGATTGCCCTCACCTTTCTCGCAATCATCGTAGGTGTGCTGATTGTTAGTGCGCTGGTCCTCACTCCGCTGGTGCGCGAATCTCAGCAATTCATGGCAAACCTCCCCGAGCGGATCAGCCAACTGCAAACGGGCGTCCGGGAGCTACACATGCGGTATGCGTGGATCCCGGATATCTCCGGCGATATCTCTGGGCTGATGCAGCGTCTGCCCCAGGATCTGACGAACGTGTCCCAGTACTTCGCCCCGGCCGCCGGCGTGGCGTTCAGGTTCCTGGGTGGGATCGCGACGGTCATCACGATCTTGTTCATGGCATTCTACATGCTGGTCCAGGGACCGACCCTCCGGGGGGGCTTCCTGGCACTGTTCCCGCGGCGGGACCGCGCGAGAGCAGCAGACGTCATCGACCAGATCGGCGCGAAGTTCGGCGGGTGGGTCCGAGGGCAGTTGTTGCTGGGCTTGATTATCGGGATCGCCGCAGGGGTGGGAATGGCGGCCATTCAAATGCCGTATCCGTATCTCCTGGGCATCATCGCGGGGGTGTTGGAGTTGGTGCCGATGCTGGGCCCGACGTTGGGCTCGATTCCCGCGATCTTCCTGGCCCTGTTTCAGCCGTCCTGGAAGCTCATCTTCACCATCGTCTGGTACCTCATCATCCAGCAGACGGAGGGGAACTTTATCGTCCCGCGCGTGATGCGCTCGGCCGTGGGCCTCTCGCCCTTGCTGACGATTCTGGCGTTGTTTATCGGGGGAACGCTCGTGGGGATTGCGGGCGCACTTCTCGCGATTCCGGTCGCGGCAGCGTTGCAGGTAATCGTGGGTGAGATTGTGCGGCGATTTCGACCCGCGGACTAACCCTTACTCCTCACCGCGCTCTTCGATGTAGGCGAGGGCCGCGGCCAGGGCGGCCGTGAGGAACGCCGTCGCCTCGTGTTCGCACAAATCGGAGAACCCTCGCCGGTCCAGGAACTGCCGCAACGCAGGAACCAACTTCGATAACTTCCGCGACATGTAGGAGAACAGATCCCAGTACGCTTCCTCCGCCGCCGGGTCCCCAGGCCCCGCGCGTTCCATCAGCGTGAGATACCGGGAGTGGAGATCGCGGTGCTGCGCGTCATGCTCGTGTTCTTCGCGCAACTGGTCAATCAGGCCGGAAATCTCGGAGTCTTCCAGCGCTTCCTGGGAGAGGAAGCTCATATCCAACAAGAGCTCCGCGAGCTCCTCGGGCGGGTGGCCCAGGTACAGTTCGTCTTTGTGCTGCTCGGGGCCGATCAGCCGCCGGAGCTCGCGCGTGAACTCGTCGTCGGCTTTGGGGAGTTTCGGCGGCCGGCCATTGCGCGAGGCGGGTTCGGCGGCTTCGCGCACCGACACGCGTTCGAGCGCGTCTTGCCCCAATCGGCGGCGCACATAGGCGGTCGCTTCGTTCTCATCGAGGGGCTTGACGGAGCGAAACAGGAGCGCGTCCCCGGTGTAGCCGCGGTAGCGCCAGCCGTCGTGGGAGAGTTCCTCCACCCAGCGCGCGACCTGACGGAGCCACGGACCGTGCGCGGGTGCGCCACGCACCAGCGCGGCGACCACCGCCTTGGTGGAGCGCCCGCGCAGCGCGAACTCGCTGGGCTGGTCAAACAAGCGGATGGTGATCTCGGTGTAGACCTGGTTGTTCCGTCCCATGAATTCCCCACGCACTGAACGAGGGGCGCCTTTTAGTATAGCGCGCTCCCGCTGTGAACGCACCAGGGGTGCACAGGAAAAGGTGCGTAGTGGACGGAAATCCCCACGAGATCTCCGAGGGTGATCATGCCGTTCGAACGCGCCGCGCGCGAGTCGCTGGAAGCGTCTGCATTGGCTCCGTATGCACTGCGCAGCGCCACCACCCACCGCCGCTACCACGAACTGCGCGATCGCTACCGCACCGAGTTTCAGCGGGACCGTGACCGCGTGCTGCACTCCGCCGCGTTCCGGCGCTTGCAGCACAAGACCCAGGTGTTCGTCGTCACGCAAGGTGACTTCTACCGCACGCGATTGACGCACACGCTCGAAGTGAGCCAGATCGCGCGCAGCATCGCGGCCGCGCTGGGTCTCAACGTCGACTTGGCAGAAGCGATTGCCCTGGCGCACGATCTTGGCCATCCTCCTTTTGGCCATGCGGGGGAAGCCGAGTTGCACCTGTTGATGGAAACCCATGGCGGGTTTGAACACAACGTGCAGTCGCTGCGCGTGGTCGAC
>DASWFZ010000039.1:0-4074 GCA_036393975.1 bacterium | reverse complement strand
TTCCCATCCTGGTCAATTCCCCGCCCGCCGGCCGGAAGGGTGATCAAGCCGCCCCCAGTCTGGCTTACGGTGAGTGTGCCGTTACCGCCAAACCCGTGCCCGACGACGTTAATCGCGATCGTCGCAATCCCGTGGGCGGCCAGCGTGGCGGCGACGATGAAGGGGCTGTTGTTCTTGTTGTCCGTGAAGCCGTGGCCAAAGATGGCGACGGGCCAGCCCCTGGGAGGCTTGGGACCCGCGGGCAGGACGAGGTTGAAAAAGATCTCATTAGTTCCCTGGACCGCCGGTATCCCGAGGTGCGTTCCAGTAGGCGGGATGAACCGCTGAGCCGTCTCGTAATCCGGCGACCGGTACTTGCCGAAGGCGATGGTGCCCACCGCACCTGGCACTATGCCGAGGGCGGAGACAGGAACGGGAATCGGTGTGAGTGCGGGCCCGGTCGTGAGCTGGGCGTTGAACGTGACGCCGGTCACCAGGGTGAGCGGAAATACAGTCCTGGTCCCGGCCGGCCCAAGGAGGAAGTCGGCGGATGCAGGGGTCGAACCCTTCACCTGCTCCCGGATCTTCTCCAGAATCGCTGTCGCGCTTTGAGTCGTGAATACGCTCGCGACGACGATGTCCTTACTTCGAATCCCTGCGCGGCGCGCAGCGGCCAGGGCTTCGAGGAGAGCCCCGCGGTAGTCTTTGAGTGTCCGGTCTCCGAAGTTGAGCTCGTGACGAAAGTGCTGGAACCTCTCCGATGCCTCCACCGGCTTCCCGGTGTCATCTCGTATCCCTCGCGTCACGACCAGGGCATACCGGGTGTGCTGGTCAAGCAAGTCATCCGACTTGGCGTGAAGGGTGTTGGTGGCCGGATCCCAGACCACCTGGTTGATCCCGACCACTTTCTCGCCATGGGCGCCCAGACGCCGCGTGCTCCCGAGGCTGAGCAGGACCACCGTCTGACTTGAGACAGAGGTGGGGTCGATAGGGCCGTCAAAGGGAATCGACAGCCTGGGCGAAAGGTTGAAGCCATCGAGCGTGTTGACGACATCCAGATCGGCGCAGTCCGAGGGGCGAGCGGCACAGTTTGGCTTGGGCAGGCTAACTCTCAGTCCAGTTTCCTGGCGTGAGTCGGCGACGGTGAACCGGTCGCTAGGAAACGGGCCCCCGGTTGGCACCTCGAGATTAAAGAGCGCCTGGACCCCGGACGCTAGAGCTAGCGAAGACCACAGGAGCAGGACGGGCAGGGTGAAGAGGAGGACACGGCGAAGCCGTAGGCTCATAGCAAGTCTCCTTTCCCAGCGCCGGGAGGACTGCGTTGAGCGACCGAGATCGCGGGGGAGGAACTCTATGTCTCGTCCCGATGAATGTCAAGACCATGACCGCCGGGCTCGCGAGCGGGTTCGCCGCGTGTTGTCAGACCTGCGGGCAGCGACCGACGTTAGCGAGCGTGAACTTCGTGGGGCAGCGGCCGCCAGGGAGCCCGGGCGAGCGCCACCCGGGCTCCCAGAGAACACCCTTATTCCTCGTCTTCGTCTTCGCTCCAGTACACCCCGATGCAGCCATTCGCGCAGTGAGCGTCCCCGACGAGTGGCGGAAGCGGCACAAACACATGGTTGAGGATCCGATCGGCGGCCACGGAGTGCGCGCTGGTGGACGCCTTGACCGGCGTCCCTGTGGGGATCGCCGCCAGGAGCTCGTTTGTTCTGGCATCGATGATACCCAGCGCGGGGACGACCTTCCCCAGTTCGTTCACGTTGTTTCTCGCCGCGAGGTAGTACCGATCGTCACCCTTGTTGAACCAGACCTCGTCCGACCCTCCCACCCCGTGGACGACCTTGACGATGTGACCGTTCCGGGCGTCCATAATCACCGACTGCCCATTCTTCAGGCTGCATCCGAGCAATAGATGCTGGTGTGGCCCCAGAGCCAGCCCCGCCGGATTGCAGTCGTCGACCGAAAACAGCGTCTCGATGGTCGCATGGCCGCTCGGCCTGGGGTTGATGACAGCGACAGCTTCCTTATTGGCATCGCCGTTGAGCTCGGGGATCGAGCCGCGTCGCCGGATCCCACACGGGCTGTTCGATGCCACCACTGAACTTGGCGGCGGGGAAGACGATCTGATCCACGACCGTCAGGGAGGTGGTGGAGATCAGCGTCATGAAGGCATCCGGATCGCCCGCATTGTTGGCCACGATCAGGAGGTGATCGCGGGGATCATAGGCCATCTCGTCTGCGCGCGCGCACGACAGCACCGTGTGTCCGGGAATGCACGTGCTGATGGTCGCGATGTGCTGATGCGTGTCGAGATCGAAGACCCTGACCGTGCTGTCGCCATCGCCGGCCCAGATCTGCTTGGAAGTGTGGACGATCAGGACCCGTCCGGGCCGGAGTGGGCGTTGTCGTTGGTGCCGTCCGGGTTGAACTTTTGCCCGGCGAAGCCGCCGATCTGGTGCAGGAGTTCATTGGTGTGAGTGTCGATGATATCGATGCTCGCGTTGGATCGGTCGGCGAGCACGTAGCGTTGCGCCGGCGCGTCGACGAAGCTGATGTCAAAGAACTCGAGCTTGTTCCCCGGAATCTGGATCGTCGCGCGGCGCTTGAATTGGGAGATGCCGTCCTGGTCGCCAGCCGCGGCGACCCCAGTGAACAGCAGCCCCGCGACGACAACGAGCAGGAAGGACAGGATGAGTGACGGCCGCCGGTTCATGCAGGACCTCCTTTGCAGGTGGTTGGAGCGCGAACTGAAGCAACGCACCGACAGGACACTGAAGAGAAGAGGCCGCAGTAATTCTGTCTTCCGTTTCATGACGGGGTCTCCTTTGACCATCCCATAGGGGTCCCTCGGCGTGACCCGACGCTCTTAGTCCGGATTGCCGAGGAGTTCGCTCAGCGAGCCGGGGGCGGCCTGGGCGAGAAACACCAAGGCGAGATACATGAGGACTGCAGTCATCGCGTCTACGCTTGCTGGTTCGCTCCAGCAGTGTGATGCAGTCCTAGCGGCGAGGCGTCGCGGCCTCTCGCGGGCCGCGACGCATGAGCGTATCGATGAGCACGCGCTGTTGCCGCAGTAGAGCCGTAGTGGTCTTAGTCCCCGTCGCTCCCGTAGACGCCGATGCAGCCCTTCGCGCACGGCAGGTTCGCAGGTGTGGCGGTTCCGTCTCGCAGCGGCACGAAGACGTGGTTGTTCTTTCGATCCGCCGCTACCGAATGATTGCCGTTCGTCGGGCCCGTGGACACGTTGCCGAGAAACGTGTTGGTCGCGGCGTCGATGATGCCCAGCGAGGGCGTGGCAACGGCTTTCCCCGTGGCGGGATTAATGAAGACGCTTCCGTCGGGGTTGAGTTTTACGTTGTTTCTCGCCGCGAGATAGTAATTGCCATCGCCACGGTTGAACCACACCTCATCCGACCCGCCTACTCCGAAGATACGCGTTTGCTGGCCAGTCCGGGCGTTTACGATCAGCGATTGCCCGTTGCTCAGGCTGCATCCGACCAAGAGATTCTGGTCCGGCCCCAGTGTCAGCCCCGCCGGATTGCAGTCGTCGACCTCAAATAGGCGCTCGACTGTCATCGTGTCGGGATTGATGACGGCGACAGCGCCCTTCGTGTCGCTGCCGTCGATATTGGGCACCGAGATGTAGAAGCGCCGGGTCGCCGGATCCCACGCCGGCTGTTCGACGCCGCCCGGGGCGCCCGTGGAATCAAAGAAGGATGTGTGGCCTAAGCTCTGGGCGAGCGCCGAATCGAGCGTGATCCGCTGGAGGACGGAGAAGGTCTCGGTCGAGATGAGTGTCACGAACGGAGTTGGATCGGCCGCATTGTTGGCGGCTGCCACGATGTGCTCCCCTGGGGCGTGGGCCATTTCGTCGACCCGCGCGCACTTGACCGGATCCTCCCCCTTGGGACCACCCGGGGGGCCGCAGGTGCTGATGGTCGCAACGGGGCTATTTGTGGCGAGGTCGAAGACCTTGAGCGTACTATCGCCATCGCCGGCCCACAGCTGATTGGCGCTATGGATCACCAGGACGCCGTCGGGACCGGAGTGGGCGTTGTCGTTGGCGCCGGTCGCAGTGAACTTTTGTCCAGCAAA
>DASWFZ010000038.1:0-6582 GCA_036393975.1 bacterium | reverse complement strand
GCATTGCGCGAGTGGTGCGATCCCGGGATTACCGGGTGCTGCGTATAGTTCGACCCCACCATCCCGGGCGAGTTGCCAGGCCAGGGCGTGCTCTCTGCCGCCGGATCCCACGACCAGAATCTTGGGCACTACGCAACCTGGGAAAGTTCGGACTCACGCCGCCGTGCGCGGGTCAAGGAGCACGTTGGTAGCACAACCGCCGACATAATCATAAACAAAGATGCTTTTGCGAGCAACAATGTTCGTCTTTTGACGTTCAACGTTCGGGGTTTAGGGTGCGCGCCAGGCCCAACTTCATCAACGGGGTCGCGGGATGATTCATAAGCACTCAGGCCTCACCGACATTGGTCGGTGAGGCCTGAGTGACAGTGCGAACTTACCGCGTCAGTTACTACATCGGGGGCATTTGGGGTGTCTGGAGCCTGTCGTCGTCTTCGGGCTTATCGACGACCATCGCTTCGGTGGTCAGCATCAGGGAGGCCACGCTTGCGGCGTTCTGCAGTGCCGAGCGCACCACCTTGGCGGGATCGACGATACCGGCTTTCACCAGGTCCTCAAACTTCCCCGTGTTCACGTTGTAGCCGGTGCCCAGGGGTTTCTCTTTGAGGTGCTCGACGATGAGCGACCCCTCCTGCCCAGCGTTGATCGCCAACTGTCGGGCTGGCTCGAGCAGCGCGCGTGCCACAAGCTGGACGCCCGTCTTCTCGTCGCCGTCGGCCTCGATCTTGGACAGTGCCTTGGCCGCATACACCAGCACACTGCCCCCGCCGGGCACGATGCCCTCCTCGACCGCAGAACGGGTCGCGCGCAGGGCGTCTTCTGTCCGGGTCTTCCGGTACTTCAACTCCGTCTCGCTGTGGGCGCCGACCTTAATCACCGCGACGCCGCCGGACAACTTCCCGAGCCGCTCCTGCAACTTCTCCCGGTCGTAATCGGATTCGGTATCCTCGACCTGCTTGCGCAGCTGGTTGACGCGCTTCTCGATCGCGTCGGGCTTGCCCGCGCCCCCCACGATGATCGTCTCCTCTTTGCGGACGCGGACTTGGCGGGCCCGGCCCAACTGCGTGAGGTCGACGTTCTCGAGTTTGAGGCCGAGCTCGTCCGAGATGACTTGGCCGCCCGTGAGGACGGCGATGTCATCGAGAATTGCCTTGCGCCGCTCGCCAAAGGCCGGCGCCTTGACCGCGCACGAAGCCAGAGTCCCGCGCAGCTTGTTGACCACGAGCGTGGCCAGGGCCTCGCCCTCAAGATCTTCAGCGATCACCAGCAGCGGGCGGGCGACCTGCGCGATTTTCTCCAGGGCTGGCAGAAGGTCTTTGATGGCGGAGATCTTCTTATCGGTGATGAGGATGTACGGATCCTCTAATACTGCTTCCTGTTTCTCCGGATCGGTGACGAAGTAGGCGGAGACGTACCCCTTGTCGAACATCATGCCCTCGACCACCTCGACGGTGGTCTCGATGCCTTTGGACTCCTCAACGGTAATGACGCCGTCCTTCCCGACTTTGTCCATCGCGTCGGCAATGAGGCTGCCGATGGCCGTATCGTTGGCCGAAATGCTGGCGACTGACTGGATGGCATCCTTGGTCTCGACCGGCTTACTGACCTTGCGCAGTTCCTCTACGACAACTGCCACCGCGCGGTCGATCCCGCGCTTCACCGCCATAGGATTGGCCCCGGCGGACACGACCCGCATGCCCTCGTGGACCAGAACCTGTGCCAAGACCGTGGCCGTGGTCGTCCCATCGCCGGCCACATCTTCGGTTTTGGTCGCCACTTCCCGTACCAGCTGCGCGCCGGCATTTTCGTATGGGTCTTCGAGTTCGATTTCTTTCGCCACGGTCACACCGTCATGCGTGATCGTCGGCGACCCGAACTTCTTTTCTAAAACGACGTTGCGCCCTTTGGGGCCGAGCGTAATCTTGACAGCGTCGGCAAGCTTGTTGACGCCGCGCTCCAGCGCTCGCCGGGCCACCTCGTCAAATGCGAGGACCTTTGCCACAACCCCTCACCTCCACAATGACTCTCGTAACGCCCCCAGCCCCGCCTGAGTGACCCGGGGGGGCCGGAGGCGATGCGTTATTTCTTGCCTGCGGTCGCGGGCTCGCGCTCGACGATGGCGAGGATGTCGCTGCTCCGCAAGATGAGGTGCTCGCCCCCATCGATCTTGAACTCCGACCCCGAATACTTCGCGTACAGCACGAGATCGCCGGCCTTGACGTCCAGGGGGACGCGCTTGGTCGCGTTTTCATCCCAGTCGCCCGGGCCGACGGCAATTACTTCGCCTCGCTGAGGCTTCTCTTTCGCGGTATCGGGTAACACGATCCCGCCCTTGGTGCGCTCCTCGTCTTCTAGCGGCTTCACCACGACACGGTCACCTAACGGCCGCACCTTCATCGATGGTCCCTCCCCTTGATCTGCATGGATTAGCACTCGACGATGCCGAGTGCTAGGCACTTACCATCTTAGTCCGCTCCCGCTTTCCGTTCAAGACCGTATCGGGGTCTACCGCCCCCCGCCCCCCACCACCCCGGCGTGTGGGAAATCCCCTCCAGGAGCCTTATGCACCGGGTTATCCACATTATCCACAGGGCGGCAATCCCCAGCCTTCTGGGCGAATATCCGGATCATGAAGATCTGATAGTGCGGATCACGCGAGGGCCAGGTCGCTGGATGCTCCCAGGTGCAGATCGGCGCGCAGACCACGGCCCAGGCGCTGATATCCGGCCGCCGCGATCATCGCCGCATTATCGGTGCACAGAGCGAGCGGCGGCACGACCAATCGCACTCCCGCGTGGCGGCAGGCGCGGTCCATCTCCTCACGCAGGCGCGAGTTCGCCGCCACGCCGCCCACCACGAGCACGGTCGATACGCCGGCCCGTAGGGCCGCGCGCATGGTTTTCACGACCAAGACGTCCACAATCACTCGCTGGAGGCTCGCCGCGAAGTCGGCATCAAACTGTGCTGTGCGGGAAGCGGTGGCGAGGACCCGCAAGGCAGCGGTCTTGATCCCGCTGAACGAGAACTCAAGCGACTCGTCTGCCATCGGCAGGGGAAGCGCCACCGCGCGGGGATCTCCCCCGCGCGCGAGGCGGTCCAGTTCCGGCCCGCCGGGATAGCCCAGCCCCATCGCCCGGGCGACTTTGTCGAACGCTTCGCCCGCGGCGTCGTCTCGGGTCCGCCCCAAAACCTCGTAGTGCCCATGGTCATGCATGACGACCACGTCGGTGTGTGCGCCGGAGACGATGAGGGCCAGCGCGGGAAAGACGAGATCAGGAGCCGCCAACCACGCACCATAGAGGTGTCCTTCCAGGTGGTTGACGCCTACGAGGGCCAGGTCGCGGCTGAGAGCAAGAGCCTTCGCGGCCGCCACGCCGACGGTGAGGGCGCCTACCAGCCCCGGCCCCTGTGTCACGGCTACCGCCGTGAGCTCCTCCAGCCCGACGCCCGCAATCTCTAACGCCTCGTCCATCACCGGGAGCAGCCGTTCGAGGTGCTGGCGGGAAGCCAGTTCGGGGACCACGCCCCCAAAACGGCGGTGCAGGTCGGCTTGGGATGCGACGACGTTGCTGCGGATGTCCGACCCGTGGGCGAGGACGGACACCGAGGTCTCATCACAGGATGTTTCGATGCCCAGGATCAGCGACTCAGCGGAAGTCACGAACGGCGGCCTGCCATACGCGCCTTACGATTCCGGAGAATCATCGAAGGCAGCCCGGAACGCGTCGAGTTTGTGGCGATATTCGCGCTCCTGCAGATTTCCGCTCCACATCACGATGGCGTCCTCGCGGTTATCGCTGTAGTACCCCTTGCGGACGCCGATCTCGCGGAAGCCGTACTTCTTATACAGAGTCTGCGCCACGTCGTTGGAGCGACGGACTTCCAGCGTCATCCACCGCGCCCCGCGGCCCAAGGCCGCATCGATCAACCCCAACAGGAGCCGCTCCCCGATGTGCTGCCCGCGGTAGGCCGGATCGACGGCAATCGTCGTCACATGCGCCTCATCGAGGATGACCCACATCCCGGCATAGCCGACAATCGCCTCCTCCGTCTTCGCGACGAGGTAGGAAGCGAGCCGGTTCTCGTTTAGCTCATGCGTGTAGGCATCCCGCGGCCACGGCGTGCGGAAGGATTGGTGCTCGATGGCCAGCACACGCGGAAGGTCGTCCATCCGCATTGTCTCAAGCGTCACACGCGTAATCTGTTTCATCGCCGTCGAGCTTACTCCGCAGACGCTCCTCCGTCTAGCCTTGGGCGCCCGCACCCTCCTTGTCGGTCGGCGCCCGGCTGTAAGTCGGATGCAATCGGTAGAGGTCGTCGTGTTCGCCGCGCGCCAGACGCTCCCACCCCAACTGCCCCACCGCTGTGGCGGTCGGATACCACTGCTCCCGAGGGGCGAAGGCGGCCTGTCCCCGCATCGCCACGATGGCCTCCCCGTAGTGTTCGAGGGCGTCCCCACTGAAGGTAATCGGCCCCGGGGGCAGACTCTCAAGGACGCTTGAGACGGATCCGACCCGATCGTCGGTCACCCTTTGGAGCACTCCGTCGCGGCGGAATAGCGCGAAGACCACTTCGCTGCGCCGCACATCGAGGATGGCTCCGATGAGGCCCCTGGTCTGTGTCCCCAGCGCCAGCGCATCGAGCGTGGGGACGCCGACGACGGGGATGCCGCGGGAGCGCGCCCACATCGCCGCAGTGGCGATCCCGATCCGCAAACTTGTAAAGGAGCCCGGACCAGTGGACACCGCCACCGCGTCCACGTCAGCGGGCTTCCACCCCGCTGCGGTGAGGACCCCGGCAACTGCCGCCACCAGCCACTCTAGGTGCTGTCGTGGCACACGATCACTGTGCTCCCTCACCACGACGCCATCGTCCAGCAGCGCCACACTCCCCACACTCGTCGCCGTTTCCAACGCCAGTAGGCGCATCAGGGGGCGCGGTCACCCAGCAGCGTCAGCAGAGCCTCGAACCGAGCGCCCTGTGGCTGTAGCTCCAGCACGCGATCCTCCGCCCCTGCCCCAAAGCGGATGGTGATCCACAGGTGATCGTGGGGAAGCCAGGGGGCGGCGTGCTCGGCCCATTCGATGACGACGATCCCGGAGCCGTCGAAGACCATATCCAGTCCGAGATCATTAAGTTGCTCGGGTCGATCGAGCCGGTACAGATCCACATGGTAGACGGGCGGCGACCCGTGGTACTCGCGGATCAGGGTGAACGTGGGACTGGCGACATACCCCGTCGCCCCCGCTCCCCGGGCGATGCCTCGGGCGAGCACCGTCTTGCCCGCCCCGAGATCTCCGGACAGGGCGACAACGTCTCCAGCCTGCAGCAACCGGCCTAGGCGCGCGCCCAGTGCTTCGGTGTCTGCAGGACTCGCCGTCTCAAAACGAAGGCGCCGGGTAACAGGGATTCCGTGAGGATTGGGGCTGTTCACAGTCGTCGATAGTATCGATGTGGGAGCAACGCCAGCGGGCATCAATGGGGAAGCGGGCGGACACGCAAACGTAACCCCTCCACACCGACGACGACGACGCGGTCGCCTTCTCGAATGGGCTTGCGGTCCTCCGCCTCGGCCGTCCACATCTCCCCACGCACATGGACCTGACCCTCGGGGCTGAGCGCCGAACGCGCCACGCCGACCGCTCCGATGAGCCCTTCGGTCCCCGTGCGCACCTTTGTCCGCTGGGCGCGGATCCCCGCGCCCACGGCAAACAGGAAGAACGCCCCCGTGAACAGCGCGGTGAGGATGGCCACCTGCAGCGACACGCGGAGAAACGGCAGCTGCCGGTTGGTGAGGAGCATCGCGCCCAAGACGAACGAGAGGATGCCCCCCGCCGTCAATATCCCGTGGGTGGGCACTTTGATATCGGCGATGAAGAACAGCACCGACAGCGCCAGCAACCCCACGCCGGCAACGTTGACCTGCAGAATCGCAAAGGACGTCAGGGCCAGGACCAGGGCAATCGCGCCGATGACCCCGGGGAGGACGGCCCCGGGGTTGCTGAGCTCGAAGATGATGCCGTAGGTCGCAATCGTCATTAAGATCAATCCCACGTTGGGATCGCTGAGCAAGTCCAGCAGCCGCTCACTCGCGTCCATCCCGACCGTGCGCACGGTGGCGCGGGCGGTGTGGAGCACGACCGGGCCCGCCTCGGTCTCCACCTCGCGGCCGTCTACCCGCGTGAGCAGCTCTCGAACATCCGCTGCCACCAGATCCACGATCTTTAGTTTCAGCGCCTCGGCCTCATCGACGGACACGCTTTCCCGCACCGCTTTCTCCGCCCAGTCCGCATTCCTGCCGCGCCGTCGGGCCAGAGCACGGATGTTGGCGACGGCGTCGTTGGTGATCTTCTGCATCATCGTCGCATCCGGCGCGCCCCCCGAACCCACCCCTACCGGGTGCGCTGCTCCCAGGTGTGTGGTTGGCGCCATCGCGGCGATGTGGGCTGCGTACGTGATGAACACGCCCGCCGATGCCGCGCGGGCTCCGCTCGGGCTGATGTAGACGATCACCGGGACCCGCGAGGCTAAGATCGCCTTGGTAATGTCATCCATCGACTTCAGCAAGCCGCCAGGGGTGTC
>DASWFZ010000037.1:0-2747 GCA_036393975.1 bacterium | reverse complement strand
GAGGAAGGCACCGTCAAGGCGGTCGACGGCGCGAGCTTCGAGGTGTTCGCCGGCCGCACGGTCGGCATCGTGGGAGAGAGCGGCTGCGGGAAGACCGTCACGGCCAAGTCGATTCTGCGCATTGTCGAGCGCCCGGGGCGGATCGTGGGCGGCCAGATTTACCTGCGCCGGGCGGCGCACAATGGCCAAGCGAGCACGGTCGACCTCGCGACCCTCGACCCAGACGGTGCAGAGATTCGCAGGATCCGAGGAGGGGACATCGCGCTGGTGTTCCAGGAGCCGATGTCATCCATCAGCCCGGTCCACACGATCGGTAACCAAATGGTCGAAACGGTTCAACTCCACACGGGCCTGGGCGCATCTGCGGCGCGCGAGCAGGCCATTGAGATGCTGCGACTTGTAGGCATCCCCAAGCCGGAGCGGCGTATAGACGAATACGCTTTCCAACTGAGCGGAGGCCTCCGCCAACGCGCCATGATCGCCCTCGCGCTCTGTGGTCACCCTCGCATCTTGATCGCTGACGAGCCGACGACAGCCCTGGACGTGACCACGCAAGCGCAGATCCTCGACCTGCTGCGCCACCTCCAGGCCCAAGAGCAGATGGCGATCGTCCTCATCACCCACAACCTTGGGGTGGTCGCGGAGATGTGCGACGAAGTGGTTGTCATGTACCTCGGGCGGGTGGTGGAGCGCGGGCCTGTGGATGCCATCTTCCACGCCCCGAAGCATCCGTACACCCGGATGCTCCTGCGGTCCATTCCCTCGATTCACGCGCAAGTCCGCACCAAGCTCCCCACGATCGCCGGGTCGATCCCGCACCCGTTCAACCGGCCGCGCGGCTGTCCTTTCCACCCCCGGTGCCCCGATTTCATGCCCGGGGTGTGCGACCAGCACGAGCCGGAGCTGCGTGCGGTCAGCGAGGGCCAAGCGGTGAGTTGCTTCCTGTACGGAGCGCCGTGATGAGGGGAGCCGGCACGAGCCCCGATTACCTCCTCGAGGTCCGAGGCCTGCGGAAGTACTTTCCGATCCACAAGGGGTTCTTGCGGAAGCTGGTCGGCCAAGTGCGCGCGGTCGACGATGTCAGCTTCTCTCTCGAGCGCGGCCAGACGCTCGCCCTCGTCGGCGAGAGCGGGTGCGGGAAGACGACGACGGCCCGTTGCATCATCCGGGCTCACGCACCTACCGCAGGGCAGATCCTCTTTCGCACGGATGCGGACACAGTCGTGGATATGACTCAACTATCGAAGCGACAGCTGCGGCCGCTCCGGCGGCAGATGCAAATGATTTTCCAGGACCCGTACTCCTCCTTGAACCCGAGGAAGACGTTGCTCGACATCGTGGGCGAGCCGCTGCTCGTCAACGGCGTGACCAACCGCCAGGAGCGGGTCGCGCGGGTGGCGGACCTGCTGCGTCTCGTTGGGCTCCAGCCCGAGTACATGCGCCGATTCCCCCACGCCTTCAGCGGCGGCCAGCGCCAACGCGTCGGGATCGCGCGGGCCCTCGCCCTGCACCCCAGCCTCATCGTGGCCGACGAACCCGTCTCTGCTCTCGACGTGTCCGTCCAGGCCCAGATTCTCAATTTGCTGCAAGACCTCCAAGCGCAATTCAAACTCACGTACCTCTTCGTCGCCCACGACTTGTCCGTCGTCAAGCACGTGAGCGACCGCGTGGCCGTGATGTATGTGGGCCAGATCGTCGAGTCGGCTCCGACCCAAGCCCTCTACACCACTCCCAAGCATCCGTACACGGAATCTTTGCTGTCCGCGGTCCCGAAGCCCGACCCACGCCTGCGCGCGGACCGGATTGTGCTCGAGGGCGAAGTGGCAGATCCCGCGCACCCACCGTCGGGCTGCCACTTCCATCCCCGGTGCCCGTACGTCCTGCCCGTATGCCGAACGGAGCCGCCCGCGTTGGAGGCGATCGCCCCAGGTCACTTCGTCAGATGCCACCGCGCGCGCGAGCTCACACTGCGGGGGGTTGGCAGCTGACCCTGCAAAGCACCGATCGAATGACGCGTGGAGGAGGAACGACCCGGTGGCTGCAACGCGATCCCACGACGGCAGAACCTTTCCCATGAACCGACGGCGTGTCGTTGTCACGGGTGCGGCCGGGACCATTGCCCAGCGTATGCTGCCCGAACTCGGCGATCGGTGGGACGTGATCCCTGTCGACATCAGACCGACCACACGCGATGGCACGCCGATTCCCGGCATCGTGATCGCCGATCTGATCAAGCCGGACCGCAACGAGTACCGGCACATCTTCCGCGGGGCGGACGCGGTCATCCACAGCGCGTTCGTCCGAGCCTCACCCGATCGCGACGCCAGTGCCGTGATGGATAATAGTGACACCAAGTTTTGGGCCGAGCATCAGAATGTCGCGCTTGCCTACAACGTCTACCGGACGGCCCTCGAAGAAGGCGTTCGCCGGGTCGTCGTGGTCAGTTCCAACCACGCCACGGACTACTACGAGCGGCTCTGGTGGGCGGGACAGATGGAGATGATTGATCCCGACCTGGCCCCGCGCTCCGATAACTGGTATGGCTGGGCGAAAGGCGCCTATGAGCTCCTCGGGTTCGTCTTCGCCTCCGGTCAGGTCAATGGGAGGAAGCTGGAGGTCGTCCAGTGGCGGATTGGTGGTCCGCGCGAGGATGATATCGATCGGGTGAAGCCAGGAGACGTCCGGGGCATGCACCGCGCGCTGGGCGCATACTTCTCTCGACGCGATCAAGTTCAGCAAACGATCCG
>DASWFZ010000036.1:0-3380 GCA_036393975.1 bacterium | reverse complement strand
CTACGAAGCGGCGAAGGCGATCAGCAGCACCCTGGAACTGCAGTCGGTGCTCAACAACCTCGTGCACGTGACCTGTCAGGCATTCAGCTACGAGCAAGGGGCAATTCTGTTGGTGGACGAACGCAGCGGGGACCTGGTGGTGGAGGCGACTTATGGCTACGCTCCGGGCACCCGCGGCTACCGTATTCCGGCCGGCAAAGGGATTACCGGCGCGGTGTACCGGACTGGCCAGCCCGAGAGTGTGGCGGACGTCCGGCGCGATGCGCGCTACATCGGCATCACGCAGCGCATCATCTCGGAGATTGCGGTCCCGCTGATCAGCGAGGGGCGGGTCATCGGGGTGTTCAACCTCGAGAGCACGCGGCGCGGGGCGTTTGGGCCCCGGGACTTGCACATCCTCCAGGCCCTGGCGGGCTATGCCACGATCGCCATCGAGAACGCGCGGCTGTACGAGAAGACCAAGCAGATGGCGATCACCGACGGCCTCACCGAACTTTTTAACCACCGCTACCTACACGAAACGATGGGACGCACCCTGGAACGGTGTCGGCGGGATGATCGACCGCTGTCGCTCATCATGTTGGAGATCGACAGCTTCAAGCGTTACAACGACACGTACGGGCACCAGCGCGGGGACGATGTCCTGCGCACCGTCGCGGAGCTGCTCCGCAAGGGGAGCCGCACGTCTGATCTCGTGGCGCGTTACGGTGGCGACGAGTTCATGATCGTGCTGCCGTACACCTCAAAGGAGACCGCGTCGGAAATCGCGGAGCGGTTGCGCCGCGCGGTCGAGGCGTACCCTTTCCTGCTCGGGGAGAATATCGTGTCCTCGGTCACGCTCAGCGTGGGCGTCGCCGCCAACCCGGATGACGGGGTGACAGTGGACGCGCTCGTCGACGCCGTGGACCGGGCGCAGTACACGGCCAAGCGTTCGGGCGGCAACAAAGTAAGCGTCGCCCACTCGGTCAAGGAGACCGCGACCGGCTAGCACACCTCTGTGGCTCTCACCGTCGGCATCGTCGGGCTCCCGAATGCGGGGAAATCGAGTCTCTTTAACGCGCTG
This sequence comes from bacterium, assembly GCA_036393975.1. Taxonomy (GTDB): domain Bacteria; phylum Sysuimicrobiota; class Sysuimicrobiia; order Sysuimicrobiales; family Kaftiobacteriaceae; genus 13-1-40CM-64-14. The sequence goes on along the minus strand of DASWFZ010000036.1, from coordinate 2,317 downwards.
AGTCGGGCGGGCGCGGCGGTCGCCAGCTATCCGTTCACCACGATCGAGCCGCACCACGGCGTTGCCCCGGTTCCGGATCCGCGCCTGGCCGCGGTCGCCTCCGTCACGCACCCCGACCGGATGATTCCCGCCACAGTGGATTTTGTTGACATCGCCGGATTAGTTCGCGGAGCAGCGCGCGGGGAGGGCTTAGGCAACCAGTTCCTCGCCCACATCCGGGAGGTCGATGCCCTCGCCCATGTAGTCCGCTGCTTTCCCTCACCCGATGTCCCGCATGTCGAGGGCGCGCTGGATCCGGTCCGCGATCTTGAGATTGTGGAGACCGAGCTCGCGCTGTCCGATCTTGCGGTCGTGGAGCGTGAGCTGGAGCGCGTGCGCACGCGGGTCAAAGCACACGATCTCTCCGCGCCGGGGGATGTCGCGGTGTTGGAGGAGGTCGCCACCCATCTGCAACGCGGGATGGCCGTGCGACACCTGCCGCGTGATGCGCACCGCGAGTCTCTTCTGCTCCCTCTCCGGTTACTGACAGCTAAGCCGGTCGTCTATGTCGCCAACGTCGACGACGCCGACCTCCCGGCGGCCCGGTCGGCTGGGGCGGTGGGCCAGTACGCGGACGCGCAGTACGCCCCGCTCGTCACCTTGTCGGCGAAGCTGGAGGCCGAAGCCGCGCAGCTGTCAGAGGGTGAGGCCGCAGAGTTCTTGCGTGCGTACGGTATTGGGGAGCCGGGCCTGCTCCGGCTGATCCGTCTGGCGTACGAGATGCTCGGGTTGGTGACGTTCTTCACGGCGGCCTCAAAGGAGGTCCGGGCGTGGCCTGTCACCCGGGGCACGACGGCCCCGCGTGCGGCGGGGAAGATCCATACTGACATGGAGCGGGGATTCATCCGCGCCGAGGTTATCGGTTGGGAGGTCCTTGTGCAAAGCGGGTCGCTGCTGACCGCGCGCGACCGCGGCCTCGTGCGCTTGGAGGGCAAGGACTACGTGGTGCAGGATGGCGATGTCATGCTGTTCCGCTTTGCCGTGTAATCTCGCCCAAAGCGTGAGTCGGACCGCCTACTCCCCAACCCCATAGTTTGGTGCTATAATCGGCTGGCCCGTGGAGGGAATCCGCGGGATTTTGTTGTCTGCCCCCTTAGAAATGAGGCGCCCCGCCTCGGCGGGGGCCTTGCGCGAGGCGAGTGGTATACTGAGGGCGTCTCCGGAGGTATGCAGTGCCTAGTTACGATCTGGTCTTCATAGTCCGGCCCGATTTGGAGCCCGATGCGTTGAAAGCGGTCATTGACCGCATCGGTCAACGCATCACAGACCGCGGTGGCAAGATCGACGCCATGGACGCGTGGGGGAAGCGGCGCCTGTCGCACGTGATCCACAAGCAGCGGGAAGGCGTGTACGTGCAGACGCGCTTTACGATCGCCCCCGACCAGATCGCGGAGCTCCGCCACCAGGTCGCCCTCAGTGAAGAGGTCCTCCGCATCATGCTCACCATCGCTGTGGGTAAGCTGCCTACCCCTGCCGCTCCGTCGCCCGCACCAGGGGTCGCCGCCGCCCCGTCACCCGCACCGGTGGCCCCCGCCGCTCCTGCCCCCGCGAATCCTGTGGCACCTTCTCCGCCCGCCACCGTATCGCCGAAACCGACGGAGGCGTAGCGCGGCGTGCTAAACCGGATCATCTTGATCGGCCGGCTGACACGGGACCCTGAACTCCGCTACGTCCCCAGCGGCCAGCCGGTAGCGGGATTCACCTTGGCCGTCGATCGACCGTTTGTGAACCAGCAGGGGGAACGCGCCACGGACTTCATTGATATCGTGGCGTGGAGGAAGCTGGCCGAACAGGTGACGCAGCATCTCAGCAAAGGTCGGCTCGTGGCCGTCGAAGGGCGGCTGCAAATCCGATCATACGAAACGCAGGACGGACAGAAGCGCAAGGTGGCCGAGGTGGTGGCCGACGCTGTGCGGTTTCTCGATCGCAAGGGGACGACATCATCCCCCGAGCCCGCGTCCGCGGAGACCGCAGAAGTGGGGACGGAGGCCGCAGGGCCACAAGAGGACGTGCCCTTCTAATGAATCGTGAGATGGGGAGATAGCGAATGCCTGATCGTGATCGTCGTGGCAAGCAGCAGGGGAAAAAGGAGTGGCGCGGGCGCCGGCCTAAGCGACGCAATTGTACCTTTTGCGGTGAGAAGGCCACGTTCATTGATTACAAGGACGTCAACCGGCTGCGGAGGTTCGTCACCGAACGCGGCAAGATTCTACCCCGGCGGGTGTCCGGAAACTGTGCGCGGCACCAACGCGTCTTGGCGACCGCGGTCAAGCGGGCC
>DASWFZ010000035.1:0-23895 GCA_036393975.1 bacterium | reverse complement strand
AACGGCGATCCGGACAACTTCCTCTACGCCTTGCTCGACAAGGACAACGCGGTCCGGGGGAAGGCGCAGAACTACGCGTTCTACAAGAGCGACGCCGTCCACCGCCTCCTCATTCAGGCACAACGCGTGGGCGACCAGGCGACGCGCGCCCAGCTATACGAACAGGCGCAAGAGATCATCCACCGCGACGCTCCCTGGGCACCTCTTGTCCATGCGTCCCGGGTGTCCGCTTACCGCAAGGACGCGCAGAATTACCTATATCACCCGCTGGAGATCACCTGGCTCCACCGCGTCTGGCTGACCAAGTAACCTCTGCAGGATCCCCGAAGACCGGGGGGCGCGTCTGCCCCCCGGTCTTCGTTGAGTGCTAGCATGGGACCGTGACACGCTACGTCGGCCGCCGATTGCTCGAGCTGGTCCCCGTGGCCTTCGGGGTGCTCCTGGTAGTCTTCGTCATCTCTCATCTCACGCCGGCCGACCCGGTCCTCGTCATCCTCGGCGAACACGCGAGTCCTGCGACGGTCGAGAGGCTGCGGGCGCAACTCCGGTTGAATGACCCGCTGCCCGTGCAGTTTGTGCGTTACCTCGGCGGAGTGCTGCACGGCGATCTGGGCCGGTCCATCAAGCAGAATGAGCGCGTGACGGTGCAGCTCGCGACCCGCTTTCCCGCCACATTCGAACTGACCATCACCGCCATGCTCATCGCCTCGCTCGTGGGCATCCTCACCGGGGTCGTGGCCGCCGCGCGGCAGAACTCCTGGTTTGACGCCGTGAGCATGTTCGCGGCGCTGGTTGGCTTCTCCATGCCGATCTTCTGGCTGGGAATCATGCTCATCTTGCTGTTTGCCTGGTACCTCGGGTGGGTTCCGATCTCGGGCCGACTGGACTACACCATCGAGCTCACACGTATCACGAACTTCTATTTGCTGGATGCCCTGCTCACGCGCAACTGGGCCGCGCTCGGGAACGCGGCACGTCACCTCATCCTGCCCGCGGTGACATTGTCGACGGTGCCGCTCGCGATCATCGCGCGCATGACCCGCAGCAGTCTCCTCGAGGTCCTGCGCCAGGACTACGTGCGGACCGCGCGCGCGAAGGGGCTGGCGGAACGAATCGTGGTGATGCGCCACGCGTTGAAGAACGCTTTTATCCCGGTCGTGACCGTCATCGGGCTGAATGTCGGCAGCCTCCTGGGCGGGGCGATCCTCACGGAGACGATCTTCGCGTGGCCCGGGATGGGTCGGTTGGTAGTGGACGCGATCTTCGCCCGCGACTACCCGGTCGTCCAGGGAACCGTGTTGGTGATCGCGCTCCTCTTCGTGGTCGTCAACCTGCTTGTGGACCTCTCGTACGCTTTCCTGGACCCCCGGATCCGCTATGGCTAACCAGGCGGCCTCCCTCGCGCCCCCGGTCGCGATTCGGATCGCCCCCGGATTCTACGCCGACACCTGGCGTCGGCTGCGGCGCAGTCCAGGCGCAATGGTCGGCCTGGCGATCGTCGGCCTGTTTGGCGGGCTGGCCGTTTTGGCCCCCTTCGTGGCCCCGGCCAACCCCATCAGTCAGAATCTCAATGCGCGTCTGCTGCCGCCGAGCTGGGCACACTGGCTCGGCACGGACGACCTGGGACGCGACCTGCTCTCGCGCATCATCTACGGCGGACGCACCTCCCTCACGGTGGGAGTGGTGTCGATCAGTTTGGCGCTGGTGGTCGGCGCAGTCCTCGGACTGCTCGCGGGCTTTTACCGCGGGTGGGCGGACAGTGTCACCATGCGGACGATGGATATCATGCTCGCCTTTCCGGCGACGTTGCTGGCCATTTTCATCGTGGGCGTCCGCGGCCCGAGCTTGAACAACGCGATGCTCGCCATTGGAGTCATCAACATCCCCATCTTCGCACGGATCGTCCGCGCCTCGGTGCTGCGCGTTCGGCAAGAAGATTTTGTCGAGGGAGCGCGAGCATTGGGAGCCTCCCAAATACGCATCCTTGGACGACACATCCTGCCTAACGCCCTAGCGCCGCTCATTGTGCAGGCAACGTTGGGCATCGGATCGGCGGTCCTAGAGGCGGCGGGGCTGTCGTTTCTGGGGCTCGGCGCTCAGCCCCCTACCCCGGAGTGGGGGACGATGCTCACCAACACACGGGAGTTTCTCCGCGATGCGCCGTGGGCGGCGACGTTCCCTGGGATTGCGATCTTACTAACCGTGGTGGGGTTCAACCTGCTGGGCGACGGCCTACGGGACGCCCTGGATCCGCGCCTCCGCCAATAAGGACCCCTTACTTCGCGAGAACTTCGGGATTCACTGGGTTGGGCGGACGCTTTCCTTGGAGGACGGCGACCAGGTTCTCAGCGGCCAGCGTGGCCATGCGGATGCGGGTGGGAATGCTGGCGCTGGCGATGTGCGGGACAACGATGACGTTGTCGAGTTTCAATAAGGGGTCGTCTGGGGAGACCGGTTCCTGTTCGAATACATCGATGCCCGCGGCGAAGATGCGTCGGGAGGCCAAAGCCTGGGTGAGTGCTGCCTGATCGACGACCGGACCGCGGGACGTATTCACGAATACCGCTGTGTTCTTCATCAAAGCGAACTGCGCCCGGCCAATCAGGTGGCGGGTTTGCTCAGACAGCGGGACGTGCACGCTGATAACATCACTGTCCCGCAAAACATCATCCAGCGACCGGTGCGTAATGCTTAAACTGCGTTCGAGATCCTCCCGGCGCACCACGTCATAGTAGAGAACCTGCATCCCAAATCCTTGCGCCCGGCGCGCCACGGCCGCCCCGATGCGGCCGAGCCCGATCAGCCCCAACGTGGCGTGGTGGATGTCCTGGCCCGCCAGCAAGAGAGGCTCCCAGGTCTTCCACTTCCCGTCGCGCGTGTAGCGGTCCGCTTCCACCAGACGGCGGGCGGCGGCGAGCATGAGACAGACGGTGAAGTCGGCGACCGTTTCGGTCAGCACATCCGGCGTGTGGGTAACGACAATCCCGCGTTTAGTGGCGGCCGGGATGTCGACGTTGTCGAAGCCGACGGCGAAGTTGCTGATGACTTTCAGGCGGGGGGCGGCGGCCATCACCTCCGCATCGATACGGTCGGTCAGGAGGCTGAAGACACCGTCGGCCTGGGCGAGCTCGCGCAGAATCACCTGACGCGGTGGCGGCACGTCCTCACGATCCCACACACTGACCTCGGCGACGGATCGAAGGATCTCTAACGCCTGCTCGGGGACCTTCCGGGTCACGTAGACTTTCGGTCGGTTCACCACTGGCCTCCGATGTATGCCGGAGTCCCCTACGACCTACAAACGGCTAACTCCTGCGCTACCAGGGGATCGCGTCAGTCGGCGGGCAGCAGATCGGCGACCGAAACAGCGAGGGGACGAAGGACTTGCGGGAGCAGGGTCAACGCATGGTGCTCACGCACAGTCCGCAGGATCTCTTCGAGCGCGGCGTCGAGGCGGGTCATATTATCGACCACGAACAGACCGTCCTGCCGGAGATCCTGCGCGGACTGCTCGGTCACGAGTAAGGAGACCACGGGCCAGCCCTGGCCTTGGAGCTTCTTCGCTTGCTCCAGCAACTTCGTGACATCGTCGGCTTTGGCCGCCGTGCGCGCGCGGAAGACGAGGGCGGTCCCGTGATAGTACGCTGCCCCATCCACCTCACCGTGCCCCGGATCGATCACGACGGCCTCGGCACCGGCACGGCGCAAGGCTGTTTCCAGAAGTTCGCACAGCGGCCGGTTCTCTGCGAGTTGGGCATCAGCGGCATCCGTCAGACGGTAGGCGATGTCTTGTAGTTCTTCCCCCATGCGCGTTCCGCAATGCGGGCAGGCCACGTTGGCCCCGACCAGCGCGCGCATCTCCTCGCCGCTGGGAGCGACGGCGAGCCACTGTCCGCCTGATCGGCAGAGGATAACGTGGATGCGTTCCACTAACCCCGCACTCACCAGCCGCTCTGCCGTTTCGCGGGCCTGCGCCGCCGACTTATCTGGCAGCAGGCTGCCGACCTGCGATCCGAGCGCCGTCGGTCGGCCGCGAAACGCCGGCTGGCGGCGGAGGGCCACAATCATCTGCATCGGGGCGCCGTCGCGCCCGCCCGTGACCAATCCACTCGCGGCGGTCAGGTTCAGGGCGGGGACAGCCTCACGGCGAAATCGGGATACGGTATCGCGCTCATCTGCGCCGGCCCCGATCTCATCGATGCTTCCGCCCATTGTGGCTTCGATGTGCATCTTGGTCGCCGTCGCAATCCGCTTCACTTCGCTAGGATCGCGACCCGCCACCACCACACGCAAGACGTCGGGTTGGAGGAGACAGAGGATGATGCGGGCATGCGGCTGGGCGGGGGGAATGAGGACGTCGGCAAACCCGTTCGCGTGGTTCAGCGCGGCTGTCAGCGGTCGATCGCCCTGGGCACGCGCAAAGCGGCCCACGAGGCGGTGCCCCTCGACCGCCAGACCTTGGTACCCGCTCGCGGTCAAGCGGCTCAGCAGTGCGGCCAGGGTCGCAACATCCCAGCTCTGGCGCTTGACATCAATGTAGTCGAGGTGCATTGGGAGGTTTAGCACGCGTCCGTTGGCAACGCGCACTTCCGCTGGGAGTTATGCCCTACCGCTACCGGGTTCAGACGACATGGCCGATAGCACGGAAAATTGCAATAGTTGCCGAGGGGCGGCTCCCTCCGCTGCGCCCGGAGGAAACGAACGCCTGTGGCTGCGAACTCCCTTACTATGGCCCCCGCAACAGGACGCCTGCTTATCGCCGACGACGACGAGAGCATCTGCACCCTGCTGGTGAGGTACTTCACGGCGGCGGGCTACGTCGTCCAGGCGTGCCCCGACGGCGCGTCCACGGTCGGCGCGTTAGCCACCGGGCAGTACGATGTCGTGGTGACGGACGTGCTGATGCCCGGCGCCAACGGACTCGATGTGCTGCATGCCGCCAAAGCCGCCGACCCCTTCACGGAGGTGATCTTCCTCACCGGCGCGCCCGACCTGACCACGACCGTCAAGGCGCTGCGGGAAGGGGGAGCTTTCGACTACATCGTCAAACCGTTTCCCAATGTGGAGGTCTTGAGGGCCGTCGTCGAGCACGCGGTAGAACGCCGCACGTTACGGCAGGAGAACGAACGGCTGACGCAGGAAATCAGCCGCTCCCGCCACACCGACCCTCTGACCGGGACTCTCACCCGCACAGCTTTCTTTCTGGTCAGTGAGCGCGAGTTTGCGCGGGCGGCCCGCCACCACGACTCGCTAGCCTTGATCATGTTCGACATCGATCAGTTCCAGCGGGTCAACGACCAGTATGGGTCTGCTGCCGGAGACGCGGTGCTCAACCGCTTCGCTCTGATTTGCCGGGAACAGTTGCGCGCGGAGGATGTGCTAGCCCGTTACTGGGCCGATAAGTTTATTTGCCTGCTCCCCGCGGCCGATGTCCGCAGCGCTGAGGCGGTCGCCGACCGCGTCCGGACTCGAACGGGCGCCGTGCCGATTCCTACAGGAGAGACTGCTGTGCCCGTACACGTGAGCGCGGGGGTCGCCTCACGACAGGATGCCGATCGGTCTTTGGACACCCTGATCCGCCGCGCCGAGCGCGGCGTGCGGCTCGCCAAACAGCAGGGCGGAGATCGTATGCACACGGAGGGCTGATCTCTCCGATGCACCTTCCTCTTCTATAGCGCAGATTATGTGGGGCAGGCGAGGACTCCCCTGAGACACCAACAGCTGGAGCCTCTTGCCGGGGGAAGGCCTTCGTGGTGTTACCGGTAGAGCCACCGGTAGATTCCGTAGCTTTGCAAGACGTGCTGCACGTAAAAGCGTGTCTCGGCGATCCCAATGCTCTCGAGAAAAACGTCAGGGTCATTGCGCGGGCGCCGAGCGATGCGCCGTGCGGCGAATGGACCCGCGTTATAGGCAGCTAACGCCAGCACGACGTCTCCACGGAAGCTTCTGAGCTGTCCTCCAAGGAATCGGGTCCCGGTGAGAATGTTCGTCTGCGGGTCCATGAGATCGACAGAGCGCATGGCCGCACGAGCGACCACTGATGCCGTGGTAGGCATGAGTTGCAATAATCCCACCGCCCCGGCCGGCGACACGGCCCGTGGATCAAACGTACTCTCCTCGCGCATGACCGCCAACACGAGGTAGGGGTCGATGCCGACCGCCTCCGCAGCGTCGCGCACTGCTGGCCAATACGCCAGCGGGTAAGCAAGCGACCAGAGCTCAAAGTCACCGCGCGCGCCCCCAATCAGCACTGAGCGCAAGGCGGGCGCGATTGCGACTACTGCCCGGCGGTGCTCCCCGGTGCGCGCATGCAGCCACGCCGCCGTTTGCGCCAACGCGTCATCGGGTGAAGTCCGGGCGAGTCCCTCGGCGAGCTCAGCGGCGTCCTCATAGAATCCCAGGGCTGCGAGTTCTTCCAAAGGGGAGAATACTCGGTCCTCCCGCGGCCGGATCGCGATGGGCGCGGGGGGAATCTCGGGTGCAGAAAGGTGTGCGACTTCTCGGGCCCGCTGCCCGTAGTAGGTGAGCGGGAAACGTCGGGCCACGTCTTCCAACAGATCTTGGCTGTTTTTCCCCAGGCGCATTCGCGCCTTCGCCGCCCAGTACAGACAGGCCGGCGCGCGCCAGGATGACGGAAAAGAGTTTGCGGCGTCGAGGAATTTTCGTTCTGCCTCCGCATAACGCCCCGCGCGGTACGCGAACCACCCCATTCGCCACCGCGCCTCGTCTGCGGCGCCCGTCTGAGGATAGCGCTGGGCGAGCTCCCGCAGCCGCCGTGTGGCCGCGGGCAGGTCGCCCTGCACATCTGCCATTCCTGCCAGTGACAACACCGCAAACGGTGCCCAGGCCGATCCCGCAAAGTCTCGCGCGACCCGAGCCCACTTCTCCTGGGCTGCACCGGCGCGGCCCACGGACGCCAACGCGCGCCCTTGCCAGAACAATCCCCGCGGCACATCGCTTCCCAGCGTGGTGGCCTGCTCAAACGCATAGACCGCCTTGGTCGATCCCAGCCGGATCCTGCCGAGGTAATACCAGGCATCCGACGCGGCGTCGGGGTCGAGTTGCTCATGCAGCGCCGCCGTGAACTCGCGATCCGCCGCGGCAAATTCTCCCGCGGCCACCAGGCGCCTCCCTCGCTGGAGGCGTGACTCAGCAGACGGTTCCGCCGCGCGGTCGCTTTGCAACACCCGTAATCGCGCCACAGCGGCGTCGGCATCAGCGGCCTCCGGCACGCTCCACCATGCCATGCGGTACGCGCGGAGAGCCTGAGGAATCTTCTTCTGCCCTTCAGCCGCCTGCCCGAGTAGCCACCACGCGCGGGCGAACGTCGCGTCGTCTGTGGGATCTCCGAGCACACGGAGAAGTACGGCCTCCGCGCCGTCGTACCGTCCTAACTGGATGAGCGTGTCGGCATACAACATCCGCCCTCGCCGCAGCAGGGGCGGTGGGGGGGTACTCGAGAGCAAGTGCTCCAGGCGGGCTGCGGCATCATCAGTGTGACCATCTTGAAGGGCAGACGAGGCGGCGTAGAAAATAGCGTACGGAGCTAGAGGGGAAAACTCGCTGGCGACACGATCAAACGTGTCACGGGCCGCGTCTGTCTGACCCGTTCGCAGGTGACAGTAGGCCAGGAGGTACTGGGCGCGCGCCCCGGTCGGCCCGAGACGCTCGCCCAAAGTCCGCAAATCACCGACGACCGCTTCACACTTGCTGCCATGGACTGCGCTCACCACCGTGGCCAACTCGAACTGGGGCAAGATCGGGGCAGCGCTGGCCGTTTGGGTCGAGAGGGCCATCGCGAGCGCCAGCCACGCGGCGCTGATCACAGGGGGGCAGTGCCTCATGAGTCCAGCAGGCCGTCCAGTGCAGCGCGGATCCGCGCGTTCAGTTCGGACGCACTGTGGCCGTTACGCGGCGGGGCGGGAATCGGGTCCCCCAAGCGGACGCGGACACGCGACAACCGCGGGAGGCGGGCCCCCAGGGGGAGCATCCGGACCAACCCGATCAGCCGGACAGGAACGACGGGGACCTGGGCGCGCACAGCCAGAAACGCCGCGCCCTCGTGCAGCGTTCCCAACCCCGGTTGGACGACCCCACCTTCGGGAAAGATCACGAGCACCTCGCCTTTCGCCAGCCGTTCCAAACACGCTTTGAGAGCACCGACGTCCCCTACCCCGCGGCGGACGAAGATCGGGTTAAATAGGCGCAACAACGCAAAGATCACTGGGAAACGGTTGAGTTCGCGGCCCGCCAGATAGGTGACCCGAAACGGCAATGCCGCCGAGACGACGATGGGATCGATCTCGCTCGCATGGTTGGGGGTAAGAATAAACGGCCCCTCGGAAGGCAGCCGCTCTAGTCCGTCGACCTCGAGATGCCATCCCAACACCAGCATGGCGCGAAAAAATCGCCAGACGATCCAATACCCCAATCCCATATGGGTGGCGGGCTGGCGCAGCCGCTCGTGCACCCCCGAGGGATCCATCATCCGGAGGAAATCCGACGCAATCCGACCACGCACTCAACATGGGAGGTGTGCGGGAAGAGGTCGAGCGGTTGAATCGCCTCGATCGCATAGTCAGCGGAGGTCAGCTCCGGCAGATCAGCTGCGAGCGTCGTCGGGTTACAGGATACATACACCACGCGGCGAGGCGCCAGTCGTCGAATCGCACGCATCACGCGCGCCCCTGCCCCCGCCCGCGGGGGATCCAAGATCACCACATCAAAGCGCGTCCCCGGCAGCTGCCCTTCGAGATGCCCGACATCCAGGGCCTGAAAAGTGGCGTTCGTAACTCCGTTCAGCACCGCGTTCTCCTGTGCAGCCTGGACGGCCGCGCTAGAGACGTCGACTCCCACGACTTCTGAAGCCTGTGCAGACAGCGCCAGGGCGAATGTGCCTACACCACAGTACAGATCGAGAACCCGTTCCGTCCCGCCTAGGCCGACACTCTCCGCCACCACGTCGACCATCCGCTCCGCCTGGGCCGTGTTCGTTTGGAAGAACGTAAGGAGTCCAACCTTGTAGATCCGGCCCCCTAGCCGTTCAAAAATGAACGAGCGGCCATGCAGGACGTGTGACTCGCTCACCTCAACGGAGTCGCTGTGTGTCGCGTTGATTGCCCAGATCAGGCTGGCGATCTGGGAGTGCTGAGCGACGAGGGTGTCAGCAAGGGCGCGCGCCTGCGCAAACGGTCCAGGCGCCGTGACGATTGCGACCATCAACTCCCCAGTGGCTCGCCCTTCACGCACAACGAGGTGACGCAGGAACCCTTCGTGCGTCCGGCTATCGTAGCAGACCAAGTCGTGCTCCACGACGAACGCCCGCACCGTGGCGACGATCTCCATCACGGTCCGGCTGGGCAGAAAGCAGGTCTGCACATCGATGACCTCATCCCACCGTCCGCGTTGGTGAAGACCCAGCCGGTGAGGCGGTTGGAACGAGAACTCCATTTTGTTGCGAAACATCCACGGATCGTCCATCACCATGATGGGCCGCATTGGTAGTGCGGCTCCCGCACCGAGGGACGCCAGCGCCTCGGTGATAATGGCCTGCTTGGCCTGAGCTTGGGCAGCGTAATCCACATGCTGCCACAGGCACCCTCCGCAGATTCCAAAGTGCGGACAGCGCGGCGTGACGCGAACCGGTGAGGGGTCCTCCACGGAAATCAAGTCGGCCCGGGCCCCCTTGCGCGACGAACGGGTCAAGCGCGCGCGGACCGTCTCCTGGGGTGCCGCACCGGCGACGAGGATCTCCACCCCATTCAGACGCGCCACGCCTGAACCGCCAAGACTCAGGCTCTCCACGCGGAGGACAACATCTCGATCGGCTTGTCGCATCTGGCCTATTGTACCAAGGAGCACCTACAGCCTTGCAGAATTCGACCACACGTGGACGCGTATCACGGCATCCTGACGAAGCGAGACCTGCGCACGTTCACGGACCGCCCCATCGACCGATCGGCGCTGATCCAGATCCTCGAGGCCGGCCGCAGAACAGGCAGCAGCCGGAACCGCCAACCGTGGCACTTCGTGGTCGTCGCCGATCCCCCGCGGCTTCGCGATCTGGCCGGATACGGCCGCTTTGCCCAGCACGTGGCTCGCTCCGCTGCCGCCGTCGCGGTCCTCCTCGACGATGCGGGCGCGGCGTTTGACGCCGGACGATGCGCCCAAAACATGATGCTCGCGGCCTGGGCCCTGGGGATCGCGTCCTGCCCGGCGTCCATGCACCGCGCCGACGAGGCGAAGGCCCTGCTCGGGATTCCCCCGGACAAGACAATCGCGATCGTAATCGGGTTCGGGTATCCCCACCCGAGCGGCCGGGGCGTTATCGAGCGCACCGCTCTGCGCATCTTGACCGGCCGAGGACGGCGCCCGCTGGATTCGGTGGTCTCGTGGGAACGCTACGGACTTCCCCCGCCGCCACTGCCGCGGGTATAATGACGCCGTGCTCTCGCGTAAAATGCGTTTTGCGGTAGGACTCCTCGTCGCAGTGCTGGCTCTTGGCGCGACGCCCCTCCCGGGGGAGGCCCAACCTCAGCCGGTCACCGTCGAATTCCTTCTGCAGAAGCTCTTTGGCAACGACAACAAGCCCCCTTATGATCTGACGGCCGACTTTACGGGCGTCGTCACTTTGACCTTCAAGAATGGGCGGCTGGGCGTCGACGCCGAGGGGTCGTTTCACGAGTGGCGGGGTGCCGATGGCGTCAAACACCGGCGCGTCCTTATCCGGAACCTCTCCGTCCCCCTGATCTTGCGCCCCTTTGCGCAGTCGCTGCGCCGCACGGTAGCCGAGAAGATCGAGGCCCAGGCCGAAAACCCCGAGATCTTCTACGCCCACGACCTCTTCATCTCCGCCGAGCTCCCCGACAACATATATGCCGTAACCGGAGTGCATCGTGCGCTGGTCGACGAGGCGATTGACCGGTATGGCAAACCCGAGGACAAAACCGATCCGGAAACGCGCCGCAGGATAGCCAAATGGCTCTTCACCTCACCAACGATGCACGACTTCATTGTCCGGCCGGGCCCCCCCTATGCGTTGCAGGCGCAGATCGATGACACGGGCTTGCTGCATGAGCTCATTGTCTACTACGACTGGGGACAGATCAGCACGCGGGTCGCGTTCGTCACCATCAACGGCCGCACCGTGTGGTCGACACTCGTGGCCGACACGATCAGCACGCTTCCAGGAATTGGTCAGGTCACAGGGCAGCTGTCCCTCAACCTCACCAACCACTGCGTGAACTGCGAGCGCCAACTCCAGCAGGGGACTCCTTAGCCCGAGACGTCCGCCGTTTGTAGATCGGACTTGTGAACCGGGAGGCGGGCCAGGGGTTCGCACGAGAGCGCCGTTTGCTGGAGGACGATTCGCGGATTGAAACCGTACGGGCCCTCAGCGGCTTGTCGGTCCTGCAGGCTGCTGCGGATCAAGGACAGCGGCTCCCACGATCTGCCCTCGCTTTAATGCCGCCAGGACGCGATTGGCCTCGGAGAGACCAAACAACTCAGTCTCCACGGTAACAGGAATCTGCGCTGCCAAGGCTAGAAACTCCCGTCCATCCTGCCGGGTGCTGTTGCTCACGCTGCGCAAGGCGCGCTCCCAGTACAGCAAGTTGTAGTCGAATGCTGGGATCTGATCGAGGTGGACGGCGTTGATCGCCACCGTCCCACCCCGGCGGACCCAGCGCAGCGCATCGATGGCAACCTGTCCCACGGGAGCAAATACCACGGCCGCATCCAGCTCGTGCGGAGGACGGTCCTGACTCCCTCCGACCCACCGCGCGCCGAGCCGCTCAGCCAGCTGACGGTGGGCCAGGCTGCGGGTGAACACGTAGACCGTGCACCCCCAGTATCGCGCCACCTGGATCGCGAGGTGCGCGGAGGCGCCAAACCCAAACAGTCCCAGACGTTCGCCCGGCCGGATTCCCGAGACGCGCAACGCGCGGTACCCGATAATCCCCGCGCACAGCAAAGGCGCGGCGGTGGTATCGTCAAAGGCTTCCGGCAGACGGTACACGAAGTCCGCGCGGGCAACCATCCACTGCGCGTATCCGCCGTCGACGTGATAGCCGGTAAAAGTGATCTGCTCACAGAGGTTCTCCTCCCCACGTCGGCAGGCCGCGCACACTCCGCAGGCGGCATACAGCCACGCCACCCCCACCCGCGTTCCCGCCGTAAGGGTCGTGACCGCTGGACCGAGGCGGTCCACCACCCCCACCACTTGGTGACCGGGAATGAGAGGGAGTTTGGCCTCAGGTAATTCGCCTTCGACTACGTGCAGGTCGGTATGGCACACGCCACAGCGCACGATGCGGATGAGCACTTCACCTGTCGCTGGGGTGGGCACCGGTAGGTCGCGCCACTGGAGCGGAGAAGCGTCCACAGGTTGGGGTTGGGGCAGCACCATCGCATTCATTCACGCACTCCTCAGGGCTGTTGAGTCCACAATCGCAGGACGACTGCACCCATCAGCGAACTTCACCCGCAAATGAGAGGGTGGGTAGCTCTCGCATCGGTGCTCATCCTTGCTGCCTGCGCCCGCCCGCCGGCTCCCCTCACCGAATTCCACGACCCTGAGCACGGCTTCACCGTCCGCTACCCGCCGGGATGGGCGCTCGTCCGCCGCGCAGAGGCGGTCTGGTTCGTTCCGCCCGACCGTGCACCCGAAGCCGGTGAATTCATTCTGGTCGTCACCCGCCCCGCAGATACCCAACTAGATGATGCGGCGATCCGCCGGGCTGTTTTCCAGCAGTTGTCGATCCACGGAGTCTCGGGGTTCCAGCAGGACGCACGCACGACCCAACGTGTGCGGTGGTACAAATTTGAAGTGACGGGTTCGTCAGGGGGACCGGAGTGGGCCTCGGTCGGGGCGGTCAGTGCCGGAGATACCCGATATCACCTCATCGTCTGCGCCAAACCGCTCGCGCAATGGCGCGACGGGCAAAAGCAGTGCGACGAAGTCGTCAAAACCTTCCAGCCGGGCCCGCTGCAGTAGCTCCCCCGTCTCTCACGCGTGGAACCTGTCTGGGTCAGCGCACCGCCGCCTTGTACTTCTTAGTGCTCTCCTGCAGGCGCCGCAGACCCTCCTGGATCTTGTCCACGCTGTTCGCGTAGGAGAACCGCAGGTACCCGCGGCCATACTCGCCGAACGCCGTCCCTGACAGACACGCCACACCTCCGGTGGTCAGCAAGAAGTCCGCGAGGCGTTTACTATCGGAGTCAATCCGTCGAACGTTGGGGAAGGCGTAGAACGCGCCTGCAGGCATGGCGCACGAGACCCCCTCGATGGCGTTCAGGCCCGCGATGATGACATCGCGACGGCGCCGGAATTCGGCCACCATGCGCTCCACGGGTGCCCGCGGGCCACGCAGAGCCGCGATCCCGGCCAGCTGGGTGAAGGCGGCGGCACAGGAGTTCGAGTTCACCATCAGCTGTGCCATCCGAGCCGCGAGCTCCTTGGACATCACGCCGAACCCCAACCGCCATCCCGTCATAGCGTACGCCTTGGAGAACCCGTCGAGGAGAATCGTCCGCTCCTTCATCCCAGGCACACTCGCGATACTGTGGTGGCTGCCGTCGTAGAGAATCTGCCAGTAGATCTCATCGGCGAGGACATACGCTGTTGACGATTGCACAGCCTCGGCGATCGCCATCACGTCCTCACGCGTCAGTACCGACCCGCACGGGTTGTGGGGAGAGTTCAGCACGATGAGCTTGGTGCGGGGTGTAATCAAGGCCCGGAGCTCGGCGGGGTCGACGCGAAAGCCTCGTTCTTCGCGCAGCGGGAGTGGACGAGGGACCCCGCCTGCGAACTTTGTCACCGACTCGTAAATAGGATAGCCGGGGTTGGGGCAGATCACTTCGTCGCCTCGATCGACAAGCGCCATAATCGCAAAGAACATGATCGGCTTGCTGCCGGGCGTCATGACCACTTCATCCGGATGGACCGGGATCTTGCGCGTAGCCTCGACCTGCTGGGCCACCGCTTCGCGCGCTTCGTACAATCCGGCCGACGGCGTGTAGTGGGTCATGCCGTCGCGTAGCGCCTTGATCGCCGCCTCCTTGATGTGCTCGGGCGTGTCGAAGTCCGGCTCCCCGATCTCCAGGTGCACGATGGACTTGCCTTGCCGTTCCAGGTCCCGAGCTCGGGCGAGGACCTCGAAGGCAGTCTCGGTTCCCAGGTCGGCCATTCTCGCGGCCAACGGCAAATTCATCGGGTTGCCTCCACGACGTACGCGCAAAACGAAACGCCTAGCAGATGCGTGCGTGACCACCAGCGCGCACCGCGCTCGCGTCAGTGCTCACCGCTTCCACCTAGGGCTGCTAGCGTCCTGCCGTGATGCGCGTTCCCGTCTCGCCGGCCAGCGCCCGCTCGATGCGCTCCGGCGACGTGATCAATGCTTCGTGGCCGCCCGCCTCCACAAACTGTAACGCTGCGCGGATTTTCGGCCCCATACTCCCCGGTGCGAAGTGTCCCTCACTGAGGTAGCGCTTGGCATCGTCGACCGTCATCACAGCCAGCTCTTTTTGGTGCGGCTTACCGTAATGTAGCGCGACCCGTTCCACGGCTGTAGAGATCAGCAACAAGTCGGCACCGATGGATTGGGCGAGCAAGGCGCTCGCGAGATCCTTGTCGATGACCGCCTCGACGCCGGTGAGATCGCCCGCGGGGCCGCGGACGACGGGGATCCCCCCGCCCCCACAGGCAATGACCACGATCGCCTGGTGGACGAGTCCCTTGATGACGAGGCGCTCGACGATCTCGGCAGGCAGCGGGGAGGGCACCACTCGTCGCCACCCCCTGCCCGCGTCCTCCACCATCTGCCAGGCGCGTTCTGCCTGCAGGCGCACAGCCTCGTCTTTCTGGTAGAACCGACCAATCGGCTTCGTGGGGCGTTGGAACGCCGGGTCATGGGCATCGACGACCGTCTGCGTCACCACGGTCACGACACGCTTGCGGATCGACCTCCGGCGCAACTCGTTGCCCAGAACCTGTTGGAACAGATACCCAATGGAGCCCTGGGTCTGTGCCCCCAAGACGTCCAGGGACAGCGGCGGCGCGGACGGGGCTGCCAGCTCGCTACGTAAGAGGTTAAAGCCGACTTGGGGACCGTTGCCGTGGGTGAGCACGACCTCCCACCCGGACGCCAGCATGCCTGCGATGTGCGCGGACGTCTCCTGCAGGGCCGCAATCTCACCGGCGACGCCTGGATGCGCTTCGTCTCTGACAAGGGAGTTGCCGCCAATGGCGACAACGGCTACTGGCAACGCAGGCTCCTTAGGGGGAAGAACGCGTGCGGTAGAGTTCGATGCACAGTGGGCCCTCCCTCTGCTGGGGACGGGACATTCATACTCACCCCCATCCGGGCTGGATCGTGTCGATCGCACACCGTGGCCCGTCCCCTAGGCCCCTGTTAAAATGAAGGGCGTGCCGTCTGCCCGGTTCATTCAGTATGGATTAGGCCCGATTGGGGTTGAGGTCGCAGCGCTCGCGCTACGGCGCGGTCACCAGCTCATGGCCGCCGTGGACATCGACCCGGCGAAGGCGGGCAAGCCCGCTGCCGCGTTGATCCCTGCTGCGCCGCCTGGCGTCATTGTCGCCGCACGCGCGGGTGACGTCGTGAACGCAGGCGCTGACGTCGTCCTCCACTGCACGCAGTCGCGTCTTGCCCAGGTCCTCCCCCAGTTGTTACCGCTGGCCGATGCAGGCCTGTCTGTGATTTCCACGTGTGAGGAGTTAGCATTTCCCTGGCACCACTTTCCGACAGAAGCGGCAGCGCTGGATACGCTGGCCCGCTCTCGTGGCGCGGTCGTGGTGGGACTCGGGGTGAATCCGGGGTTTGTAATGGATCTGCTGCCAGTGGTCCTCACGGCCCCGTGCTCCGACGTCCGGCGTGTGGTCGTCGAGCGCATCGTCGATGTCGCAGGGCGCCGTCTTCCGCTCCAGCGGAAGGTCGGTGTAGGACTCAGCACGGCTGCATTCCGCGCAGGTGTCAGCGGGGGGACGATCGGTCATGTCGGGCTGCCGCAGTCGGTCGCCATGATCGCCCATGCGCTGACGCGTCCACTGGAGAGAATCGAGGAATTGATCGAGCCCATCGTCGGTTCCAACTCACGGGTACTCGGACTCCATCAAATCAGTCGCGGCTTCGTCGATTCCACGCCATTTATCACCTTGGATCTCACGATGGCCATGGGCGCAGACCACCCCCGCGACCGCATCACCATCGACGGCAACCCGCCGGTTGACGCCACCATCGAGGGAGGCCTGCAGGGGGACTTAGCCACCTACGCGATCGTGGTTAACGCGATCGGTGCTGTGCTCGCCTCTCCCCCGGGACTCCTCACCGCGCTGCACCTGCCTGCCCTTTCCTCGTCACGACACGGGCCCGTTCCCTCAATGAGGACGCCAGGACCGACCGCGAAGACATCCTAACGCGCAGACGACCAAAGCAGACCCTGGTGGCGGGGAATGGCGAGAGCGGACCGTCAAGGACTTCTGGGCCTTCCCGTGCGGCCCTTCAAGCGGGGCGCCGATTGGACAACGTGGCTAGAGAAGCATCACGCCACGTCTCGTGGGCTTTGGCTGCGGTTGTCGAAGAAACACTCGGAGATGATCTCAGTCACCTACGCCGAGGCGCTGGACGTCGCTCTGTGTTATGGGTGGATCGATGGCCAGGGCAGACGATACGATACCTCGTCATGGCTCCTAAAATTCACCCCGCGGGGGCCGCGGAGCATCTGGTCAAAGCGCAACAGGCAACGTGCCCTTGCGCTGATGAAAGCCGGCCGGATGAAGTCCTTTGGACTGGCGGCGATCAAGAACGCCAAACGCGCCGGGCGGTGGCAGGCGGCGTACGATTCCCCGCGCGCGGCGGTCGTACCGAAAGATTTTCAGGCCGCATTGGATCGGGTCGCCTCCGCGAAGGCATTCTTTGCGACGCTGGATCGTAGAAACAAATACGCGATCTTCTTCAGAGTGACCACCGCCAAGGAAGAGGACACGCGCGCCCGGCGCATCCAACAGTTCGTCCGCATGTTGGCCGAGCGGCGCGTGCTGTACCCCTAACCAGACCTCAAGTCCCTTCCGACCACGACTGCAAGTAGGTCCGCTGGTCCGCCGTCAACTCGTCGACGCGGATTCCCAGTGCGTCCAGCTTCAGCCGTGCCACAGACTGATCAATGTCTGCGGGGACCGTGTAGACGGATGGGGCGAGGGTCTTCGCGTGCGCGGCAAGGTACTCAACGACCAGGGCTTGGTTAGCAAAACTCATGTCCATCACCGCCGCCGGGTGTCCTTCCGCTGCCGCGAGATTGAGCAACCGACCTTCGGCGAGCAGATAGAGGCGCCGGCCGTCGCGCATCCGATACTCTTGCACGAGGGGCTTCACCTCGCGGGTCGATTCGGCGAGGTCCTCCAGCGCTGGAATATCGATCTCGACGTTAAAGTGGCCGCTGTTGCCTAACACTGCGCCGTCTTTCATCTTCTCAAAATGCTCTCGGCGCATCACTCCGCGGTTACCGGTCACCGTAATGAAGATGTCACCTTCCATCGCCGCTTCCGCGAGCGGCATCACTTCATAGCCTTCCATGACCGCTTCAAGCGCGTGCAGCGGAGAGACTTCGGTCACGATCACTCGGGACCCCATGCCGCGGGCGCGCAGAGCCAGCCCCCGACCACAAGACCCGTATCCGCAGACGACAAACGTCTTGCCAGCCAGCAGCAGATTCGTCGCGCGCAGCAGCCCGTCGATCGTCGACTGCCCTGTTCCATAGCGATTATCAAACAAGTGCTTAGTCTTCGCGTCGTTCACCGCCACGATGGGGTACTTCAGCGCGCCCTCTTTGGCCATGGCGCGCAGGCGAATGACTCCGGTCGTGGTTTCCTCCGTGCCGCCGATGAGGTCGCGCAGCAGCTCCACGCGCGCGCTGTGGATGGTCGATACCAAGTCGGCCCCATCGTCCATGGTGATATGGGGTTTGATATCCAGGGCCTGACTAATGTGGCGGTAGTAGGTGTCGCGGTCTTCGCCCTTCACGGCGAAAACGGCGATCTGGTCTTCCACCAGCGCGGCGGCCACGTCGTCTTGCGTGGACAAGGGGTTGCTGGCGCAGACACGCACCTGGGCCCCGCCTGCAACCAGCGTGCGCATCAGATTGGCGGTTTCCGTGGTCACGTGCAGACATACCGCGATGCGGAGGTTCGCGAGAGGACGGGTCCGCGTAAACCGCTCGCGGATCCGCCGCAGCACAGGCATCTCCGCCTCCGCCCACTCGATGCGCAGTCGTCCCTGCTTGACCAGACTCAGGTCCTTGACGTGATGCTCCACGGGAATCCCCTCAACAGACGAAGAAGGCTGACGGCCGCGCCCCCCGGGCGCACCCTCAGCCTTCCTCCGACTCACACCGGTCACTCGATGAAATCCTTCAGCCGCTTACTGCGGGACGGGTGGCGCAGTTTGCGCAGCGCCTTGGCTTCGATCTGACGGATGCGCTCCCGTGTGACGCCGAACTCGCGGCCGACCTCTTCTAAGGTACGGGGGCGGCCGTCGTCCAGTCCGAAGCGCAGCTTCAAGACCTTCCGCTCGCGCGGCGTCAACGTCTCCAGCACGTCTTCGAGTTGCTCCTTGAGCATCGTGAACGACGCCGCCTCGGCCGGAGCGAGCGCATCTTGGTCCTCGATAAAGTCCCCGAGGTGGCTGTCTTCCTCTTCGCCGATCGGGGTCTCCAGCGAGATGGGTTCTTGCGCGATCTTGATGATCTCGCGCACCCGCTCCACGGGCAGGGTCATCGCCTGCGCGATCTCCTCCGCGGTGGGCTCGCGGCCTAGTTCCTGCAGCAGCGAGCGCGAGATGCGAATGAGCTTGTTGATGGTCTCGACCATGTGGACCGGGATGCGAATCGTCCGCGCTTGGTCCGCCAGCGCGCGGGTGATGGCTTGCCGGATCCACCAGGTCGCGTACGTGCTGAACTTGAATCCCTTCCGCCAGTCGAATTTCTCGACGGCTCGGATGAGGCCCAGGTTTCCCTCTTGAATGAGATCCAAAAAGAGCATGCCGCGGCCCACGTACTTCTTGGCGATGCTCACGACCAGGCGCAGGTTGGCTTCGATCAGGCGGCGTTTGGCTTCCTCGTCGCCTTTCTCCATGCGCTTGGCCAGGTCCACCTCTTGCTCGGGAGTCAGGAGGGCGACTTTGCCGATTTCCTTTAGGTACATGCGGACCGGGTCGTCGATGGCGACGCCCTCCGCCTCGCGAGTCTCCTCTTCCTCCTCGGCCTTGCCCTTTTGTTCCGCCTCCTTGGCGTCTTCGACCACGTCGATCCCCTGCTCGAGGAGCACGGTGTAGACGCGATCAATCAGCTCGATGTTCTGTTCCGCCTCGGGGAACTGCTCGAGAATGTCGTCGTGGGTCAAGAAGCCCTTCTTCTTGCCCAGCTCCACGAGGGTCTTGAGTTCGGCCTGGATCCGCTCGTCGGAAATCGGCGGTTCAGGCGCTTTCTTTTTGGCCATGGTTGTCACCCCCCTTCGGCGCAGGGGTCGCGGGCCCACCAAGTGCCGGAGATGATGCTGTTTCGTGTCCGGATGGCCCAACCAGTTTTACATACGCCATTTGCAATTGTCGAACCTGCTGTAGATCTCCCGCGGCCTGGGCCTGGTGAATCTGCCGCGCAAGTGCTTGACGCTGCTGCGCCGCGGGAACTCGCACGCTGATGTAGTCGATCGTCTCGCGCACAACTTGCTCCTTTTCTTTTTCCGCCACCGGCGGCTCCTCAAACACCAAGCGCATCAGAAGCCCCTGGGTGTCCTCATCCTCCAGCCCTTCGCGGAGCCGATCCACGTCCGCGTCGGGGGCGGCGAACAGGACGCGCGCCAACCGACTGTGCGGAGGGTCAATGAAATCGCCGGGTACAAGGGTGGCTGCCACGAGGGGCCGCAGCGCCGGGTCGTGCACCATTAAGTGAATGAGCAGCCGCTCCGCTTGGTTCCGCGCCCGGTCGGGGGGCGGTGCACTGGGCGGCTGTCCTCGGCGAGCCTCAGGGGGCCGGCCGCGCGCAGTCAGACGCTGGCGCACGGCATCCTCGGCCAGATCGAATCGCTGCGCGAGACTGCGCAGGTACTCAGCTTGACGCACGGGGTTGCTCACCGCAGCGATCGACGGGAGCAGGACATCGACAATGCGCACTTTCCCCTCGACCGTCTTCGCATCATACCGGGACGCCGCCAGGGAGACTTGGTAGTCAAAAATCGGCACCGCGTTCGCCACCAATTCCCCAAACTTCTGTGGACCGACCGTCCGCAGAAATTCATCGGGATCGCCAGACGGCAGCACCGCCACGCGCACCGGCAGCTCCGCTTCTTCAAACAGACTCTGTGCCCGTTCCATCGCCGCCTGGCCCGCGGCGTCTGCGTCGTAGACCAAGACGGCCTTCCCGGCAAACCGCTTCAACGCCGACACCTGCTCGGCCGTCAGCGCCGTCCCCAACGTCGCCACGGCATTGGTGATGCCAAACTGATGACAGGTCAACACGTCCATATTCCCTTCAACCACCACGACCTCGTCGTGCTGGCGGATCGCTTCGCGCGCCCAACTGAGCGCATAGAGGGTCTTGCCCTTGACAAAGACCACCGTTTCTTTCGAGTTCAGGTACTTCGGTTGCGTCTCATCCAGCGCCCGCCCGCCGAATGCAACCGGACGGTCCTGGAGGTCCAGGATCGGGAAGATCACCCGATGGCGGAACATGTCGTAGTACCCATCGCCACCGGCTCGCATCTGCACGAGCCCGCCGCTGGCCAGGAGCGGCGGCGCGAAGCCTTTCGCTCCCAACGCCTTGAGCAGATCGTCCCAGTTCGCCGTCGCGTACCCTAATCGAAAACGCTCCGCCGTCGGGGCATCCACGCCGCGACGTGCGAGGTACTCTTGCGCCAGACGACCCCGCTCGGGATGGAGCAGGTTCTCTCGAAAGATGCCCGCTGCCGCATCCAACGCCCGGTACAGGCGATCTCGTTCCGTTGCTCGCTGGATTTCCTCGGGACCGCGTTCCAAGCGCACGCCGGCCCGGCGGGCAAGCATCTCGACCGCTTCGCCAAACGACACGTTGCTCGTCCGCATCACGAAGTCGAAGGCCGAACCTCCGAGATTACATCCGAAGCAATGCCACAGGCCTCGCTCGCGGTCGATGTGAAACGACGGCGTCTTCTCCTGATGGAATGGACAGAGCCCTTTGTAATACCGGCCCGCCTTCTTTAGGGCCACGTGAGCACTCACCAGCTCAACCAGGTCGATCCGCTGGCGGATTTCTTCTCTTATATCGGTCGAAAAGCGCCCGGCCATGAGGCCGTCATAACCTCCCCGCGTACAATGCTGGAGGGCCCTATCTCTGCGGAGATAAGGCCCCCCCATCCGTGATGTAGCATCTGGGCTTTCGGCGGTCTTCGCTTCACTCCTGCCGAACGCCTCGAGAGCCGATCGTATTCCCCCCGGGAAGGGAAAATCGCTCCGCCTGCGCGCGTCCGGGACCCACCTCCGCCCCACCCACGCCCTGCTCGAGCAGGCCCGATCGGGAGGCGCCTTTAGCGGGTAGCGGCTTCGGCCTTCTGGTGCTTGGCCTCGGTGATGATCCGCTCGGTTACGTGCGGAGGCACATCTTCATAGTGCGAAAACGTCAACTCAAAGGTTCCCCGCCCCCCCGTGATCGAGCGCAGGTCGGAGGCGTAGCGGAGCACTTCCGCTTGCGGGACCTGGGCCACCACCACGGTGATGCCATCGCCTTGCGGGTCCATCCCCTGAATGCGCCCGCGTTTGGCATTGAGGTCTCCAATGATATCCCCCATCTGTCCTTCGGGCAGGCGGACCGACAAGGTCATGATCGGTTCCAGCAGCACGGGGCTGGCGGAGGTGACCGCCTCCTTGAAGGCCATGGAGCCAGCAATTTGGAAGGCGATGTCTGAGCTATCCACGTCGTGGTACTTACCGTCTACCAACGTGACCCGAACATCGACGACCCGAGTGCCCGCCAGCACTCCTTCTTCCAGCGCTTTGCGGACGCCCTTCTCCACGGACGCGATGAACTGGTTCGGAATGGCCCCGCCACGGATCTTGTCCACGAACTCGAACCCACTGCCCCGGGGGAGTGGCTCGATCTCAATGGAGCACACCCCGTACTGCCCGCGGCCGCCGGTCTGTTTGACGTAGCGACCCTGTGCTTTGCCCTTGGCGCGAATGGTCTCCCGGTAGGGGACTCGGGGCGGCATCAACGTGACATCGACGCTGAATTTTCTTCGCAGGCGGTCGGCCATGATCTCCAGGTGCGACTCGCCCATGCCGGAAATGATCGTCTGTTTCATCTCGGTCGCGCGGTTAACGTGAAACGTCGGATCCTCTTCGGTCAGTCTCTGCAGCGACACCCCCAATTTGTCCTCATCGGCCTTGCTCTTCGGTTCTACGGCAAGCGAAATCGCCGGAGGGGGGAACGCAATTACCGGAAGCAGCAACGGGGTCTCCTTTGCGCACAGGGTGTCTCCCGTCGAGGTCTCCGCGAGTTTGGGGACAGCCGCCAGATCCCCGGGACCTACTTCGGGCGCCGCCGTCTGATGCTTGCCGCGGACGAAAAAGATCTGCCCGATCCGTTCGGGCTTCCCCTTCGTCGCGTTGAACACTTGAGAGTCTGACCGCATCACTCCCCCGTAGATGCGGAAGTACGACAGTTTGCCGACGAACGGGTCGGCGACCGTCTTGAAAACTAGCGCCGCCAGCGGACTGGCCGCCTGTTGTGCCACGGTCACCGGCTTTTGCGTGCGCGGGTCGGTCGCTGTGACCTCGTGGCGTTCAGCGGGGGCCGGCAGCAGGGTGACAATCTGATTGAGCAGCACAGAGATGCCGACGAGCTTGCCCCCTGCCGCACACAAGACGGGGACCAAGGTGCCCGCCTTCACCCCCGCGTGCAGTCCCCGGCGCAGCTCCTCTTGCGAGAGCTCCCCTGCCTCCAGGTATTTCTCGACCAACGCGTCTTCGGATTCCGCCGCCGCTTCCATGAGTTTTTCACGCGCGGCCTGCGCGCCCGCGACTAGGTCCGAGGGAATCTCCGACGGCGTCATCTCCCCGTTCTTGGCGGTGTAGGCTTTCATCTCGACCAAATCCACCACCCCGCCAAACGCTCCCTCCGCTCCGATGGGAATCTGAATCGGGGCCACCTTATTCCCAAACCGCGTCCGCAGCGACTGGAGAGTCCGGTCGAAGCTCGCGTTCTCGCGGTCCAGCCGGTTCACCACGACCATCCGGCTCACGCCTGCTTTGTCCGCCTGTACCCAGGCGACTTCGGTCTGCACCTGCACGCCCGACACCCCGTCCACAACCAGCACCGCGCCTTCAACGGCCCGGAGTGCACCAACCACCTCCCCGACAAAGTCGGGATAGCCTGGCACATCGATGAGGTTGACTTTCACACCGTTCCATTCGAGGGGTGCGAGCGCGGCATTGATGGTGTGCTTGCGGCGTTGCTCTTCGGGATCGAAGTCTGTGGTCGAGGTTCCGTCGTCGACCTTGCCCAAGCGGTCGACCGCCTTGGCGGCGTACAGCGCCGCCTCCACGAGCGAGGTCTTGCCCGTGCCGCCGTGCCCGACGACGGCGACATTGCGGATACGGTCCGGAGGATACGGCTTCACGCCTCTGCCTCCTCACCCAGGGCGACGTGATGCGGACGCTCCGTCTGCACCGCAGCCCTGTCCTTCGCCTTGTGGAATCCTGTCAGCTCACGTGGAGGATTCGTCGCCTGAGGGTCAATAGCCTCGTTCGGGATCTACGAGATTCTGCAAAGGCGCGCCGCGCAGGTAGCGCGCCAGGTTCTCACAGAACAGCGGCACGGCGCGGTCCATGTAGCGTGGCGAGGCGCCGGAGA
>DASWFZ010000034.1:0-5743 GCA_036393975.1 bacterium | reverse complement strand
CACGCGGTCGATTTCTCCTCGCCCATTCTGATCGATCAACCGTGTGACGCGGTTCCACAAGCGACCGTCCGCCTGATAGGTGTAGTAGACATACACGAACTTGCTGCGGGTAAAATCAGGCGCGAGCGCCAGCCCCAGCAGACCTCCCTCCCCGACATGCGCGACGGGAATCGTTGCCCAGGGCTGGGGATCCAGTTTGTCGTTGCGGATGATGCGGATGCGCCCCGGCCGCTCCGTCAGGAACAGCCGTCCGTCGCCCGCGAACTGTGCCGCCCAGGGAATCTCCAGATCGCTCACGACCGTCTGCGTCTGGACGGAGCTCTGCGCCTGTCCGCGCGACGTGGTCCAGATCAGCCCCGTCGTCGCGGCCAGCACGAGGGCAACACCGAAACCCCCAAGTTTGCGCATGCGCGTCCTCTCCAAGTAGTCAACTGCCTCGCGACGGCTCTACGGCGTTGAAGCGGGTCGCGCCGTGAAGCGAAATTCGATTCCGACCTCGTTCTGAGCGCGCAGGATGCCAAAAATATCTGGCGGAGAGAACCCGAAGTCGGTCATCAGCACTTTGGTGGTCGCCTGACCGGTGAGCTGCTGGCCGGTCAGCGTCACGGTAGCGTCGAAGGTCGTGGGCCGCGGCACATTGCGCACGCGTAGTGTGCCGGCGATGCGCAGCGGGATGGAGCGACCATCGACGTATTGCGCCGGGAGTCCCTCGATCTGCGTCGGGGTGAATTCCGCGGCCGGAAACTTCGCTGACTCCAGCCATTGCCGGCGAATGGCATTGTCTCGCCGGGCAACATTCGACTGAAACTGGCTGATGTCGATCGTAATCGGGCCGATGCGGCTAGCCCGTGGGTTGACGCGGTCGACCGTCACCGCCCCTCGGATGGCTTGGGTCGTGCCGACAGCCACGTTGAAACGATTATTATCCGCGATGAGCGTCTCCCCGACTCGATAGATGACCTGAGACTCAGTGGGGACGATAACAAACTCCTGCGCGGCAGCAGGCGGCGAGGCTGGCTGAGCGTGGGCGGCAGGCGCGTACCCACGAACCCCGCCGACGATCATCGTGGCCGCCAGGACCGCACTCAGTATCGGCCCTCGCCACCATGCACGGCCTCTCATCATCGGACCCGCTTCCCCCTGTGCATTCACCCACCTCACGTTCTCATAGTGTAGGACGCATTTGAAGAACTTGTGAAGGTCGCGCCCCAACGGCGCCCGACAGGAAACACACCTATCGTGGTCAACGATTGAGTAGAACAGTTCCATCCGGCGCGGAAGCGCTCGCGTGAGGTGACTCTAATGCGACTGGAACCCCATCGGTCGCCTGGAGATGCAGTACGATCCGAAGGCGGCGTGGCTACGGCCATATGGTGAGAAAGAAGGCGCTGGTTTTGGTTTCGGCAGCGGCCGGATGGTGGGGCCGCGGCTGCAGGGATCTCTAATCTGGGCCAACCACCCCGTCGCCGGGAAGACGGCGTGTGGTGTCCGGACTGCCATGGATTCGTCACCACCGACGATGGAGCGCAGGTCGTCTTCTCGCTCCAAGGGTACAGTATCGATGAGGCGACCGCGACCCTGCGGCGCGCAATCGTCGCGGCGATGTGGCTCCGCGCTCAGGAGGAGCGGTACCGGTGCCTGAACTATCACCTGTGCGTCGGTGAAGGAGAAATCGACGAAGAAACTGAGCTATGGTGGTTTGATATCCCCGCGATCGTGAACGAAATGGCCGTCGCTCCACCGAAACTCGTATGGGCGAAACCGCCTTGGGCGTAAGCCCTGCCTCTATTGCGGGCACGACACCAACAGCGCGCGAGCGGTGAGTCCCCTAATCGCGGCCGGTGGCGTGGCTCAGCGGGACAGCAGGCCAGGAGGACGGAGGCGACATGAGGTTCATCATCGGTCTCATCTTGATCGCCCACGGGCTAGCGCACAGCCTGGGCTTTTTCGTCCCGTGGCGCATCGGTCCAGGCAAAAGTTCGCCCTACAATACGACGATCCTGAATGGCTTCGTCGACCTAGGCGACATCGGGATTCGCGTGATGGGCATCCTATGGCTAATCCCGGGCCTTGCCTTCGTCATGGCAGGCATCGGCGTCATGGCGGCATCGTCGTGGGGTGGAATCGTGACCCTTGACGCCGCCATGTTCTCGCTCATCCTCAGCATCATCGGATGGCCTGACTCCCGCGTCGGTGTCTTCATCAACGTGGCCATCCTTGCCTACCTCGGATTAGTGGGGCGGCTGCGGTAGGTTCTCGCATCTGCCTCGCCCGCCGGGGGCGGTAGTATATAATGTCGGAAAGACGAGCGGGTGTAGCTCAGTGGTAGAGCATCGGCTTCCCAAGCCGAGGGTCGCGGGTTCAAATCCCGTCGCCCGCTCCACCAATCCTCAGGTCTATCAAGGCGATTCGCAGTTCCCCTCAGTCGGCCCGACCTTCCACCGTGACTTATCACCGCCTGCCGGAATTCTCCCTTCCGTCCAGAATAGCGGGTTAACTCAACCAGAGTTCATCATTTCTTTGCATTTCTCTGGTTTGCTGTAAGGGTCCCCATGAAGGGAGGAGCCAGATGCAATTCTACAGGAGTGTATCTCTCGCACTGACCCGTGCCCTTGCTCTGCCTCGCGCCGCAGCATTGGCGCTGGCAGCCGTCTTAAGCGCCTCAATTGGCGTCGGCTCGCTTCATCCAACGGGTGCAACCGCTGGTTTCCCCGACCAGCTGCCGTTCATGTGCTTCAACACTGCCCACACGTTCCACCAGACGTTCGGCCCAAGCAGCTTCTTCCTCAATGCGAATCAGCAGGGGCCGACAAGCTTCCAGGAGGCTCCGCCGACCTCCAAACCCATCGTGGTCTTGCCCCTCCGCCGAGGAAACGCCGCAGGCCATCTCGTCTATTACGTCATCACCGACGCCTCCGACCAAGACGTCGCGCAGGATCTCGGCGTGAACTTCACTCCGAAGCTGGCCAATGCTAAGGGAACGTTGGCAGTCCAACACTCGTCGTCGAGTGATCCCACCTCGATCGTCGTGCCGGCCGGAGTCGACTTCACCCCAGAGCGCGTGCTAGTTCCAAGCGCGACAGGATTCCCGCCGTTGGCCGCCGCACCAGGCGCAGTCGGCAACCCAGGATACAGCCCTCTGGTACAACTGCCCACCGGGGTCGTCCTCAACGCCCCGCAAATCGGTGACGGAGCCAACACCAACGGCGGGGACAAGGCACACTGGGCAGACAAAGTCGAGAGCGTCGATGCGGTGAACGACACAGTGAGTTACGATGTGACCAACGGTTGCTATGAGGACCAGAGCGTCCATTACACTTCGTTCGACGCGTCCGATCTTGGTGCCGCTGCTATCGAGGACGTTACCTACGCGCCCGCTCTCTCTAACGTCCCTTTCATCGAATGCGGAACAAACGACATCAACGTAACCGGGCCGTTCATCAATCCCGGGTGCGCCCGCGAGAGCCTGATCGCGTTCATCAACGGCCAAACGGGCAAGGACAATATTCAGCGCCAGGGTTTGAATGCGGCAATCCTCGACCAGGAGTCGCCACTCAACATCCTGGAGGACGTGCCCAACATTGGGGGCCAGTTCAACTACAGCCCGTTGTGGGACATCCACCTGGTCCGGTGGAATGACTCTGTACCGTTAGCCAACCGGCTGCGACAGACTGACTTCGCCAGGGCGGAGGCATTGGTTCACACGCAGGCCAAGAGCATCAGGCCGGATGGCACGGCCAGCAATACCTTCCAGGGGACGGGCTTCATCGTGAACTGCCCGCTGATCGGCATCTTCGCGAACAAGTAAAGCGAAGGTGAGGATCGGGTGGGGAGCGGGACTTACTCCCGCTCCCCACCGCACCACAGGACACGCGGGTCCGCATCCGCCGGTTCACCAAGCTACTCGAAAGCGGCCACATCCTTGGTGCGGGACTCCTGTAACCAGTATTCTTCCACGTTGGTCTGCAAGTCCTCGCCGCGTAGGCCAGCAGGTATTAGACAATCTGTGCAACTTAGACGCGTGGGACTGCAATGAAAATCCCGCCTCCCAGCACCATCGTCGCCGTACAATTGCTCCGCCATCAACAAGCGCCTATGACCGCGAAATTCGTTGACTCCAGCGGATTGAAGTCCTGCGCTAGGAATCCAGACGGAAATCACTACAGGTGGGCCTTCACCATTTCTCGGCGAATTCAAATCCCGTCGCCCGCTCCACGAATCCTCAGGTCTATCGAGGCGATTCGCACATCCCGGTGGTTAGCGACTCCCTCGAAAAACGTCCTACCACCGCTTAACCACAGCTTCTGGAGTTGCTTCGGGTAGCCCAAACCCCAAACGCTGTGTGTCTCAGATAGTCTGATCACGCCACCGCTTCTTGGGAGATCCCCTGCGCGGCAGGCGTGGCAGTCTTTGATCCTACCTACGCGGATTGCGAAGCACGCACTGCCAAGCTTTGGCAATGATCGCAGATCGCCCATTGCCTTGAGAGGGGCGTCCAGCCCCGCATCGACGTATCAAGCTGTCTTGGACTGGTGATCTATTCGTAGTTTAAGATGACTAGTAGTCTAAGATGACGACAAAGAGAGTGGTCTATGCGTGTCGGACTAGAGGGGCAGGCAACGATCCCGCTCTTGTCGCAAGCTCGGTCGTCGTGCCTGACCAAGCGGCGATGAACTACTTTAATAACAATGGCGAACAATGAGCAATGCTGAGGCCGTCATCGACGCCGTCCACCTGACCAAGCACTACGGGCGGCGGCGCGGGATCGAGGATGTAGCCTTCACGGTCCAGCGGGGGGAGATATTCGGTTTTCTGGGGCCGAACGGGGCCGGTAAGACGACGACCATCCGCGCGGTGCTAGGATTGGTGCACCCGCACCACGGCCGCGTAACCATTTTCGGACACCCTGCCAGTGAGATCGATCGCAGTCGCCTCGGTTTCGTCCCGGGTGAACTGAGCCTCTATGAGCGTATGACAGGGGCGCAGCTGCTGGACTACTTGGCTGCATTGACCCGCCGTCCGCCGCTCCGCCGTGCTGCACTATTAGAACGGTTTGCGCTCAGCCGCCAAGATCTACTCCGACCGATCCGGCACTACTCGCGCGGAATGAAGCAAAAGGTGGGCGTTGTACAAGCGCTCCAGCACGACCCCGAACTCCTGGTGCTGGATGAACCCGCCGAAGGGCTGGATCCGCTGATGCAGCAGGAATTCTACGAATTGCTAGGTGAGCTCCGTGCGGAAGGGCGGACGGTATTCATCTCGTCGCACCTGCTGTGGGAGGTCGAACGGATTTGTGACCGTGTGGCTATCATTCGCGACGGTCTGCTGGTGACCACGGAACGCATCGATACGCTGCGGCAGCGTAGCGCTCGCCGTGTCGACGTGCAGTTTGCACAGGCTAACGATGCGACTGCTTTCCGACCGCCAGAGGGTGTCACGGTGGAGCGTGTGGAAGGGGTACGACTCACCCTGCGAGTGCCTGCCGAGCGAACGGCTGCTGTGCTGGACGCCCTAGCGGGCCGACAGGTCGCCGACCTCGTGTGGGAGCTACCGTCGTTGGAAGAAATCTTTCTCGCATATTACCGCAGGGATCCCGATGCGCGCTGAACTCCGGCGGAGACTGTGGTTCACCCTGCGGGCGTTGGGAATCTACTGTGCTGCCATCGTCCTGTTCGAGTATCTGCTCGTCGTTGTGTACGAGACGCTGGGGACCCAGACCCTGGGGCCGGTGCTCCAGATGCTG
>DASWFZ010000033.1:0-7262 GCA_036393975.1 bacterium | reverse complement strand
TTGATGCGGGTGACCATCTCGTCGTACTCCCGCATCTCCTCCCGCAGCTTCGTAATTTTCGAGATCCACTCGTCGTACACTTTGGCCATGCTCAGGTAGTACAGCGCGTGGCCGAGGGGGACCAGGTCATAGATGTAGTAGTCGTAATCGCCTTTGACGACGATGTCCACTACTGCATCAAAGATGGCGCTTTCCTCCATCGCGGGCTCGGCGGAGGCGGCAGCAATGTAGTCTTCGATCTCCTCGGGGACACTTGCGAGCCCGTACATATCCAAGATCTTCTGCCGCACCTCGCCCTGATAGGCCTTAATGTGCGAGTCGGCATCGACTTCCTGGGCCCACAAGCGGTCCATGATCTGGACCGCCCCTTTGCCGAACAGATCGCGTTGGAAAATATCCGATAGACTCGCTTGCGGATCAACCGAGAAGACTAAGACACGGTGTCCCTGCTGCGCCAGCCAGTATGCCGTCGCGGCCGAGAACGTCGTCTTGCCGAGCCCCCCCTTGCCGCCGAACATGATATACCGGCGGTCAGGGTTTTGGTGGAAAACCGTGGCGAGGGAAATCCCGGGACTCCTCTTCTGCCCTACAGGCGGTGGTGAACCCTAGAAGATCGCATCGGTTGCATCTTTCTCGCGCAGCATGCGTCGCTTCCAGGTGGAGATCTGCGGCACCACGTAAGGGAGCAACCGCATCGAGTAGTACGGAGGCAGAATGGGCACCCCCAACAGGTCGCCCATGGTGATCAGGATGAACAAGTGCTCCATGCTGGCCCGTGTCCGCAGCGCCGCTCGGGTCATGTCGTGCGCTGCCATCCCGTAGGTGATCTCGCGCACCGTACGGAAAAACCGGCTCATGCCGCGCGGAGCCTTGGGGTCGGGGGTCTGGGTGCTGTCAGTCATCAGGGGCTGCCTCAGATGCCGTGCAAATCCAAGTCGTGGTCTTCGGTAATCTCACGCTCGCGCAGCACCCGCCGCCGCCACGTGGCGATGTGTGGAACGAGGTAGGGCACTAACCGCAGGGCGTAGTACGGCGGGATGATAGGAAGCCCGATCATATCCCCCACAGTATTCACCATGAACAGCGTCTCCAAGGACCCCCGCAGCTCTGCGGCGTGCCGGGTAAACTCATATCCGGTCATCCCGAACGCGAACTCTCGCAACGCCGTGAGAATACCGCTCAATCGGGGCGACACGGGACCTCGTTACGCGCGCCAAGCGAGTCTTCCACAATTGTACCTGGTGACCTTGCACTGTCAACGGAATCGCATGAGGCGCGGGGTTTGGTATGATCAGTGTCACGGCCTCTGGGGTCGTCACCACCCGCCCCGCATAGGATACCCGTGACATCACCTATCGCCATCGCCGTCGTATTCGTCGTCGTCGCGTGGTTCGCCCTCGGTGTTCAGTGGAACCTCCGCAAGGGGAACGCCCTCTTGCGCTGGCTGCAGGGCGGGCTGCCCCTGCTTGGCCGACGCACGACGATGCGCTGGCTGGGAAGCTCCGTGGTCGAACTGAAGATCGCCCAGCCTACTGACCCCTTCCTCGACGCCGAAGTCCTCGTCGTACTCGAACCCCGAGACGTAGGTCTCATGTGGGGATGGGGACGGCTACACGGACGGCGCGATTTTCTCATCCTGCGGGCACGGTTAGCGCAGCCTCCGCGGTTTGAGGTCGAAGCAGGCGACCGGCGGGGCTGGACAGGCCGCGACGCCCTCCAGCGTCTGGCGCTGGCCGATTGGCAGCGGGCAGACTGGGAGGACTCCAACGTGCAAGTGGCCTATAGCGGCGGGCGCGCCTCCCAAGTGGCCCACCGCCTCTGGCAGGAGTTTCAGGCGATCAGTCCCGCCATCTGGCGTCTGTCGATCCGACGCACACACCCGCACCTCGAGGTGCACCTGCGGTCTCCCCGTCCTGAGCGTGGCAGCGCAGAACGGCTGTTCCAGACCTTCCGTGAACTGGCGCACGCCGTGACCACCGACACCTGACGACAAAGAGAAGAGGCCGCACTCCGAAACCGAGTGCGGCCTCCCGATAGCGCCGAGCTATCCGAGAATGATTCGGCTATCCGCGCGCGCGTGCCGGCGCCGGCGCGGCGCGAGGAGGTGCCGACCGATACCGCATGTACGCCTGCCAGCCGTCCAGCCCAATGACCAGGGCCGTCACGAAGAGCAAGATGGCGACAATGATCATCGCCCACGCCCCCCAGATCGAGATAGCGGACAGGCTCGGCTTGAGCAGGATCGTTACGTAGAGGTTATACGCCGTCACCAGCGTCGCCGCCATGGTTGTCACGTACATGAACACCATGGGAATACCGGCGTACGCCGGGTTGCGCTTGGTCGAGGCCAGCCACACGGTCACAATCAGCAGGCTCAACGCCGCCATGAGCTGGTTGGACGCCCCGAAGAGCTGCCACAGGTACACCCAGGTGCCTGACAGCAGCAGTAGCGTCGCCGCGATCATTCCGACGATGGTCGCCACGTGTTGGTTCTTGAATCCCCCCCACGCCTCGCCCAACCACTCGCCCAGCGTGACCCGCATGAGGCGGAAGATCAGTTGAGTCACCGTCAGCACGATGACCACAAACGCCCCAAACGCCAGCGCGGTCCCGTACGCCACAGGGAGCGCGCCGAACGTCCCGACGTTAAGCAGGCGGCCGACGCCGCTCGCAAACGCCACGCCCCCGGCCCCGCCCGAGATGGACACGGCCGTCAGTGAAAGCAGTCCCAACGCGTTCTCACTGAACATGGCTCCCCCACCCACCGGGAGGCCATCCGTTTCGTACTCCAACTGGCGGGCGGTCCCGACGGAACCGAACAAGGCGTGCCAGCCCGAAATCGCCCCGCAGGCAATGGTCACAAATAACATCGGCCACAGTGGTTGGAGAGCACCCGCCGGCTGCGGAGGGAAAAATCCCTTGAACGCCGCGGATTTGAATACCGCCACCGCGGGATTGAGGAAGGGAGCCAGGACTGCCCCGATGCCACTGCCGACAATTACGAGCCCGGTGATCCAGAACCCAATGTAGTTCACCGGCTGGGCAAACCGCCAAATCGGCAGGTTGGCTCCCAAGTAGCTAAACACAAGCAGGAAGAGCGCCCACAGTAAATAGCTGGGCAAGACCTTGATCGCGCCGGTCGCGGCATCATAGGTCAACGTCGTCGGGCGCTTGCCATCAGCCCCCGGCGCCGGGATACGCGTGTCTGCGTTTGTGGGATCGATCACCGTATAGAGCGCGCCGCCCGAGTCCACTGACTTGTTGATGGCGACGATCGCCCCGCTGATCGGTCCCTGGCTCCAGTCCACCGGCGCTTTCGTCAAGTTCACCCCCAGCGGTCCAAGCGCCATGGCCAGAATCGTGACCACCACGACGACGAGGGTCACCAGCACTAAGTCCACCTTCATCTTGTAGAGCATCTGTCCCGCGAGCAGTCCCATCAGCGCGAGAACGAAGATGCCAAACGGAACGTCTGGGCGACCAACGAGGATGGGAGCCAAGATCCCGACGAACGCGGCCGCAATCAGCAGCAGGTAGAAGAAGATGAACAGGAACAGGATGGTGCGGGTACGCGGGGAGATCAGACGGTGGGCAATCGCGCTCAGCGAGTTGCCTTCGTTGCGCACCGCGACCATGATGGCGCTGTAGTCGCTGGCCCACCCGATGAACGAGACGCCGATCAGCAGCCACAAGATGGAGGGCGTCCACCCCCACAGGTTGACCCCCGTGATTACCCCGACGATGGGTCCGGCTGCCGCAATCGACTTAAAGTGGTACCCGTACAACACGTTCCGGCTGGCGGGCATGAAATCCACGCCATCGTTGTACATCCGGGCCGGGGTGGCCCGTTTGGGATCTGCCTGAATGACTTCGCGATCAATGCGCTTTGCGTAGAAGTTGTAGGCCAGATAGATGACAATGGTGCCGAAAATTACAACCCACAGGGTATTCATTGCAACCCTCCTCATCCTGACTCAGGGTCGACGGACGGTTGCTAGACAAGAGGTACAGCGGTCTCGGTTCGGAGTTCCACCCCCTCCGTCGTGGTGCTTAACTTCTGTCTCTACGCGGACATGGGCGCGCTCAAGTGCCGGTCGATGAAAGCCTGGACTGTGGCAGTGTTGGTTCCGAGACAGCGGTCCTGCCCGGCGACGATGACAGCTGGGTAGCGACGCACGCGGTAACGCAGGGACTTCCAAAATCCCTCTACCGACGCCGCGTCGACCACTTTGACGATTACCTGGCCGCCGTAGTGTTCGGTCAGCGCACGCACCCACTCCGAGAGCGCTTGATAGTCGCGTGAGAGGTCGGGGGGAAGAGCGTAAGTGGTTTGTTCGTCGTGGATCTTCTGGCCGACTCCGACGTGCTGGAGCGTCAGTTCGCAATGCTGGCAGTGGAAAAACGCGGTGGGGGCATACGCAATGACCTCGACCCGCACGGGCGTCATCGACTCGCGGTCACTCGCGCGCATCCTGGCGCACCCCCCTAACGATAGCCATCCCCCACCCTGACGACACCGATCAGCCAATCCGGCAGCGGGCACCTGCGGCTGCGGCTGGAACACCCTTTGCCGCCGTAAGGTTCAGTGTACCATACCGACCCCGCCCCCACCTGCGCGGGGAGCCACCCATAGCCCCCCGCCGAGTCTGTTAGTGTATAATCGGGGATTGAAGGCGCATCCTGATGCCGGTGTGCCGGGGTGGGTGAACTTGATGAATATCAGCAAGGAACTAATCATTGTCCTGGTCGTGGCTCTGCTGATCTTTGGGCCATCGCGCTTGGCAGGACTGGGCGCGGCCTTGGGCAAGACGATTCGTGATTTTCGCAAGTCGATGGAAGACCCCGACGAAAACAAGTTGGCGCCGCCAAGCACACCGCAGGGGACACAAGGACAAACCAAAAACTAAGCAGTAAGTATCCGCTCTCGGCTTCCCCGTACCCCAAACGTCGCCTCGCTTCGCGCGTTGATGCGGGTCGCATCGCTCTGAGGTTTCTGTTGTCAGCTTGAAGGAGTTCTCGCCGACTCCCCGCGTTGCGCGCGGAGGACCGCGACTGCAACAGAAGCCAGCAGGAATCCCCCAACCACCTCGCTCGCCCAGTGATCTCCCAGATAGACAAGCGCGACCCCCATCAACACCACGAGCGCACCAAGCAGGTAGCGCAGCCATGCCGCCCCTTTGCGAGAGCCCGTCCATAACCTGGGGACCACCGTCGTGAGCAGGAGGGTGCGGAAGGCATGTCCGCTGGGATACGAATACGGCGTACGGAACTGGTGATGGTAGATGTTGAGGCCGTGCCTCTGCAGGGACTCCGGGACATTCGCATGAGGCAGCCAGTGCTTAGCTGACCACTCGATTGCGGTCCCTCCAATAAAGACCGCCCATAGCGCGATGGCGAGTGGAGCCTGCCCTCTGCGTACCGACACAATGCTCATCAGGATAACGAGCACGATGGTGATCTCAGCATTGCCGAGAAGTGTGAGCAGCGAGAGCACCGCATCAAGCGTGGGGGAAGCGTACTGCTGCAGCCACCGCGTAATCACAAGATCTGCGGTGGCCAGGGACGGCGTGAACACGGCAGCAGTCCAGGCACCGAAGGCGACGAGAGCGGCTACGAATACGGCCTGGCCTTTCGATTGGGTGGACATGCGCCCTCTCTGCATGGAGATTGCGAGTACTCGAGCTTCGCCCTGCGCGACGCCAACTGTTTCGGGCCGTCTGGGAAGATTCCCCCTCATACCGGCCCAGGGTAGTCACCCGTCCCAGTAGGTGTTTTGCGCCGACGCCCGCAGCAAGTAACCACGACCCAAAACTCTGCCGCGCGTCTCTGCCTCGCCCCCTCTCAGTCGTTGCCAACGCCTGATGACCTCATCGCGTTTGTATCCGCATCGTGCCTGGCAGCACAACCGATCAATTGGCTTCACCCCAACTGAGCACTGTCTGACATCCGGCGGCGCACTGGTGCCATCGCCCTCATGTCTTGCGGGATCCTGCCGATATTTTTTATTTTGCTGGGGTGGGCTCGAAGGGAAACAGACCCAGCGGTACGGCGATTGCTCTCAAATGTAGTGCCCGGGCCACGCGACATCGGCCGGACGATTTGGGAGAAGTTTCCACTAACTTCGCACCAAGAGCACATTCACTGGGAGGACACGTCAATGCGCTCAGTCGTGAGGTTGACCGTTGGAGTGCTGATCCTCGCTATGGGGGTGATGGTGGTCCCGATGGGGACCGCCACCCCAGCTAAGGCGAGCGACTCCAAACAGTACATCCTACTGGGTCTCGGGGGGCAACTTCCGGACAACATTGATGATCTCGTGGCCTCGGTCGGAGCAAAAGTGGTCGAGCGCAACGACGAGATCGGGATCGCAGTGGTGGAGTCATCCGACCCAGCGTTCTCCTACGCTGCGACCAGCATCCCTGGGGTGCAAGGACTCACCGAGAACAAACTGGTGTCCTTTACCCCGCCTAGCGACACACCAATCGTCCTCGACAGCATTGAGCAGAATGCCGTCGTCCCGCCGGCGGTCGACCCCGCCACGGCTGGGCTGTTGTGGGCGCAATGGAACCTGAGGGTCACCAGGGCCGAGCAAGCCTGGGCGGCGGGATTCCGCGGCGACCCGACGGTCAAGGTTGCCGTGATCGACACCGGCATTGACGACACACAGATGGAGCTGGTTGGTAAGGTCGATCAGACTCTCAGCCGTTCGTTCATCGACGAACCGCTGCAACCGCTGCCCCCTGGCGTGAACCTTGCGAATGTCAAGACCTGGGAGGTCGACGCCATCGGTCACGGCACTCATGTCGCTGGGATAATTGCCGCCAGTGGGCACAGGGTAGCGGGCGTGGCGCCTCGCGTGACACTTATTGCCGTCAAGGTTGCCGGCCGGGGTGGGTTCGCCGATTGGGGCACGATTATTAAAGCGATCATGTACGCGGCAAACTCAGGCGCGAACGTCATCAACATGAGCTTCAGCGAAATATTCAAGAATGATAGCCCAGGCCTCGACCAGTTGGAAGAAGCGTTGCAGCGAGCCGTCAACTATGCGTTCAAGCACGGCGCAGTCCTGGTGGCGTCAGCAGGGAACGAGGGCTTCAACTGGGACCGCATGGACGACATGGTCCGGCTCCCCGCCATGCTGAACCACGTCGTGGGCGTCTCCGCCACTGGCCCAGTGTTCGGAGTGAATCCCGACGCGTTGGCAGCGTACTCGGACTATGGCCGGGAAATTGTCACCTTGGCCGCACCGGGTGGTACCTGTG
>DASWFZ010000032.1:0-28995 GCA_036393975.1 bacterium | reverse complement strand
ATGCTCGATCGCGTCCACAGAAACGCGGCGAGGCTTCACCTCGGGGGGCACACTGAGCAGCATGACATTGCGCTTGTCATCGAAGCCTTTCACCAGCAGCATGTCGCGTCCGACCGCGGTCATGTTGCCCTTGTCCACGCCACTCGCACTCATCCAGAACCGCCGCGCGTCTTTGCGCACGCTCAGATTGCCGTAGGAGAGCCCACCGATCCCATACAACCGCTCGATATGTCGCAGGTCGCGCTCGTCCAGCAGCTCGTGAATTGGAAACGGCGCCGGCAGCAACGCCAGCGCGTCCAGTCGCCGCCCTGCCCCGCTGAGCTGCTTAGTGAGGGCGTCGCCGTCCCATAAGTCCTTTTCCAAATCCGGAACAAACTCGTTGTCGATAACCAGCTGGGACGATGCCAGCGGATGCAATCGATCGTAGATATAGTCGAAGTAGTCCTCCCCCGCCAGGTCGGGTGCGGGGTAGTAGCCTTGCTCGAGCGTCACAAAGTAGGTGTGCTCGGCGTCGTGCGCGCGGACGAGGTAGACGCAGAGGTTTGACAGCGAGCGCACCAGCAACGGGTATCCCTGCCGGAGGACGTTATCGGGCCGCTCGGTGGTCACGGCCAGTGCCACGACGAAGATCGCCTTCGCCCGCCGGCGATACGGCCGGGGGTTCTTGATGTCGATGAAGTTGAACACAATACGCAGGTCCTCGGCTTCGGGATCTTTCGTGTACTCATGACCGCGGCGCTCAAACACTGCCCGAAGCCCAGTGGCCATCTTGGCCAGGGTTGGATCTGCGTACTCGCCCACAAAGGTGAAAATCATAACCGTATTAGAGATACCAGGACGTGCGGAATGCTCCTCCTGAGTCCCTCAGTTGCGTCACCTCTGCCGGAGCGTCCGGGCGTCGGTTTCACGCGCCTGAAGCAATGTCTGTCATCAATCATCTCTTGCCGGGAGCGCAGATGACGGCTGATCGTCATTACCCGAGAATCCCTTGGGCGTGACGGCCCCGGATGAGGTGGCCGTCGGCGAACCGCGAGAGGCGAAACATCGACACATCAATAGGTGGGACGTCCCCGGCGATGAGTGAGGCCAGGACTTCGCCGAGCGCGGGGCTGAGCTTGAACCCGTGGCCGGAGAAGCCCGCGGCGAGGTACAGCCCTCGGATCCCCTCGACTGCGCCCAACACCGGTTGCCAGTCCGGAGTGATGTCATACAAACTGGCGTATCCCTGACGAAATTTGGCTTCGCTCGCACTGGGATAACGGTAGGCCCAGGCCCGCCCAGTACGTTCGACGAAATCAAAGTCCACACCTCGATTGTACTCATCCGCCGCCACGATCTGTTCGGCTTCTTCTTCCAGCACCCCGGCCAGCACCGTGTCCCCCGTCTCGTGTCGCACGTAGAAGCCGAGCGCCATGTCTTCAATGATCAACCGCAGTGGGCCGAACGAGGCAGGGAGTCCAAGTTGCACCACTTGCTGACGCGAGCTCTGGATCGGGACGTTCACGCCCAGGGGCCCCATTAGCTGTGGCGTCCATGGGCCGCAGGAAACCAGCACCGTAGGTGTGCTGATCTCCCCGCGAGCGGTTTGCACGCCGCGGACGATAGATCCCTCGACGATGATCCGCTGCGCAGCCGCCGTCTCCCAGACTTCCGCGCCCGCACGGCGCGCTGCCGCGGCAAACCCACTCGCCGTCGCATAGCCGTCTGCGAACCCGGACTCAGGTTCCCAGGCGCCTCCGGCGACGCCGTCTACATTCATGCGCAAATCCAGACCCACGATATCCGTCGGTGTCACCACCGCCGAATGAATGCCCAACCGGTGCTGCAGGTCCACGTTGGCCCGCAGGCCGGGCATTTCGCCTTCGGGGGCGAGGAGGAGAAATCCACAGCGTGTGAAGTCAGCGACTGCGCCCGTGAGTTCCTCAAACTGCCCGAACAGGTCCCGGCTGCGGGATGCGAGGCGAACCAGCGGTTCGTAGGAGTAGTGCAGACGGACGATTCCGATCGTCTTTGCGGTGGGACCCGCCCCAACGGTCTCGCGCTCGACCAGGACGACCTTCCCGTACCGACGCCGGGCGAGCTGAAAAGCGACGCTCGTTCCCGTCGATCCACCGCCAATGATCACAACATCCGCTGTGCTCACCGGGCTATCTCCCCCTCCGGTCTACAGACCAGATGATGTGCGTCTGTGCGAGCACTGAGGGTAGACATGGCGCGAGCGCTCACGGCGAGGGCCGCCTCGAAATTGTCACGCGCGCGGCGGGGAAATATGTGTCCGCTCGGTCG
This sequence comes from bacterium, assembly GCA_036393975.1. Classification (GTDB taxonomy): domain Bacteria; phylum Sysuimicrobiota; class Sysuimicrobiia; order Sysuimicrobiales; family Kaftiobacteriaceae; genus 13-1-40CM-64-14. The sequence goes on along the minus strand of DASWFZ010000032.1, from coordinate 26,709 downwards.
CAGGGCGACTCGGCCATGCGGGTTCCCCGCGCGCGGCTGCTGTCCACAACTTGGCGATGTAGGCGGCGTAGGCGGCGGTGGCCAGCAGGACCGTACCCACGGTCAGCAAAACGACGGCAATCATCCAGCGCGCCGCCAGCACCACGATTGACTCACCCTTGCGTCTCGTTCGTTCCATCCCTGTCCTCCTCATCACACCGATTCGAAGGTTGGTTAGTAGTCCTGATACCAGCGCTCTCCGGCGCCGGTCAGTTGCACATCCTCCCAGTCGCCGTAGTGCGGGTGGGTGAACCATGGACGGGCTCGTTGGGCTGCAGCGTTGGCGCGTGCAAAGTTGTACGCGCCTTCGTCCGCGAGAAATGCACGCATGGTGTCCACGTTGGGATACTTGGGAATGACATCTTTCCAAATCGCCCGCCCACACAGAAAGCCGCTGGCCCCCGCCGCGACCGCGAGTTCGAGGGTGACCAAAAACTCCTTAATGGCCACTCCGCCGCTAAGAATGACCCAGGGCCGCTGGGCCGTGGTGTTGAGCTCCTGACAGAACGCCTGTACCTGCTCCACATCGTAGACGGCCGGCCTGTCCTTGCCGTCGAATGCGCCCTGGCAGAACTGGCGCGTATATTTCAAGTCGCCGGGGAACTCCAGCTTGAGGATATCAACGTGGTAGCTGTCTTTGGAGAACTCGCGGGCGGAGGCGAGCGTGTGTACGGGACGCTTGCGAGCAAATTCTGGAGTATCCGCGGAGGCCTCCGCGATGGGATACGTGACGAGCTCGAGGAGGAAGGGAATATCTTCCCTCACACACTCCTCACCGACCGTGCGGGCGAACCGCTGCTGGTGGGCCACGACCTCGGCGGACGCCTCAGGGGTGTAGTAAACAAGGAGTTTCACGGCGTTGGCGCCAGAGCGCTTCGCCTTGGCGACCGACCACCCGTCAATCGACCGTGCCTTCCGCTGCTTTCCGCCGGACCCCGCCGGCTCGTAGCTATCTTCGTTCGCCACGAGAATGCCGACGTCTGCCGGGATGAGTTTGACGGCCTGGGGCCACCCATATATGGGGTCCACTAAGGTCGCCGTGGAGTGGGGCGAGAGGACCTCCGTGATTACCCCCTTCGCGGTGGCCATTTCCTCATACGTGACCTGTTTAGGCTCTCGGGTAGTGGCCTTGGCGAGGGACGCCCGCAACGAATCGCGTTGATCGATCGCGAGCATCTTGAATCGGCCCGCCCGATCCGCAAGACGCAGCAAGTTCAACAACTTTCCACTCGGTATTCCCGTCATCGCCCTGCCCCCGATCGAGTCACCCACCTGAGGAGACTGGATCCTCTCCAGGATACTAAGATTCCACCAAAATCGTAAGTCTAAGTTCTTGCGGGCGCTTCCGGTGACTGAGGGCCATGCGGCCCCGCGTCCTGCTACGTGGCCAGCCGTCGGGCGAGGTCCAGCAGCCGCAAGTCTAGCGTCTTGACATTCCTGACGACCTCGTCTAGCGGCGTAGCGGCAATTTCCCCCTGCCGGAATCCCATCATCACCGTCGCGTGGCCGGCCATAAGTTCGCTCACCGCGGCTGCGCCCAAGCGCGTTGCGAGTAACCGGTCGAATGCCGTCGGGGCGCCGCCGCGTTGGACGTGGCCGAGGATCGTGGCGCGAATCTCATACCCCAGCCGGTCCCGCCGGGCGTGAAAATACGCGATCAATCGTTCCGCATTGTACCGCGCTCCCTCGGCGACGACCACCATGGCATGGGCCTTGCCACGATCTGCGCTCGCCTGGATATCGGCGATAAGTTGCTCGGGGTCCGTTTCCATCTCGGGGATGACAACCGCGTCGGCGCCGCCCCCAATCGCCGTCATCAACGCCAGGTAGCCGCTGTGTCGGCCCATGACTTCCACTAAGAAGGCACGCTGCAAGGCCGAGGCCGTGGTCTTCAGGCGGTCCACCGCCTCCAGCGCAATGTTTAGAGCGGTGTCGACTCCGATACTCTGATCCGTCCCGAACACGTCGTTGTCGATGGTGGACGCCACGCCCACGACGGGCACCCCGGATTGGGACAGATCATACGCGCCGCGTTGTGATCCATTGCCGCCGATAATGACGGTCCCATCCAGCTGGTGGCGCTTCACGGTGTCGACGGCCCGACGGCGGACAGGCTCTTCGTGGAACTCCGGACAGCGTGCGGAGTGGAGCAGGGTTCCCCCGAGTTGAATGATGCCCCCCACGTCGCGGGCAGTCAGTCTCACCACATCATCCGCGATCAGACCGGCATACCCATGACGGATGCCCAAAACCTCCCACCCGTAGGACGTGGCTGTCCGGACCACCGCGCGAATCGCGGCGTTCATGCCGGGGGCATCGCCTCCGCTAGTGAGTACACCAAGTCGGGGCATGGGGTCTCGGTACTACTCTAGGGGCGAACCTAACTGTTGACTACTGCCCTTAGTGCGAGAGGGCCCCCGGTTAATTGCGGAATGCTAAGATGAAATACTGTGACGTCCAAACCCGCACGGAACGTCCATCCCATCGCATCCGGACATCCACCCCGCAGAAACTTGTGGTTGGCAACCCTAGCGGCGATGGGTAGCGTGGTAAGCGCCTACCTCTTTGTGACCAAAGCCGTCCATGCCACGACGTACTGTCCCTTGGGGACCGGCTGCGATGTGGTGCAGTCGAGCCGCTAGGCGGTGGCGTTTGGGATCCCGGTCGGCCTGCTCGGCCTTGCCTATTATGTTGTGCTGCTCGTCCTCGGCCTTCGTCGTCTCGACCGCGAGCGCCGCTGGGCCCTCGCACTGCCCGTGCCGGCATAGGAGTCGGCGCATCAATAATCTTCGCCGGGGTACAGCAAACCGCGGTCCGCGCGACCTGCAGCCTGTGTGTGCTCTCAGCTGTGCTGAGCCTCGGGATCATCATCTACCTTGTTGTGCGACGGCCCCAGCGCCCGCTTCGTGCAACCTGGGGATGGATGGCCGTGGCCATGCTAGCTGCCGTGGGCTTCCTCCTGCTAGGGGATGGCGCATCGCCACCGCAGGTCACCGCTAATGACTACGCGACCGGTCTCGCCAAGCACCTTTCCGCCTCCGGGGCGAAGTTTTACGGAGCGTACTGGTGTCCGCACTGCGCGGACCAGAAGGCCATGCTCGGGCCAGCAGCGGCCCTTCTTCCTTACATCGAATGTGACCCGCGATCTCCTGTAGGCCGGCCCCAGGTCTGCGCCGCAGCCGGGGTGAAAGCATATCCGACCTGGGAGATCAAAGGACAGCGCTACGAGGGTGTACTCTCCCTCGACGAACTGGCTCGGCTGTCTGCATATGCCCCTGCGACTCCCTAGCCTGTGCGCCGGGCGCGGCAAAGGCAATCACATTTGGAGTGAGGGGACGCGCAGCATAAGGAGTCAGACTTCCGTGCCCGGCGGGCTCATGGTCCACGTGCAACGGTCGTAGGCGGTCGCCCGTTTCCGTCCCCGGGTCCCGGGTGTTCAAAGGAACTCCCGACACCTTCGAGAACAATGCGGGCCGATGAACATCATCATTCTTGGGCTCACCAGCCTCCTCACCGATATCAGCACCGAGATGGTGTATCCCCTTCTGCCAATGTTCCTCACCCAGACACTGGGAGCGTCTCCAGCCATCCTCGGGTTAATCGAAGGCATCGCCGAAAGTGTCGCAAGCCTTTTGCGCGTGTTCTCCGGATACATCTCCGATCGTTTGGGCCGGCGCAAGCCATTGGCGATCGTGGGGTACGCAGCGTCGACTCTTGGGAAGGTCTTTCTGGTGGTGGCTCAGGCGTGGCCGACCGTGCTCGCCGGACGGTTCGTGGATCGCTTCGGCAAAGGCGTGCGCACTGCTCCTCGGGACGCACTCATTGCCGACTCCGCAGATCCGGCGCGTCGGGGCCGCGCCTACGGATTGCACCGCGCGATGGACTCCCTCGGCGCAACGCTGGGTGTCATTGCAGCGATCGTCCTGCTTCGCTCAGGCGCGGCGAACGTCCGAGCAATCTTCTTGTGGTCCCTGATCCCCGCCGCTCTCGGTGTCGGGGTCCTATTCTTCGCGCGGGACGTGCGCCCTCATCGCGCCGGCACGCAAGTACCCGTGCTGCGCTGGTCGCTCCTCCCGGCGAAGTTGCGCGCGTACCTGCTCGTCGTCTTCGTCTTTACCTTGGGTAACTCATCAAACCAGTTTCTGTTGTTGCGTGCACAGAATCTGGGTGTGGCGACGGCCGCAGTCCTCGTGTTGTACCTCGTCTTTAACGTCACCTACGCAGCGGTGGCCTATCCGGCAGGGCGTCTGTCCGATTGGATGGGCCGGCGCACGTTGCTGGTCGCAGGGTATGCGCTCTACGGTTTGGTGTACCTGGGCTTTGGGCTCACGTCCAGTCCTGGATCACTGTGGCTGTTGTTCCCCATATATGGGCTGTATATGGGGGTATCTGACGGTGTGGAGAAGGCGTTGGTCGCTGACTTGGCACCGACGCCCATTCGTGCGACGGCCATCGGGCTTCATGCCACGCTCGTGGGCATCGGGCTCTTGCCGGCCTCGCTGCTGGCGGGATGGATGTGGACATCGTTTGGCCCAGCTGTGCCCTTCTACTTCGGAGGCGTCTTGGGCTGCGGCGCCGCCGTCGCAGTGCTCGTCGTCCTCGGCAAATCGTGACCCCGTCGAAATCCCACGCAGCAGACGCAACCAACTGGGGACCTGAGGACATGGACCGAGATTGAGGCAAAATTGCGACAGTAGAGGGGCACGAGCGCCATCGTCGAACAGGTCGAGCGGTGTGAAAAAGACGTGTGGGAGGTGCTCGTGGAATGACCGCCTATTGGGTCACTCTTATCGCAGGTGTGTGGGTGGCCCTATCTCCATTCTTCTTATTCGGCAGCAGTTTGAAGTGGAGTAATGTCGTGTTCGGAATCTTGATCGCGGCCCTCACGTATTACGGCTCTACCTCGAAGCCCAAATAGCAGGGTCGTAAGACCAGCCTCATACCACATGGTCCGGAAGCGTCGGTGATCGCGGGGTTGTGAGAACCGATGATTTCCTCGCGACTGCCGTAACCTTTCGGTAGGGTACCAGACCAAGGCGGGATGAATCGCGACCCTATCCCTTCGTCTTAGCCCGCTTCCTCGCGACATACGGCAGGATCCCGCCGTGCCGATAGTACTCCAGCTCGATGGGGGTATCCACGCGCACGGTCGCCTGGAATGTCTTGGTCTTTCCATCGCGGCGCGCGGACACGGTCAGCACCTGTCCGGGCCGCAGGTCAGCAAGTCCCGTGATCTCAAGCGCCTCGGTGCCATCGAGGCCAAGAGACGAAGGCGTAGTCCCCGTTGCAAACTGAAGCGGCAGGATCCCCATCCCGACTAGGTTGCTGCGGTGGATGCGTTCGAAGCTCTCCGCTAGCACCGCGCGTACTCCCAGCAGAAGAGGTCCCTTGGCCGCCCAGTCCCGTGAACTGCCCGACCCATACTCCTTGCCCGCGAAGACCACCAGCGGCGTGCCCTCCCGTTGGTAGCGGATCGCAGCATCGTAGATCGTCATGAGCTCTTGAGACGGATAGTGCGTTGTCCACCCACCCTCTCGGCCCCCGCCTAGCCGGTTCCGCAGCCGGATGTTGGCGAACGTCCCGCGCAGCATCACCAAATGGTTCCCGCGGCGCGCACCGTACGTGTTGAAGTCGGCGGGCTTTACGCCGTGCTCAATGAGGTAGCGGCCAGCCGGGCTGTCGGATGGGATCGCCCCCGCGGGAGAGATGTGATCTGTCGTCACCGAGTCGCCCACCCACGCCAGCACTCGAGCCCCACGGATGTCGTGGATCGGTGCAGGCTGCGGCGACAAACCCGCAAAGAACGGCGCTTGGCGGACGTACGTGGACGCGGCCTCCCAGCCGAACCGCTCGCCCGCCCCCACGGCCATCGTCTGCCACATCTCATCTCCTGTGAAGACATCCCGATAGCGCGTCGTAAACAGCTCCGGGGACACTACCTGGCGCACCACCGCGTGCACCTCCGCAGTGCTCGGCCACAGCTCTTTCAAGTACACGGGGCGGCCGTGGCGGTCTCGCCCGAGCGGTTGGGTGAGCAAGTCGATCTCCACAGTGCCCGCCAGGGCGAACGCAACCACCAGCGGCGGGGAGGCCAGATAGCTGCCTCGCACTAACGGGTGGATGCGGCCGTCGAAGTTACGGTTCCCGCTGAGCACGGCGACGACGACCAAGTCGTGCTGTTGAATCGCGTCGGCGATCGGCTGCGGCAAGGGGCCGCTGTTGCCAATGCAGGTCGTGCACCCGTACCCAACGAGCTGGAATCCCAGCGCGTCGAGGTAGGGCGTGAGGCCGGCACGCTCCAGATAGGACGTCACCACCGCAGATCCCGGCGCCAAGCTCGTCTTGACGGCGGGATTGCGCTGCAGTCCGCGTTCCACCGCTTTCTTGGCGAGCAGCCCCGCTGCGACCATCACCTCTGGGTTACTCGTGTTGGTGCAACTGGTGATCGCTGCGATCACGACCGCCCCATGCGTGAGCGTGGCCGCCTGACCATCGACCTGGACCTGCACGACGGGAGGACGCTCGGCCACGGCGGTGGCCGTCGCACTCTTCCCTGTCGACGGGGCGAGTTGCTCGGCAAATGCTGCCCGGAAGCTCCAGGACGTCTGGGGCAGCGGCACGCGATCCTGCGGCCGTCGTGGTCCCGCAAGGCTCGTCTCTACCGCAGACAGGTCCAGCTCCACAACCTGATCAAACACGGGTTCCGTCTCAGTCGGGGTGTGGAACAACCCCTGGGCCTGGGCGTACGCTTCCACGACCCGCACGTGGGCTTCAGACCGGCCGGTGAGACGCAGGTAGGTCAGAGTCTCCGCATCAATGGGAAAGAGGGCGGCTGTCGCCCCGTACTCTGGAGCCATGTTGGCAATCGTCGCCCGATCCGGCAGGGCCAGAGCCTGCACACTGGGCCCGAAAAACTCGACGAACTTCCCCACGACCCCGACGGTGCGCAGCAGCTGGGTGACGGTCAGCACCAGATCAGTGGCAGTCACCCCTTCCCGCAGACGGCCGGTCAGGCGAAACCCGACCACCTCGGGGGTCGTGAGATAGGTCGGCTCACCCAACATCACCGCCTCCGCCTCGATTCCCCCGACGCCCCATCCCAACACCCCCATCCCGTTCACCATCGTGGTGTGCGAGTCAGTACCGATGAGCGTGTCGGGATAGGCGAGTGTAACTCCGTTCACGAGCTGAAGCGACACCACCTGAGCCAGGTACTCCAAGTTGACTTGATGGACAATCCCAGTACCCGGAGGCACCACCCGCAGGTTGGCGAAAGCCTGCTGCGACCATCGCAGCAGCATGTATCGCTCGCGGTTACGCTGATACTCGTAGGCCACGTTGCGCCCAAACGCCCCCGGCACCCCGGAAATGTCCACCTGCACCGAGTGGTCAATGACCAAGTCGGCAGGGATCACGGGGTTGACGCGGCGCGGATCGCCCCCTAACTGCGCGACGGCATCGCGCATGGTGGCCAGATCAACCACGACCGGCACGCCGGTAAAGTCCTGCAGCAGCACCCGTGAGGGTAGACAGGGAAATTCGCGACGGGACGTCAGACCTGGCTGCCAGGCCGCTAGCGTCGCGACGTCGTCCGCGGAAAACAGGCCGCCGGCGGCATGGCGCACGACGTTCTCCAACAAGATCTTCACCGTCGCAGGAAGGCGCTCCAGAGGCGTCGCGAGCTGCGGGCGAAGAGCGTGCAAGGGGTAGTACGCAATTGTTCGATTGTCGACGCGGAGCGTCGACGGAGCAGCGTGCGGATCCAGTCGGGTCACACCAATCCTCCAGGCATTCTCACGCGCATCGATCTCCCGGCTCAGTATACAACCCCAATCACAATGAGAGTCTCCACCGGCGCCAGACCAGGGATCCTATGGTAAACTTCCACGGAGGAACTTCCCTGGGGCCTGAAACGTTCTATTTATTGAAGAGTCTATAGAGGGGGAATTGCGTTTGAAGGGTCGTGTGGGTCTCGTACTCACCCTCGCCGTGGCGCTCCTGGTGAGCTCGACGAGGGTTGCGGCGCAAACACCCTCCCCGTCTCCCTCCCCTGCGCCAGCCTCGACGACGCGCCGCGCGCCCTTCGAGATCGAGGCAAAGATTCTTCGGATCAGCAGAAGCTGGGCGCAAGTCGAGGTGCTGAAGGTTAGGCGAGGGACTGGGCTCAAGACGCACGGGAAGCTCTGGGTGAGACACACGGCCACGACCAAGGTCCTCAAAGCCGGTAAGGGCGCATCCGTCCGAGATCTCAGGGTCGGGAAGACTGTCGCAATTACTGGGACGGCGAGTGGCCGGGGTCGAACATTGACATACCAAGCGGCTAGCGTCACGATCGTGAAGTGACGGCTCAATCGGGTGGCGGGGACCGCGCAGCGCCTCCCGCCGAAAAAACCATGGAACGCGTTCAAACGCCCCTTGCGGGCTCAGTCCCAGAGACTACCTTCGCTTCGGCCGCAGTCCGTACGGCCTCGCAGGAGAGTTTCGCCGAGCTCCTCGCAGCCCACTGGACCCACGCGTACCGGTTCGCCTACTACCTGACGGGCAACGCACACGATAGCGAGGACTTGTTGCAGCAAGCCGCGGAAGAAGCGTTTCGTGCCTTCCACCGGTTTCAACCCGGGACGCGGTTTGATCGGTGGCTGTTCCGCATCATGCACAATTCTTTTGTGGACCGTCTACGCCGGGAACGCCGTCGAAAAATCTTCTCGCTCGATGACGTCAGCGGGGCGGCCGTCATGGATCCCACGGCCGGTCCGAGTGAAGTGGCCGAAGGCGCGCTCGACGGCCCTGTGTTGCGCGCGTTACGCGCTCTGCCCCCCGACGCTCGAGCCGTCGTGGCGCTGGTCGACCTCCAGGGACTGCCGTACGACGCGGCCGCCGAAATCCTCCGGTGCCCGATCGGCACCGTGCGCTCGCGCCTCCACCGGGCTCGTCTGGCCCTGCGCGAGTGGTTGCGCCCCTATGTCGATGCTCTGCAGCGGGGTGAGCTGTGATATTGCACCTCTCTCACGAGCTCACTGGCTACCTGGACGGAACCCTCACCGCGGAGGAAGCCTCTGGCGTGGCCGCCCATCTGGCGGAGTGTACAGAGTGCCGCGTCGCGCTAGATGACCTCCGGGCGGTCCGCAGTCTCTTGCGCACAGTGCCCCCCATCCTTCCGCATCCCGCCGCACTGTCGCGCACACTTTCCCGAATCGCACTGGTGGAGACCCGGCGGACAGTTCCCCGGTGGCTGATCGCGGTGGCCACGATGGCCGCCGGCATCGGCCTGTTACTCCAGCTGCGCGTACCCACCGCACCGCCCCAAGGCACCCGGGTCTCTCCCCTTTGGTACTTCCAGCAGCAAGCGGAGTTTGCCGCAGCGCACCCGATGGCTGACGTAACGCTTACGTCGTACCTCAGCAGTGCGCTGCCCTACGAGACCTTCCCTGAATGGCCCGCCGCCCAGAAGAGATAAGCCCTGTCCTGCTGCTTGGTCTGGCGGCCACACTAGGGCTCACGTTCGCACTCGACGTGCGGTCCCTAGACGCCGCCAGCGCACCCGCGCCGCTCGTGCAGAGCGTCCGTGCCCGCTCCACGGTCGCCTACCAGGGCGAACAGATCGTGGTGACCTGGGAGGGAACGACACACACGGTCGCCTCCTTAGTGCAAGTGGAGCACGACCCGCCGGACTGGACACAACTGGATTATCTGGCGCTCGGACCGTCCCGCCGATTCACCGTCATCCGTCGCCAGGGCTCGGAGATTCGATTTGATCCCGTGCGGCGCACCGGGACTACGGCCACAGGGTTGAATTCGGAGGAGGACATCTTCGAGTCGGCGCACCTCCCGTGGTTGCTGGAAAATTACGGCATCACCATGGTCCCCGACGAGTTGCTGGGACGACGGGCGACCCGAATCGTGTTGGTTCCCGAGATTGCTGACCGGCCCTCGCGTACCCTGGTCGTGGACGACGCCACAGGCGTACTCCTCCGCTCTGAACGCGTCGGACCCAGAGGATCGCTGGGCGAGGTAACGACGTTCCTCCGCTTTGAGCTCAAGCCCGCCGGGTGGCGCAAGACGGCATCCGTGCCGACCGGATTGCGCTTGACTCCTCAGCCAGCAGTGCGAGCGGCCACGGCTGAGGAGGTCGCCCGCGTGCTGGGAGGCCCTCCGATCCAGGTGGCTGTCCCGGAGGGGTTCCACAAGACCGGCGACTACCTCACCGGCGAAGGCCCCCCTGTCGTCCAGATCTACTCCGATGGACTGACGACCCTGGTCGTCTACCAGCGCCGAGACAGCGTGGCCAGACCCCCGGAAGGCAGCGAGCTCGTTGCTACCTCGTCCGGTCCGATCTGGGTGCAACGCTTGGGCCTGCGCACGCTCGTCCACTGGTCCCACGCCGGCAAGAATGTGACCGTCGTCGGCTACGCCACGCGGACCACTCTCCAGGCCGCCGCCGAGCGCACGGGGATCACGGCGGCGCCCCGGCTCTGGGATCGCCTGGTGACGTGGCTACGAGAGGTGATGGACTGGTTTTAGTCGTATCGCAACTGGGCCGCTCATGTATGATGGGGGCGCCAGAGGGAGAGTGTGCCGATTAATCAGTGGACCGAGTTCATCTTCTTCCGCGTCGTCGTTCTCCATCTGGTGGCCTTCTCGGAGAACGGCCCCGGCTCAGCCAGGACCGTTCAGAAGTTCAGCCCGCCTCTGGTCGCAGGCCGTTCAGACTCGATCCCTCCTGTCCTCCCCCGCACCTGACGCGGCAGTGACGCGACCCCATGGCATGGTTGTGGCGGTACCTGCCCGTCTCGCGCGACATCCCGCAATCCATCGTGGTGCATCTGGAGGACCTCCGGCGCCGGCTGCTGTGGGGTCTGGCGGGATTTGGGATCATGCTGCTGATCGGTTTATGGCAACAGGATCGACTGCTAGAGCTGCTCATGCGACCGGCCGGACTCACACATCTGGTCGCGCTGACCGTGCTCGAGCCGCTGCTCGTCAAATTCAAGGTCGCATTCGTCTTCGGACTCGTGATGGCGTTCCCATGGTTGCTCCTGCAAGCCCTTCTGTTTGTCAGCCCGGCCCTCAGCCAGCACGAGGCGCGGTTCGTCCTCCCGCTCGCGGCCTTGTCCGTCGTGTTAAGCGTCGTGGGGCTGGCCTTTGGCTACACGCTGGTGCTCCCCACATCCACTCGTTGGTTGCTCAATCAGGCAGGCTCCGTCATGTCGGTGCAGATCACCGCCCTCTCCTATGTGTCGTATGCGGTCTGGTTCTTGGCCGCCATCGCGGCCACGTTTCAGACCCCTCTGGTCGTCCTCAGTCTCATCGGTCTGCGGGTCGTGTCTTACACCAAACTCCGGCAGCAGTGGCGCACGGTGTATTTGGTCATTGTCGTGCTGTCGACGATGGTGACGCCGGACTGGAGCCCGATCACCATGGGACTGGTTGCCGTCGCCATGGCGGCCTTGTATGAGTTCAGTCTGCTGCTGGCACGCGTCGTGCTCCCCGGACGAGAGGCTCCGGCGGCCCCACCCGACGAACGCGCGCCGTGACGCGAGGGTGACGCCTGTCGTGTGCGAACATAGCAAGGTGGACACGTCGGCCAGGGGATGGAGACTAGCGTGATGCGCCGTGGGATGCGCGGGGACGTCGGGGCGATTGACCGTGACCGACACGTCATGTCCTGGGTTGGGACGCTCCAGACAATGCAGCCGGTCGCCGCTGACGTGATGGGGGCCCTGCCTCGCCTGACCTGGTGCGCTCCGTCGTCTGATAGATCCGTGGGGGACATCTCGCATGCCCTCGACTGACCGCGCCATCCGGCTCGGCATGGCGCTCGTCATTACCGCCGCAGCGGCGTATCTGTTCTACCGCCTGCGTTTTGTGCTGGTGACCATCGCCTTTTCGGCGATGCTCGCCTACGCGATCCTGCCCTTGGTGGAACTCGTTTCTCGCATTCGGTTGTCAGGACGCCCCGTTCCTCGCTTGGCCGGGGTGATTGCGGTCTACCTGTTCTTGATTGTGGCGGTGGTGGTCATCGTCCGGGTGGCCGCGGGTGCCGTCTCGAATGACGTCCACCGCCTCGCTGAGCGCGTCCCGGAATACCGAGTGGAGATCGTCCAAGCGCTGGGCGACCTCCCGACGGCGTTCATTAGCAGCTTCCCTGATGACCTCCGTCAGGCGGTCCAGGACGCCTTCTCGCGAGCCGGGACGCTCCTCGTCGACGCTATCGCCCGGATCGCAGGCGCGATTGCCAAGTGGTTGGGCCTGGCCGCCGAGCTCCTCCTGATCCCATTACTAGCCTTTTACTTCCTGGTGGACCTCCCCGCCCTCAAACAAGAACTGCTGCAGTTCGTGCCCGCCTCACTACGCCCTCGCGTCCTCCTCACCGCAAACCGGCTTGATCGCATCCTCGCGGCTTACGTCCGCGGACAGATCGTCCTCATGGTGGTCGCAGCCGGCGTGGTCTGGGCGGGCCTGATCGCCGTGGCCATGCCCTTTGCCCTCTTCCTAGCCCTCGTGGCCGGCGTCACGCGCATCATCCCGGTCGTAGGCCCTTTCTTGGGCACGATCCCGATTGTCGGGTTGGCCTTGCTGCAAGGACCAGACCTCGGAATGGAAGTGCTGGTGTTCCTCATCGTCGTCCAGTTGCTCGAGTCGAAGGTCTTGCTGCCAGCGGTCATGGGACGCCAGCTGGACCTGCGAGCAGCGACCATCATTATGGCGCTGCTCATTGCGAGCGCGTTATTTGGCCCGGTCGGCATCTTCCTGGCCGCCCCGGTCGCGGCGGCCATCAAAGAGATCATGACCCTGGCCGAGGGGGGCTTCGGCGAACGCGGATAGGGATGCGTAGCATTCAAGTCCTGCCCGAGCTTCCTATTTCAGGCTGTCATCCGTTCTTGGGGTGCCCGTGCGCGTTTGCGGGCATTGGGTGGGATGTGGGAGGAACTCACGGGCACCAATGATACGTCCGATTAGTATCGGTTTGGTGGTCGCGGCTGCCCTGGTGGGGCTGGCCGTCGGCGTGGTCGGCCCGGCCCGTGGATTGTGGCCCCATCCTCTCCCTCCAGCCCAGACTCAGCCGGCGCCGACGGGTCCGCGCAATGTTTACGCCGCGGCTATGACGCGCGCGATTCCCCGCCAATTGGCGGACATTGCCGCACGGGTGTATGTGCCCAACAGTGGGGACGCGACCGTGGATGTCATCGACCCCACCACGCGTCGGGTGATCACACACTTTGCGGTCGGCGCCATTCCGCACCACATCGCGCCTTCGTGGGACCTCACGCATCTGTACGTAGACAATACGGCTGCCGACACCCTGACGGTGATCGACCCCCGCCTCGGCGAGCCCGTCGCCACCCTCAAGATCGCGGATCCCTACAACTTATACTTCACCCCGGACGGCCGCTACGCGGTGGTCGTCGCTGAGCGCTTGAATCGGCTCGACTTCTACGACCCGTCCACATGGGCGAAAGCGTTCAGCGTTCCGATCCCCTGGTCGGGCGTGGACCACTTGGACTTCTCGGCGGACGGAAGCTACTTGCTCGCCAGTACTGAGTTCAGTGGGATTGTGGCCAAGGTGGACATCGCACTACGGCAGGTGACAGGGACCGTCGAAGTCGGCAGCTTGCCCGTGGATGTCCGATTGGCACCCGATGGGACGGTATTCTACGTGGCCAACCAAGGCCGCCACGGGGTCTCGGTGATCGACCCCGAACGCATGCAAGAGATCACTTTCATCCCCACAGGAAAAGGGGCCCATGGCCTCCAGATCAGTCGAGACACGCGCTTCGCGTACGTGAGCAATCGGCTGGCGGGAACGATTTCGCTCATCGATCTCGCGACGCGCCAGGTTACTGCCACCTGGTCGGTCGGTGGGAGCCCGGATATGATGCAGCTCTCCCCTGACGGGCGGGAATTGTGGGCCAGCAACCGCTTTGCCTCTACTGTGTCGGTGATCGATACGGCAACCGGCACGCTGCTTGCGCGCGTGGACGTCGGACGCAATCCGCACGGGCTCACCTACTTCCCCCAACCCGGGCGCTTCAGTCTCGGCCATAACGGCGTCTACCGCTGACTCAACGGCGACCGTCCCGCCATCGATGCGTTTCTCTCTGCCACCCAGCTAGGAGACCTGAGTCTAAGATGCTTGCGGCGCGGACAAGGGGGGACCTCGCCACCGTAACCGAGAGGCGTGGTGATAAAACATCGATCCCAGCTCTGCGCTAGCGGTCTTTTTCGGGATCTCGCTCGCCGCGGGGTTCGTCGGCGCGCTGAGCGGGATGGGCGGCGGCGTTGTGCTGATTCCTACCCTGACCTTGCTGGGGATGGACATCAAGCAGGCGATCGCGATCACCATGGTCGCGGTGATCGCGACCAGCAGCGGTGCCGCCTCCGCCTACGTCCGCGATCGGATCACCAACTTGAAGGTCGGCATGTTCTTGGAGATGTTTGCGATCGTGGGCGCGCTCGCCGGAGCCACCATCACATTGAGCGCACCCCGGCGACCGCTGTTCATCTTGTTTGGCCTGGTGCTGTTCATTTCATGGGCCAGCCTGTTCGCCCGGCAGGGTGAACACTGGCGGCAGACCGCACACCCCGATCGAATATCCCGCTGGCTGGAACTCCACGGCAGTTATGAGGACCGCGCCTCGGGGGAAATCGTCACCTATCACGCGACACGCGCCTACCTCGGTGGGCCGCTGATGTTCGGCGTGGGCCTCGTCGCCGGGCTGCTGGGGATTGGGGCCGGCTCGCTCAAAGTCGTGATCCTGGACCTCGTGATGGGGCTCCCGCCCAAAGTCTCGACGACGACGAGCAATCTGATTATCGGCGTGACGGCCCTCGCCGGCGCGAGCGTCTACCTGGCCGCAGGGGCGATCGACCCGATTCTGGCTGCGCCCGTGATCCTCGGAGTGTTGGCGGGGGCCTTTGTGGGCACTCGCGTTCTCGTCCGATTGACCAACCAGACGGTGCGCCGATTTTTCCTGGTGGTCCTCGCCATTCTCGGCATTGAGATGATCGTCCGTGGTCTGCGCGGGGGATAAGGATGCACACACTACCACCCGATCAGCGAGTGACGCGTGGGATGGCATCATTGGTAGGGTACACCTTGCTCGGCGGTGTCCTGACCAGCGCCGCCTTGCTGAGCACCGGACTTGTGTGGCATTGGGCAAGCAGGGGACGGGTGCAGGGGACGTTCCCGACGGCCGGCACGGACCTCGCCCAAATCTTCGCGACGTTCTTTCAGCAGCTCGCGGCCGGGGCGCTCGAGCCTCGCCCTCTGATTTATCTCGGCCTCGCGGTATTGCTCCTCACACCCTACGTGCGGGTGGCGGCCTCCGCGCTGTACTTCGCCGTCGTCGAACGGAACCTGAAGTACACGGTGTTCACAGGCTTTGTCTTAGCTGTGTTGACGTACAGTCTGTTCATACGCTGACAGCCGCACGGCAGTACTGGCACCGGCGGGAAGGACCACCGATCGCCAATGGTCATCTGCTCAGCTTTGCCGCGGTCTGCGCGAGGGAAACGACGCTGAGGACGCGCCGGGCCGACGCACCGCCCTTACGGTTGAGTCTACTCGGACATCCGCCGAGGCATACTGAGTGAGAGCCTTCCCCCTCGCCCCTCGCCACCTAGATCTCTAGTGTCGGTAGAGCGGAAGCCGACGTCCGACCCACCCGGGTCGCGCACCAATCACCCTTGAATGATCCAGGCCACTCCCGTCCCCGTGCGGTATTCGTGGACCTGCACCGAATGGCGTGGCGCCGAGCGGCGGAGCACCACGCGTGGCAAGACCGCCGGAATGGGCCCGGCTGCAGATAGCACGACGGCGATGACACCACCGGGGCGGACGATGCGGTACAGTTCGTCGGGGGCGAAGGGGGCGTTGTGGACCACAACGAGGTCTACACTGCCCGAGGCAATCGGCAAGGCTGAGACATCCCCGATGACCCTTGCGATCCCGTCGGGCAGCCAGGATAACATCGGCGGGGACAGGTCGATCGCAATGATCTGGGCTCGCGGGTAACGCTGCTGCAGGTGACGGGTCGCTGCTCCGGTGCCCGCGCCGACATCGATGATAACCTCAGCCTCCGGCAATTCAGGCAGGATGTGGAGCAAGGGAGTGAAGTATCCAGCATTTGCCGTGACATACCGGTCGTATTGGCCAGCCAGACGCCTGTATCGGGGACCGGTCCATTCGCGGGCTAGCCTCCGGATGCTAGGCGACGCGGCGGCCAAGATGTAGCCAAGGTCAGTTAACGCAGCGGGGACATCGTGCAGCAGGTGGTGAATCTTGCTTAGAGAAGAACCGACAGTCATGGTCTCTCCGGCCGGTCACCCATCCGGCCCGGTCTTCTAGCCCTTGTCTACTACGATGAAAGTCTCCTGCATTATTCCAGCGCACAACGAGTCCGCGACGGTTGCCAACGTCGTGCGGGCTGCCTGCGCCTGCCGGCAGATCACTGAGGTCATCGTGGTGTCCGACGGCAGCACCGATGAGACTCCACAAGTCGCGTCAGCGGCCGGAGCGGACCGGGTGTTGGTGCTCCGGCGGAACATGGGCAAAGGCGCGGCGCTGATGGCCGGGGCTCAGGTCTCCCGAGGCGACGTCATCCTCCTAGTCGATGCCGACTTGTGTGGTGTGACGCCCAAGAATTTCGCGCAGTTACTAGCGCCAGTCCTGGCAGGACAGGCGGAGATGGCGGTCGCCCTGTTCAAAGACGACATCTGGCACGGAGTCTTGCGCCCGTTGTCGGGCCAGCGTGCCGTACGCCGCCACCTCTTGTTTGCCGAGCCGCACCTTGCGCGTACGGGTTTTGGATTTGAGATCGCGCTGGACCGACTGGCGAAAGCGCGCGGGATCCGTCCGGCCCACGTATCCTGGGTGGGCGTCTCCCACCGCTTGAAGTCGCACAAATATGGCATGGTGCGGGGCATGCGGGTGAGCCTGCGCGCCTCATCGGATCTGGTCCGCCAAGTCCGCGTGCGGCGTCGCCGCCACACGATCTATCCACGCCGCGACGCCCTCAGTCCGCGGAGGCGCACTCGTATGGAAGCGCTGCTGCTTGCCGTCATCGTGTTCGGTCTTATCCTGAGGCCGCTGTTCTTCGCCCATCCCTCACAAGCGGCGGCCTTTAACCTCCCGTCCCTGGCTCCCCCGGAGCCAGACGACCGCGTGCTTGTCGTCGTCGCCCACCCCGATGATGAGGTCATCGGGGCAGGCGGGTTCATCGCCTCCGCGCGGTCCCGTGGCGCCTCGGTGAGCGTTCTCTTTGTCACGAACGGGGATAGTAACAAGGTGTCGGCCGTCTTGATGGAGGCCCGGCTTCCTCCCCGCCCGAGTGCGTTCCTTCGCGAAGGCCGGCTGCGCCAGCAAGAAGGGCTGGAGGCGCTACGCCGACTCGGGGTGGCCTCCTCAGATGTCTACTTCCTAGGGTTTCCGGACCGCAAGCTCGCTGCGGTGATGGGCAGTCCGCAAGAGCCCGTCACATCGCCGTACACACGGCTCCGGGCGGCTGAGTATCCAGGGGTAGTTACTCTCAGCGCGCCGTACACGCGTACTGCCCTAGTGGACCTGGCACGGACCGTGGTCGACCGCGTCCGGCCCACCCTCATCATCACGCATAGTGCCCTGGATCGGCACCCTGACCATCTCGCCGTCGCGCAGGTGGTCGATCTCGTGCGAGGATCTACACCTGTGTACTCCTTTGTCGTTCACGCGGCAGGATTCCCCCGACCACTGCGGTCCTCCCCGCACGACCCGTTGCTCCCCCCGCCTACTGTTGCCCTGCCCTCGCAGTGGACGTGGATGCGCTTCGAACTCTCCCCTGAAGAGGAGCAGGCGAAGCGGAATGCCATCGGCGCGCATCGCAGCCAATTGGCCACGCCCTACCTGCGCTTGCTTCTCGCAAGCTTCGTACGCACCAACGAGGTGTTTGCCGTCCCGACCTCTGAATTCGCCTCCCCGACGCACTGACCTAGACGGCTGTGAGCCGTCTGTGGCGGGTGGACAGCGCCTTCCAGAACTATTGCCCCTCTCCGTAAATGCGCTCCCCAGCTCCATAGACCGCACGGACATGTAGGGCCTGATCCAAGACGACAAGATCTGCGATCGCACCCTCCTCGATCCGTCCGAGATCACCCCGTCCGAGTAGGTCCGCCGGAGTTGTGGAGGCCATCTGCACGGCCTCGCGCAGCGGAATTCCTAGCGACGTGACGTTGCGCACCGCGCGGTCCATCGACAAAATGCTCCCCGCCAGTGTGCCATCGGCGAGCCGTGGTGCATCCGACACCCGGACCGTCTGAGTTCCCAGATGCGTCACCTTCCCACGCGCCCCGGCTACCGCGATGGCGTCGGTTATGAGCGCCACCCGCTCCCACCCCTTGAGGCGTAACGCGAGGAGGACGATCGCCGGATGGGTGTGGACGAAATCGGCGATGAGGCTAACGGTGACCTGGGGATGTTGAAGGGCTGCGACGACAATCCCCGGATCCCGGTGGTGTACCGGGCGCATCGCGTTAAACAGGTGTGTCACAGTTGTAACCCCTTCACGGAACGCCGCTTGACCTTGGTCGTACGTGGCGCCCGTGTGGCCAGCGGCCACGATGCATCCGCGCTTGCGCAGGAGGCGAATCACCTCGCGGGCGCCGGGAAGCTCGGGGGCTAGGGTGACCATCCGCACCGCTCCGCCCGCCGCGTCAAGCAGCGCCGCGGCATATGTGGGATCGGGCGCGCGGAGGTAGCGCGCGGGGTGTGCGCCTTTGAATTCGGGATTGAGAAACGGTCCTTCCAGGTGCAGACCCACGATCCGCGGAGCTCGCTGACGCGCTGCAAATCGAGCCCACCTGATCAGTGCCTCGCGCAGCACCGACGGGGGCGCAGTAGTCAGTGTCGGGGCGAACGCAGTGACTCCGGTGGACGCGAGATACCGCCCCACCCGCAGCAAATCCGCGTCGGTCTTGGCGGTCAAAAAATCCACACCGCCCGCCCCATTGATCTGCAGGTCGATAAACCCGGGGACCAGGATGCCATCCGGCGCGCTGACATCGGCACCCGTACTCGCCCCGGTGCGTATGCTCGCGATTCGGCCGTCGACCACCTCGACGGTCCCTGGCACCAAATCCGACGATGGGGCGACCACTCGCCCGGCCGTGATCAGATGCGGACGGATCGTATCCATCTACAGAAGAGGGCGCCTGCAGTCGCGAGGATGGACCACACAACTTACGGGAGTCACAGTCATGTGCGGAAAGCGGCACAGGGCGACGTCACCAGCACCATCGATCCCGGGGCCGGGGGTCAACCGCTGTCGAGCTGTGACAGCGGCGTCTACGGTCTTCGAGCTGCCCCGGCGTTCGCGGCGCGGGCCACCCAGAAGATCGACCACGCCACTACGACCAAGGCGGCGACGACGAGCTTCGTGACATTGATGATAGGTTCGACGCGCGTGCGGCCGTTGCTGATGTCGATCAGCGCGATGGGCTCCAGGCGCATCCCCCCGCCGCCGCCCCCGCTTCCGGGTGCCGCGACGGTCGGCTTCCGCGCCCCACGACCCCGGGCGGCGGCCCGCGTGGGCTCTTGCCCGCCTCCCATCCCAAACAAATACTGCACAGATGCGACAGGAATCAGCCGGCGGCCGTCGACTTCGATCACATCCCCAAAGACGGCCTGCCAGTTGCCCTTCCCTTGCATGTCGGCGAACCGATTCTGCAGTTCGTCAAGAAACATCGCGTCCACCTCCCCACGTTAGTCGGAATGCACCAACAGCCTCACCTTGCTGGCTCACGCACCGCCTCTACATGGGCAGCTTGCATACGATCCTCAACTCCTACATGCGAATTGCCTTCGCCAACCGCGGGATACATGCAAGACCGCAGCGTGCGGAGCAGAGGTGCTCACGGTGCCGCTTCCAGAAGACGTAGCCGCGCATCAATCACGGCAGCGCCCTGCCCAGCAGGCAACACCATCAAGGGGTTAATGTCGAGTTCGGCAATCTCGGGAATCTCCACCGCGAGCTGGGAGAGACGTTGGACGCACTCCACCACGGCGTTGAGATCGGAGGCGGGCTTGCCGCGTACCCCCCGGAGGATCTGGATGGCCTTGATCGACTCCACCATCCGCTGCGCCCCCAATTCGCGGATCGGCGCGAGACGGAACGTGACGTCCTTCAGGACTTCGACGTAGATTCCCCCGAGCCCAAACATAAGGATCGGCCCGAACTGGGGATCCCGATTCAACCCCATAATTGTTTCCACGCCGGGCACCATCTTCTGGACGATGACACCCTCGATCGCGGCACCCGGCTGCCGACGGGAGATTTCGGCCATCATCTCCTCGTATGCCGTGCGGACTTCGCTGGGGGCCGCCAGCTGAAGACGGATTCCTCCGACGTCCACCTTGTGCACGATCGCAGGAGACAGAACCTTCATCGCGACGGGAAAACCTATGGCCGACGCCCGGATGACAGCATCCTCAGCTGAGGAGGCCTCCGCCCATGGCGCGAGCGGAAACCCGTACGCCGCCAACAGCTGGAACGCGAGAGTCTCGCGTAAGAAGACTCCCCGTGGAGCCTGCCCCAGCAGTGAGGCGATCCGCGCGCGGTCGACCGGAAACGTGCGGACGTCCGTACGCGGACGCCGCACCCACTCGGCGTAGTCCACCATCGCCCGAAAGGCGCGCACGGCGTCTTCGGGAAAGCCGTAGTGCGGAATCCGAGCTTCCTCGAGGATCCGCACCCCGCCGGAGACGTCGAAGAGTCCCATGAACGACGCCAGCACGGGCTTGCGTCCGGCATGGGTTTCTGTCGCTACCACGCGGGCGATCTGCTCGATATCGGTCACCGCTTGCGGGGTCAGCACCACAATGGCTCCATCACACCCGGGGTCGCGAAGCACGGCCCGCAGGGCGACCTGGTAGCGATCGTGCTGGGCGTCGCCGATGACATCGACGGGATTCTCCACCGCCGCTTCCGCGGGCAGGGCCAAACGCATGGCCTGCTTCGTGCCCTCGGCGAACGAGGCCAACTCGAGCCCCTGGCGCACGCTCGCGTCCGCGGCCATGATCCCGGGCCCCCCAGCGTTCGTGACGATCGCGACGCGGCGGCCTGAGGGCAGGGGTTGATTCGCAAACGCCACCGCATACTGAAACAACTCCTCCACCGACTCCACCCGCAGCACTCCACTCTGCAGGAAGATCGCATCGTACACCTCATCGCTGCCTGCGAGCGACCCCGTGTGGGAGGAGACGGCGCGGGCGCCGGCGGGGGTGCGTCCGGATTTTACGGCCAAAATCGGCTTGGGCTGGGGGATCTCGCCGGTAATTTCCCGGCACAAGTTAATGAAGCGGCGGCCGTCTGTGAGGTCCTCGAGATACAGCAAGATGACATCGGTGTGCGGGTCGTCTCGCAGCGTGGCCAACAGCTGGAGCTCATCCACGTCTGCTTTGTTACCCAGACTCACGAGCTTGCTGAACCCGATGCCCCGAGCCCGCGCGTAGTCCAGAACCGCAGTCGTGAGTGCCCCGCTCTGCGAGAGGAAGGCGATGTTCCCCGCAGAGGGCATCGCTCGGGCAAAGGTGGCGTTCAAGCGCACCTGGGGATCGGTATTGAGCACACCCAGACAGTTGGGCCCCACCAGAGCGAAGCCGTGGGTGCGGATGGCGGCCTTGACGTCGGCCTCTCGGCGCTGCCCCTCCGGACCGGCCTCGCGGAATCCGGTGGAGATCACCACTACGCCTCGCACCCCCTTCTTGCCGCACTCGTCGAGCACCGCGCGCACCCCCGCGGCAGGCACGATGACAATCGCCAAATCGACGGGATCGGGGATCTCCAGCACGGACGGATACGTCCGGACGGCGCGGATGGCCTGGGCCTTCGGATTAA
This sequence comes from bacterium, assembly GCA_036393975.1. Classification (GTDB taxonomy): domain Bacteria; phylum Sysuimicrobiota; class Sysuimicrobiia; order Sysuimicrobiales; family Kaftiobacteriaceae; genus 13-1-40CM-64-14. Next base: position 4,801 of record DASWFZ010000032.1, on the reverse strand, counting down.
CGGGATAAACGACACCCTGGAAATCTTCCAGGATGTTTCGGAAAATCGCGTGGCCGACTTTGTTGGGGTCGCGCGATGCGCCGATTACCGCAACGCTGCGCGGGGCGAAGATGGCCGACAGGTCGCGGGCGGAGGAGGCAGGCGGACGGTCCATCCGGATACTCACCTCAGCAGGTCGATAGGATCGCGACGTGTGAGTCGCCCACTAGTCTACAGGAAACGACGCGGCAGGACGCGGATCCCCCTCGCGCTCCCCATCCCGCCCATCGTCACCGCCGCGGGGCGGCTTGGTGGGAGGGCGCACTCTCGCCTGCAGCGTCGCTCACGACGATCTCATGGGTAATCCGCGCGGACTTGCTGAGCATCGCGGACACCGAACAGTATTTGTCCAAGGATAAGGTCACGGCTTTCGAGACGTCGTCACGTCCCAGCCCCCGTCCCCACGCAGCGAATCGGAGATGAATCGTGGTGAAGACTCTCGGGGGCTCTGCAGCGCGCTCGGCGGCGGCTGAAATGGTAAGACCGGCTAATGGTGCTCGCATCTTTGCGAGGATGCCGACCACGTCCATCCCCGAACAGGCCGCCAAAGCCATCAGCGTCGTCTCCATGGGCGACGGTCCGACGTCGCTGCCCCCGTGCTCGGGTTTTGTATCCATCAGGACGGCAGTCGTTTCATCTGCCACACCGACCATCAGCATCGGCGTCTTCCACGTCACCGTGACCTCCATGGTGTTCATCCTCCTTGTGCTTCCGCCCGACGCGCCGTTAGGATCCCAAAAGCCGTGTGCGACTCCATCTTACGCTCCCTACTTGCGAAAGCAGCACCTACGGGAACGGGAGCGCCACTCTCTGCTGGCGGGCGAATTCCCGGAGCTGTTCTCGCGTCGGCATGGAAGGCTGCGCCCCCATGCGAGTTACTTTCAAGGCGCCCACTGCCGTAGCAAACTGCACGGCCGCCGGCAGAGATGCCTGCTCGGCTAACGCGACGGCCATGCCGGCGGCGAAGGCATCTCCAGCCGCCGTCGTATCCACAGCGCTCACTTGGATGGCGGGCACGGCCTCGCGTTGCGCCCCTGCGGCCAGGTAGGCGCCTCGTGCCCCAAGTTTGATCACCGCCGCCTGGCATCCGCGCGCGAGCAAGGCCTCCGCCGCGCGGCGCGCATCCGCTTCCGTGGCGATCGCAATCCCGGTCAGGGCACGCGCCTCGACTTCGTTGGGATGGATGACGGAGAGCAGGCGGTACAGGTCGTCGGGGAGAGGCTCCCCTGGAGCTGGGGCGGGATCCAAAATCACCGTGCAGCCGGCCGCATGCGCAATCTGGGCGGCGTAGTGGACGACGTCGAGAGGCACTTCCAATTGCAGCAGGACGACGGCGCTTTGCGCAATCGCATTGCGCGCAGCGTCAACATCCTCTCGCGTTAGGGATGCGTTGGCACCGGAGGCAACAACAATGGTATTTTGCCCTGCACTGTCCACGGTGATGAGCGCCACCCCGGTCGCCGCATGCGTATCCGTGCGTACCCCCGAGGCGTCGATGCGTTCGCGCACCAGGCCGTCGCGCAGGGCCCGGCCAAAGGCATCATCTCCCACACGGCCCACCATGGCCACCGTCGCCCCGAGGCGCGCCGCGCCCACCGCCTGATTGGCCCCTTTGCCGCCCGCAAACGTGGTAAAGGTGCCTCCCAGCACCGTCTCTCCGGCGGAGGGGAGATGAGGGGCCCGGATGACCAGGTCCATGTTGAGACTGCCGACGACGGCGACGCGTGCCACGCAATCCCCGCAAAGACAAAGCGTCCCCGCACAGGCACTCCGCCCGCGCGGGGACGCCGTCGGTCCGGTTCTACTTCGTGACCAATTTCAAGGGAACAGGTGTGAACTTCGCGACCAACTGCTTTCTGATCAGCTTCAGTGCCGCTTCCACCGCCAGCCGACCCATCTCCTTGGGCTGCTGGGCGATCGTCGCGGCCATGCTCCCGTCCTTCACTGCCGCCAAGGCATCCGCGGTCGCATCAAACCCGACCACGAAGATCTGCTGCTGCCGCCTGGCTGCCTGGATCGCCTTCACCGCGCCCAGTGCCATCTCGTCATTTTGGGCAAACACCGCGTCGATCTTCTTCTGCGCTTGCAGGATGTTCTCCATGACTGTCAATCCCTTGGCGCGGTCGAAGTCGGCAGTCTGAGTGGCAATTAGCTTGATGCCGGGGTACTTCTTCAGCCCATCGCGGAAGCCCTTACCGCGATCGCGCGCGGCGGAGGTGCCCGCGATACCCTCCAGCATCACCACGTTGCCTTTCCCCTTCAGGCGCTTGCCGACATAGTCGGCAGCCATGACCCCGCCGGCGACGTTATCCGATGCGATGTGGGCGGCGACCACGCCGCCATTCGCGCCGCGGTCCACGGTGATGACCGGAATCTTCGCGGCATTGACCTTCTTGATGATCGGGACGATGGCGTTACTGTCGGTAGGATTAATCGCTATGACCGCGACCTTTTTTTGGATGAGGTCCTCAATCTGGCTGGCCTCCCGGGCAGCGTCATTCTGCGCATCTAAGACGGCGAGTGTCAGCTTGGCCTTTGCCGCCTGGGCCTGCGCCCCATCGCGCAAGTCGACAAAGAAAGGGTTGTTTAGTGTGGAGATCGAGAGCCCAACGGTGGGTGGGGCCGCGGCGTACAACGGGAGAGCCGCAAGAACGAGCAACACGACTCCGGCAAGCACACCTCTGCTGCGCATACGTTTTTCCTCCTCTGAGATGTCCTTCGACCTACCTATCGCAATTCAGTGTGCTAAGCGTTCCATTCGCGGGACAATCCAGTCCGAACCTGATGATGCGGTGCAAAGGTCCCCTTCGCCTTCCTGAGAGGTCCTCCTGCGCAGAGGGGACGCCCGCCTAACGCAGACGGCGATCCAGGAGCACGGCCAACAAGATGACCGCCCCCTTGACCACTTGCTGGTAGAACGCGCTCACACTGAGTAAGTTCAAACCATTGTTGATGACGCCGATAATGAATGCCCCCAACAATGTCCCGCCGACGCTACCCTCCCCTCCAGCCAACGTCGTCCCCCCCAGGACCACTGCGGCGATGGCATCTAGCTCGTAGCCCGATCCCGCTGTGGGCTGAGCTGAATTGAGACGCGCTGTAAGGATGATCGCGCTCACCGCCGCCAGGAGCCCACTGATCCCGTAGACGAGCGTCTTGTACCCGATGACGTTAACCCCGGACAACCGCGCCGCTTCCTCATTGCCCCCGATGGCGTACACATACCGTCCGAGGACAGTCTGAGTGAGGATGAGATGACCGACGACAAACACGATCCCCATGATCACGACGGGAACCGGAATCCAGCCAAGATCGCCCTCGCCCAACCAGACGAACGCGTCCGGCAATCCGGTGATCGGACGACCATCGGTGTACACCAGCGTGGCCCCGCGGGCCATCGTCAGCATTGCGAGAGTGGCAATAAAGGGCTGCACTTTGCCCCGGGTAATGATGACTCCATTCAACAAACCCAGCAGCGCCCCCACGGCCAGACCAGCACCGATGCCGACAAGCAACGGCAGGTTGGAGGCCAGCACCCCGGCCATGATAGCCCCCGAGTAGGCCAACACGGATCCCACGCTGAGGTCGATTCCGGCCGTGAGAATGACGAACGTCATCCCCGCAGCCAAGATCGCGTTGATCGAGACCTGCCGCGCGATATTGAACAGGTTGGAAGCGGTGGCAAACGGCGGCGACAACACCGCTAGAATCGCCAACAACAAGACGAACGCAATCGCAATCCCAAAGCGCCGGAGCACGTTTCGGACAGGAGTCAGGCGCAGGTGCCCTAGGGCGGCATGCACGGCGGCGCGGTCAAACTGCACTGGGCGTTCTCCCTGACGCGGCTGCCAGAATCGCTTCTTGCGTGGCGCGCTCCCGGGGGAACTCCGCGGTGATGCGGCCGTCGTGCATCACCAAGATGCGGTCGCTCATCCCCAAGATCTCAGGCATCTCGGAGGAGATCATGACGATGCCGACACCGCGCCGAACGAGGTCCACCATCAGCCGGTACATCTCGACCTTGGCCCCCACGTCGATTCCGCGTGTGGGCTCAGCGAGGAACAAGACGCGCGCATGGGTCTGCAGCCATTTGGCGACGACCGCCTTCTGCTGCGTGCCGCCACTGAGGTTGCGGGCAAGCTGTTCCGGCGACGTCACGGCCATGTGCAGCTCCCGGATCGCCTGAGCGACTAGGGTCTGCTCCCGACGTCGCCCGATAAACACGGCAGACGCGAGCGTCCGGATCACCGGCAAGGTAATGTTGGCCCGCACACTCATCTGCAAGATCAGTCCCAGCCGCTTACGGTCTTCGGTGACTAACCCAATCCCCAGAGCGATGGCCGCCGCGGGTGACGGGATCGCCACCCGCCTCCCGTCCAGATAGATTTCGCCCCGGTCAATGGGGTCCGCTCCGAACACAGCATGCGCCAGTTCCGTTTTCCCCGAGCCGATCAGTCCGGCGATCCCCAGAATCTCTCCATGGTGAACGACGAAGGTCACATCCTCAAACACGCCCGCGCGGGTCAACCCACGCACTTCCAGGACAGGCTCCCCGGGCGCGAACATCTCCTTGGGGAACTTCTCGGTGAGGCGGCGGCCCACCATCAGCCGAATGAGTTCATCGAGGTTGATGTCGGCGACGGCACTCGTGCTCACGTATTGCCCGTCGCGCAACACCGTGACGCGATCGGCGATGCTAAACACCTCCTCGAGACGGTGCGTGATGTAGATAATAGCGACCCCACGCGCCCGGAGGTCGCGG
>DASWFZ010000031.1:0-11244 GCA_036393975.1 bacterium | reverse complement strand
CTGTGGACATCCCATCGCGCCTCGCGCCCAATTCTGCGAGAACTGCGGCACGCAGGTGGTGGAAGGGATCGTTTGCGCGGTCTGCCACGAAGCCAACCGCGGGGATTCTCGATACTGCGCGGTGTGTGGCTCTGCCCTGAAGATCCCAGCGACGGCAAGCGCCCCTCGACCGGGGAGTCGCGACTAGAAGCGAATTGTGTCAATCAGAGGTCCGAAGCCGGCGATGCGCCGGCTTCGCTACTTTCGTGGGGTCGAATCGTCCAGGCGCGATGTGTCTAGTTCACGCAGCAGCGCTCTCTCCGCAAACCCTACGTCCTTATACAGCTGGATCGCGCGCGCATTGTCAAAATCTGTCCAGACATGGACTTCGACGGCCTGATCGCGGCTCGAGTGGTCCACGGCGGCGTGCAGCAGGCGCTTGCCCAGCCCGCGTCGGCGAAAGGGTTCTCTCACTCTGAGGTTATTGATAATCGCGATGGGCGCGCCGTGAGCGACGTCAGGGAAGACGAACAGATCGAGAAAACCAGCGGGCGCGTCACCGATCTCCGCCACCCACGCCCCGTAGCCAGGATAGCCCGCCAGCGCATCCCACATGGCATGCTGGTTGTGGGGTCGACCAGGCATGAGTTGTGTGAGCAGGGATTGGACTTTGAGAAAGTCGTCGGGACGCGCACGCCGGATCTGCATGTGAGCTCCTTTCGTTTGCTCGTGTCCTCAGTGAACCTTCCCTTCCCAAAAAAATTAGTGCTTCCCGTTTACTGCGGTCGGTTTCCTGTTGTGGGCCATCGTGTTCTCGCACTTGGGGCGGTGTGCTAGAATCCGTGGTGGTGTGGTGGCCGTAGCTCAGCCTGGTTAGAGCGCCTGGCTGTGGCCCAGGAGGTCGCGGGTTCGAGTCCCGTCGGTCACCCCAAAACCTCACAGCGTAGCGCGCGTCAGAAACCTCTGCCTCAGGGAATGGGTTTGGACGACGTGACCGTTTCTCGCGTGACGCGGTCCGGCGTTCCCATGATTCACCTCGTTGCAAAGAGGCAGGCGGCGGGTTACTCGCATACCCTATGGAGCGACTCCGTCAGGCCAACATCGACACAGGGCCAGGGCATCCAGGCGATCGTACCTCGTGTTGAGGAGAGCTCTATTCGTGGCGAACAAATCAAGTGGGGGCGCTTCACTCATATACGATCTAGCGATCGGAGTCGTTAAGAAGGGTCGCGAGATGCGCGTTTCATCCTAACAATTAGCCAAATTTTGTGAATAGGTGTTGTGTGCGGATGCACCGATCGGCAACCACGATCAGTCCCGCCTCCCGGGCTCGGGCTGCGGCGGCTTCGTGGACAATGCCCTTTTGCATCCAGATGGCCTGGAGGTTTGGCAGGTGCGCGAGGGCGGCATCCACGATCTGCGGCACTTCGTCGCTGGGGCGGAAGATCAGGACAAGCTGAACACGCCTGGCATCGCCAGCGGGCAGGGCGGACAACGAGCGGAAGACGGGGCGACCGAGGATCGCGTCCGCCTTGGGGTTAATCGGCACCAGATCATATCCTTGCCGGTGCAGGTGATGGGCTACGATGTAGCTGTCCTTGTACGGACTGCTCGAGAGTCCGACCACCGCGACAATCCTGCATTCTTCCAGAATCCACCGGATCTGTGCCCGCTCGTCCGCGGCGGCGACAGAGGGGATTGCGCGCACCGTCACATGAGCCCCCCGCTGCTGCGAACATGCAACTGCGAGATGTGCTCGGCGACCTGCTCGCTAAAGCCGGCCTGCAGCAAGCGGCGCTTGCGGCTCTCGTTCAGTTCGGCGATAAACTGGCGAATCCGGGGTACCCCGCGTCCTTGCGCGGCTGGACTGCGGCCTCCGCCGGCGAGAATCGCGAGCGCCTCCTGTACTTGGGGAGGGAGTCCGGAGACCTCGTAGGTGAACGACAGCCGTCCTTCTAGGGCCTCGACAAACTGCTGCCCGAGGAGGTCGGGGTCTTTCTGGCCAGAGAGCTGCGTGCGCAGACGGCCGACCCCGTAGGCCACGTGGCGCGCCTCGTCTTCCAATGACCGCACCATAATCTGTCGCGTCGCCTCATCAGGAGAAATCTCGATCAGCAGGTGAAAGAGGTCCGTGAAAGTCCCCTCTCCCAGGACGTGGAGCAAGAAGCTGGCACGCGCGAAGTCTTCCTGCATGAGCAATCCCTTAATGGAGCTCTCGGTGCCGGGCGACACCTCGCGCAGCCCTACGCCGTTGAGGTAAAGGCGTTTCAGAAACGCTTCTACGTGCCGGGCTTCGTCGACGACCTGGGTCGATAAGAAAATCCCGGCCTCGGTGTAGGCGGGGTGGATCTGGCCCACGAACTTGGCGGGCAGATACCAGGCCGCGTACTCCTGTTGCAACATCCACGTGAGGACCCCCGCCAGAGCGTCCTCAAGATCTGGGGCCACGTTCTGACCAGCTGCCCAGGGAATGTCGGTGGTCGCATTCCACTGGCGGCGCTTCGCGCGCTCGATGAGCTCAGGCAGATTGTCCGCCCAAACCAGTTCCCGTTGCGTGATGGAGTAGGGCATGGCAGGTCCGCGTTGAGTCCGGGGCGCTCCCCGGAACATGATCCCCGCGGGGTCGACGCGATCCGGGACGGGCGCGAGAGGTAATCCTGATAAGGGCAGACTCCCGTCGGGGTCCAACTGGGCCGCTGGCTGGGCGGCGGTCGCAGATCCGATCGCCACACCGTCGCTTTCGGTCCTACGATCTTGGGGATCCATGGGAGGTCTCCTCATGTGATGGGACGCACAATGTACTGCACGTCGACCGGATGCCGCACCGTATTGGTGACCGGGGAAAGCTGAACTGCCCGATACGCGATCTCATCAAGGAGCGCTGGCTCCGCGTCACACCGGGTATAGATGGTCACGTGGATGTGCTTGTAACCCGAGTTGCCCTCGCGCACACCAAAGAACGAGGGGAGATCGATCGTGCCCTCCACCTCGATCTCGAGCTCGTGAACTGGGACCTCACGCAACGCGGCATTCACGGCGAAACCAACAGCGATGCATCCGCCGATTGCTCCCAAGAGAGCTTCGCTGGCAGCCATGGCACGGTTGGTGCCGCCCAGCCATTCCGGCTCATCGTACGCGTGAGGTGGGACATCGCGCGTATACGCTTGGCTATGCAGACCGGAGATCCACCGCACGCGGGCCCGACGCGTGTAGGCGGAGAGGTCCTTGGCAAGGTCTGGATTGGTGTCCACCTGAGCCGCCAGAGTGATTACCGTGGTCACATTGACACCGTTGAGCGAGATCGACGCCTTGGACATTGGTCCCTCCATATGGTGGGTACTTAATCCTCTCGCGCGCCAACTCCGGCACAATCTCGGGCCGCAGATGTGATTCTCCCGGCCTGACGCGCACATTGTGATGGGCCGAAAAGACTCATCCGGGGAGACGGGGTTCAAACGGATGCGGTTAGCAGACGGGACCGCGTGAGTTCATGCGGAGTGCGGCGAAAGCATCGTCTGCTTCCGCCGTCGACAGATGCAGCGGCGCGGCGCGTACCGAAAGTAGCGCATGAATGTTGGTACTCTTGTAACATCCCGTTCTGGCCTCGTCAAGGCCGTGTACTGATCCACTAGATCGAAACGCTTCCCTCCTTTTCGTCATCGGTCGAAGCGCGAGAGGAATTGAGGTACCCAGTATGGCGGGCAAGCAAGGCATGTTGTAACTGCGGCGTTCGAGGCAGGCCTGTTCCCCGTGAGAGGTTGTGGGCCCCCAAACTCCTGGCCCTATTGCGGGGTCCGACGCCAGCCCTGCGGTGATGGGACACGCAACGATATTGACGCCGCGGACTACGGCTGCGTAAGATAGGAAGTGAAGTACCGAAGCCCGTTGCCTTCTGGGGCAGGGTGAGACGGCGTCAGCCGTCAATTCCCGATCGGCGGTCATAGCCCGTGAGGCCCGCGAGGGCCGTGGCCCGGTGGAATTCCGGGGTCGACGGTATAGTCCGTATGAGGTGAAGGCTGCGCGGCACCGGCGCCTGAGTGCCCCGACAAGACGCCCATTTTCGGGCGTCTTTTGCTTTTGACCGCACAGTGTAGGCAAATCCCGAGGAGGTGGACGTGATGGCTGAGACGGGAACCGAGAGCGTCAAGCGCGGCCTGGCCCAAATGCTCAAAGGCGGCGTGATCATGGACGTCACGACAGCAGCCCAAGCGAAGATCGCCGAAGAGGCCGGGGCGGTATCAGTGATGTCCCTTGAGCGTGTGCCGGCCGATATCCGGGCAGAAGGCGGCGTAGCCCGGATGGCCGACCCGGCGCGGATCAAAGAGATCATGGCCACGGTGACGATTCCGGTCATGGCCAAGGTCAGAATCGGCCATTTTGTGGAGGCCCAGGTGCTGGAGGCACTCGCCGTCGACTTCATCGACGAAAGTGAAGTCCTCACACCGGCAGACGAACAGTTTCACATCGACAAGCGGGCGTTCAAGGTTCCGTTTGTGTGTGGCGCCCGGGATCTCGGAGAAGCGCTCCGCCGTATTAGCGAGGGCGCCGCGATGATCCGGACCAAGGGGGAGGCGGGGACGGGCAACGTCGTGGAGGCTGTGCGGCACATGCGGGCGATTAGCGGTCAAATTCGTCAGTTGCAGGCGAGGCCAGACTCCGAGCTCGCCGCCGCGGCTCAGGAGTTTCGTGTGCCCGTGGAGCTGGTGGAGGAGACCCGTCGGCTGGGCCGGCTGCCGGTGGTGAACTTCGCCGCCGGCGGCATCGCGACACCGGCCGATGCAGCCTTGATGATGCAGCTGGGCTGCGATGGCGTGTTCGTCGGGTCGGGCATTTTCAAATCGCAGGACGCGGCGCGGCGGGCACGCGCCATTGTCGATGCCGTCGCCCACTACGATGATCCACAGGTCATCGCCCAGGCGTCAGAAGGGCTCGGGGAGCCCATGCGGGGATTGGACGTGCGAAAGCTTCCCGCCGCAGAACTCCTCCAGACGCGAGGCTGGTGAACGACGTAGCATGAGAACGCAAATCGGCGTGTGTGCATTGCAGGGCGATGTCGTTGAACACCTCCGGGCCCTCGAGGCGTGCGGCGCGGACGCGGTGCCCGTGCGCACGCCCGGCGATCTGGAACGGGTAGGGGGAATCATTCTCCCCGGGGGAGAGAGCCCGACCATCGGGAAACTCCTCGTGCGCGTCGGATTGGATAGCGCCATCGCGCGGCGCGCGCTGGAGGGTATGCCCATTTACGGGACCTGCGCAGGAATGATTCTGCTGGCCCAAGAGGCCTCCGGAGGGGAACCGGCGTTGCTGAAGCTGATGGACGTTGCAGTCGAGCGGAATGGCTACGGGCGGCAGCGGGAGAGTTTTGAGACATGGGTGGAAGCACCCGCGATCGATCCTGCACCGTTCCGAGTGATGTTCATCAGGGCGCCGGTCATCACGCGGGTGGGTCCTCGCGTTGAAGTGCTCGCGCGACACGCTGGTGATCCTGTGTTAATCCGGCAGGGCAGGCTACTCGCATCCAGCTTTCACCCCGAAATCGCGCGATACGACGGGGTGCATCGCTACTTTTGTTCGCTGTTGGAGGACGCTCAGCTCGTTAGCGACTAGAGAGATCAAATTTTTCACACAAGGAATTCAACAGCGGAGGCATCTCAGACCCCGCGCGGCGTCGACCCTTGGTACGCAACTGTGCCTGAGGCTCAGCCGCGGTAGTAATTGAGAACAGGGTCCCCAGGTTTGACTACTTCACAAATGTCCAGGTGGGGTTGATCAGGGGAAAGGCGATCAATCCTATGACAGCGGTGACCGCCACCAGCAGATAGGGCTTCACGTTCCATCGGGCCAGGGCGGCTAGGCTGCCGAGCGCCACGACGATCGTCAGCCAATCGCCGATGGCGATCCGACCCAGGAGCACCGCCGCCCCTAAGATCGTCCCGATGGCGGCGGCATAGGCGCCTTTCACAAATCCCTGGATGTACGGGTTTGCACGGTGTCGGATGAGAACCGGGGCCACGATGAGGATCAGGAGAAACGAGGGCAAGAAGATGCCCAGCGTAGAGATGAGCGAGCCCCAGAATCCCGCGACCAGATAGCCAACAAACGTCGCCGTGATCACGACGGGACCGGGACTCAGCATCCCAATCGCTACCGCCACAAGGAATTGCCGCTCATCAAGCCAGCCGGTTTGTTGGACGAGCCCTTTCTCTAGAAATGGAACGATCACGAGCCCGCTGCCGAACGTGAGGGCGCCGGCTTTCAGGAAGAAGGTGAGCAGCCGGACGAGGATGGATGCAGCGAACCCATGCCCGCCCGAGACAAGGGGAATAGCCGCCAAGAGGGGCAACGGTAGTGACTTACGCTGCCGCACGACGGCGTAGTAGAGGATACCGAGTGCCCCGGCACCGATGAACAAGAGGGCGATTTCGGCGCGCAGCACCACAGTGACCGCGAGACACGCGGCAGCGATGAGCCACTGCACCACGTCCTCCATCCCTAGCTTCGTCAATCGGTAGCAAGAGTAGACGATCAGCGCGATGACGGTCGGACTGACACCGTAGAAGATGACGCGGACCAACGGCAAATCGCCGAACCGCACAAACAGAGCGCCGAGTGCTGCCACGATGAGAAAGTTGGGGAGGATGAACGCTAATCCGCCCGCCCACGCGCCCCAGAACCCTCCACGGAGGTAAGAGACGAAGATGCCGACCTGGATGGCCAGGGGGCCGGGAAGCGACTGACACACGGCAACTGCTTCGCGGAACTCTTCCCGGGAGACCCATGGACGATTGCGGACAAGATCCTGCTCCATCTGGGCGACAAGAGCGGCCGGTCCGCCGAAGCCTAGCGCCCCAAGCCGCAGGAAATAGCGAACCAATTCGTTGATCGGGATCCGCAAGGCTCCAGAGACCTGCTGCATAGTGACCTGCTCGTCGACTGGCAGCTTGATCCTTTCGGCGGACTTGCGTTTGATCCCGCTCGACCCGCCTGGTGGCAGTTGAGGAGATCCTTCCGTTCAGGAACCCGCCTTTCTCCAGCGGTCGAGGGGTATGGTTTCCATAAGCGCCTAGCAATTGATGGGAGGCCCCAGATCTGGTAGGTCCGAACCCATGGTGAGGACGACGAGGAAGCCATCATCAACGATGCGAAAGGTACCCGCTCTCCTAATCGCGTTTGCCCTCCTCCTTACTCTTCGGGTAGCTATCCCACCCGCGCGAGCCAAGAAGCCGCAGGCGATGCACGTGCAAGTGCTAGTGGTCGGTGGGTCTCCTGCGGGAATCGCGGCTGCCGTTGCGGCTTCGCGCGCTGGCATGACCACGTTACTGGTGGAGCCGCAGGAGGAGATTGGCGGGGAGATCACTCTGGCGTGGTTGAACGTCCTCGACCTGAACCTGGGACCCGCTGGACAGTCGCTCACGCGGGGAATCTTTGGACAAATGTACCGTGCGTTGGGTCAAACCTTCGACATCGAAGAAGCCCAAATGGTCCTCGACAGGCTTGTCAGTGCGCAGCCGAAGCTCACCGTGCAGACCCGCACCAGAGTTGTTGCACCCGTCGTGCGCGATGGCGTCTTGACGGGTGTCGTTCTCGCCACAGGCGACGGGCGGTCCCGGGTCGTCACCGCGGACGAGTTCATTGACGCGACCGACGACGCATCTCTTGCGGTCGCCGCTGGCGTCTCGTTTACCGTGGGGCGCGAGGAAAGCGGGCTGGACCGGCGCATGCAGGCCGCCACCCTTGTCTTCCGCCTGGCGGGTGTTGACCGCCGGGGAGTCACGCGTTACGTCGCGGCGGAAAAGATGAAACCGGGGCGATTATGCGGCGTCCGCGGCCAGTACGTATGGGGGTACAGCGAAATCGTCAGTCACTTTCGCGCGCGCAACGCGCGCGTAGCCGCGTTCGACCTCAACCTCGGATGGCAAAGCGATGAGACGGTTTTAGTAAACGCGCTGCAGATCTTTGACGTGAACGGGGCAGATCGACCGTCCCTACAACAAGCTCGCGCGCAGGGAGAAGCAGAACTTCCGGCCTTGGCGAAGTTTCTGAACGCACGCGCCCCCGGATTTGCGGGCGCTTACCTCGTGGGCGCGGCTCCCCACTTGTATGTGCGGGAGACGCGGCATGTTGCCAGTGCGTACCGCATGACCGCCGAGGATATTCTCTTCGGCGGCGACTTCTGGGATCGCGTCGCGATCGCCTCGTACCCTATTGACCTGCATCCGTACGGTCCTGGACAGATGAACCCGTACGCGGTCACCAATCGCGTCTATGCAATTCCGTTCCGGATCCTCGTGCCCCTGGGAGTCGAGCGACTGCTCGTCGTCGGAAAACCGGTGGGCGCGACGTACTCCGCGGCAGGGGCGCTCCGCGTCATTCCCACGACAATGGCCATGGGAGAGGCCGGTGGGGAAGCCGCAGCGTTGGCCATCCGCACCGGAACCACTCCAACCCGGATGGCGCAAGACCCTGCACTTATCACAGAACTGCAGCGTCGGCTTGTTTCCGTCGGCGCGTACTTACCCAGTCCGCGTGACCTGATGGCCGCGGCTCCGTCCCGCCCATCCCCAACCTATCCTTAACGTACCCCTGCTTCAACAGTACGCCGCGAGAAATGGGGTCGAACCCAGCTCGCGTTCACGAGTGCGTATCCTAGCAAAGAGGATCGAGGAGGTGATCCCCTCTGAAAGCATAAAGCTCGGGGCATGAGGCCATGCCCAGCCAAACGAGTTGAAGACTCTCCGTTCAACCGACCCACTCGTCCGCGAACCGCCAAAAGGCCGTTTGCAGCAACTCACTGCTACTGACAGGGCTGACCCCCACCCGGGTGATCTTTGCACCTATCTCCTCAATCGCCTGATTTTCCTCTTGGGGGAGGCCGTGCGCCATCCAGTCTGTGCCTTTGATAACAGAGACCGGGCTGATCGCCCGAATGGCTGGGGCGAGGCTCTCGCTGCCCTGCGGCACGACGAAGTCCACCCATCGCAAGGCATCGAGCACTTCCATTCGGCCCTCCAGCGGTTGCAAGAGAGGGTGGCGTCGTTTGACATATTCGTCGGGAGCGACCGCCACCACGAGGGGAAGGCCGTGTGTTCTGGCGTGCTCGGCTGCCGCACGGATATAGCGAATGTGACCGTAATGAAGAGGATCGAATGCGCCACTGGCGAGGACTGCAACGCGGGGCTGAAAGAATTCATTACCCCTTTGGAGGGACTCGATGATCATCTTCGTGCCTCCCTTGCAGCCTATGGTGTGTGGATCGCGCCAACGCTCTGCCGCCGGATCGCACTATTCCATATACCGACGTAGGGCCGAATCTATGCACTGGTCGGGCCGAATGGCCAGGGATGCCCGAGACCACCGATTGCCCTCTCTTTGTATCGGAGTCCGACTACCGGGAACTGGAGAGCGACTTTATGGATGCAATACCACAGCGCGCGGTCGGGCGCGGAGGTGAGGACGACCAGGCAACCGTGGGTCTGAGGCGATCCGTCCGGTCCGCTATTGCTGCTTCTGATACTTCTGCTTCAGCACTTGGAGGTACGTCCAAAGATTATCCTCTGGACCATTGGTCAAGCGCTTCCCCACCTTGAAATGAGGCCAAACATCCCCACCCCTGCGATCTCAAATGTGATGACTTGTTGGCCGGGGAATGCCGCGCTCTCTAACTTCCATCGTCCCCCCACGCGCGCCGAGTCACTTCCCCGAGATAGCCCCCGAACATTTTCGTTATCTGCTCGAACTCATGCTGCGAGGGGCCTTTTGTGAAGAGCTTGCCCAGTGTCCCTTTGGGCATGGTCTCAAAAAGCTTTGCCATGACTGTCTCGACTTGTCGCACACTAGCTTCCGAGTAGTCTAAGAAGATGTCAAACGAGCGCTGCGCGTATTCCACCGCGTCTTGAGCATAGGCACTCATCATCTCCGCGACGGATGGGGCTTTGGTCATCTGCCACCTCGTTCCCTAGATGCCGGTGTGCGCACGACTGGCTCACAATCGGTGCGAGACGACCTAGTGAGACTGGGTCGTATGAGTGCCTCAGCGCGTGGAGGTAAGGGTGACGTTCAACGAAACGGGTACCGATCGGACGGTGAGCGCCCGCGTGATGCTCGCATAACCTGACTGGACGACGGTGATCCGATGGAGGCCCGGAGGGACTTTAATGGTCAGGGGGGTCTTCCCCACTTGGCGGGCGTCGAGCACGACGATCGCTCCACTAGGTGTCGACGTCACAGTCACGGCCTGCGCCGATGTGGCTTGAGCGGGGACGGCTTTCTGCGAAGTCGTAGTCGACGAGCGATGAGGCGGTGCGTTGAGACTCGCCTGCAGTTTGACGCTCTCTTGTGCGGCTCGTTGCACCCAGGACAGTCCGGTGACGGCTGCCTGCTTCAATGGAGGCACGTTGCCGCGGATCTGGGGGACAAGACTCAATCCGATGACCAGAGCGTAGAGCACCAAGACCAGCGCAACGCCCCGGACGACAAGAGAGATCAGGCTTTGTATCAGTCCGACGACGCGCCTCACGAGGTATGCCGGCTGTCGGATAAGCGCCGAGAGGGCGGAGCCGATGGCCAGCCGGGGTCGTCTAACCCCAGTCTTTGGCCGCGAGGGTACGACTTCCAATCGGGAAAGAGTCGCGCCGCATTGCTCGCAAAACGTCGAACCCGGGCTCTGCTGAACCGCGCCGCACCGGGGACAGACTCGTGGGTCGAGACCGTGCATGGGCTGGCTGTACGACATTGGCACTCTCCCGTACCGACGGCGGTGGTGTTGAAGTCGTCCAACGGTTGAGGTCCCTTCTGTAAGACCTGCCCCACTTTGAGAGCCCTGAGACCGCAAGAATTGGCACATGGCAGCAGGGCTGGGAACGACGTGCCCACAGAGCGGGATGCGGTTCCGCAAGTTAGGCCGTTCAGTGGGGAGGTCGTGCCGGGTTTGAGACTTGTGGCGGAACAGGTGGGTCGAAGTGATACGAACTCTTCGAATGGCTGTGACGTTTCTGTTACTAGGACGGCGCATGGTGCAGCTAGCAAGTCATGGAGAGTTTGGGAGGCGCAAACACAATGGGACGGATACGGCGGCTGATCTTTATCGGAGTGGTGGTGATGGTGTTAGCGAGCTCCGGTGCGGTATTCGCGCAAGGATATGGGGGCGGGAGCGATTATGGCAAACCGGCTGCAGGCCTCGTTGCGGCCTTTAAGACGGCGCAGACCCACGCCACCAACGCCGCACGCGCAGAGACGATGCGCGACAGTCTGTGGCACCTGGGGCAC
>DASWFZ010000030.1:0-11663 GCA_036393975.1 bacterium | reverse complement strand
AGACCGCACGATCTGCTCCATCTAAACAGCAGGGCCAGGAAATCGAAGTGGGGAAAGTCCACCCATCGATGCATGAGGAACGGAAGGTCATCACCATCCTGGCCTCCGACCTGACCGGCTCCACTCATCTGGGGGAACGGCTTGACCCAGAGGAAGTGAAGCTGATCATCGGGGAAGTGGTGGGCCGCTTCATCCGCATTGTCGAGGAATGGGGCGGTACAGTGAAAGACATCGCCGGAGACGGTCTCTTGGTGCTCTTCGGCGCCCCCGTGACCCATGAGGATGACGCCGAGAGAGCGGTCCGCGCCGGGCTACAAATCGTGCAAGAGGCCCGGCGGTACGCGGACGAGGTCGTGCAAGCATGGGGGGTGAGTGGTCTCGGAGTGCGCGTGGGGATTCATACCGGGCCCGTGGTCCTTGGCTCACTCGGAGTCAGTGGAACCCACCAGACGGCGGCCTACGGAGACGCCGTCAACACGGCGGCCCGTCTGCAAACGGCCGCCCAGCCCAATTCCGTCCTCGTGGGAGAAACAACGCAGCGGACGATCGAGCCGCTGTTTAGCTGGGGACCCGCGCAACAGCTGTCCCTCAAAGGGAAAGTCCAATCGGTCACCGCGCATGAGGCTACCGCCGCCCGGGCTGCGGCGCGCAAGATCCGCGGACCCGCGGGCGCTCAGACCCGTTTTGTCGGTCGCGAACGCGAACTCGCGGCGGGCCGTGAGGTGATGGATACTGTCCTCGGCGGCTCCGGGCGGGTGTTGTTCATCGTCGGCGAGCCCGGGATCGGCAAGAGCCGCCTGGCTCTGGAGTTGCGCGAACACTTCCTGGCGTCGCCGTCGGCGCGCGGGCGGCCGCAGTGGCTGGAGGGCCGCTGTGTCTCCTACGGGGAGGCGCTGCCGTACTGGCCCTACCGAGACTTGATCAGGGAGTGGCTCGCGGTCGGAGCATATGAACCAGAGATGCGCGTCCGCGTGACGCTGCGTCGTAAGACGGAGCGTCTCTTCCCAGACCGGGCAGCGGAGATCTACCCGTATCTGGGAGCGATGTTAGGTGTGGCATTAGAGCCAGAGGCCGCTACGCGACTGGCTCAGATTTCGCCCGAGGCCCTGCAATACCGGACCTTTGAGGTCATGCAGACACTCGTAGAGAGACTGGCCGAGGACGGACCGGTCGCGCTGGTGATCGAGGATCTCCATTGGGCAGACCCGACCTCGCTGCAGCTGACCGATCGGTTGCTTCCGCTCACCGAGACCGCCGCCGTCATGCTCGTGATCACACAGCGTCCGGAGCGCGATCATCCCTCCTGGGGCGTCAAGGAGCGCGCAGGACGTGAGTATCCCCATCGCACCGAGGAACTGACACTCGAGCCGCTCTCGGGGACTGCCGACCGGGAATTGCTCCGATCGCTGATCCCCCCCGACGTCCTGCCCGTGGATGTGGAGCGTCAGATTCTCGCACACGCCGAGGGCAACCCCTTCTTCTTAGAAGAACTCTTCCGCGCGCTCGTCGACTCCAGCGCGCTGGTCGCCGACGCGGAGGGCTGGCGTTTTGTGCCGGGCGTCCCCCTCGCCATCCCACAGACAGTCGAGAAGGTCATCCTGGCCCGTATTGACCGTCTGAGTTCCCACGACCGCGAAGTGTTGACGGCGGCGTCAGTCCTCGGACGCCGCTTCAGCCTTCATCACCTTGAGGGCGTGGCCGGTGGTAATGGATCGGTGCAAGATGCGTTGCACGAACTGCAGAGACTCGACCTTCTTCGGGAAGGACGTCGGTGGCCAGAGCCCGAGTATCGATTCAAACATGCGCTGATCCAGGAGACGGCGTATCGAACCCTCCTCACCGACCAGCAAGCGCGGCTCCACCGGCGGGCAGCCGAGTGGCTGGAGCAGCACTACGCCGGCCACGAGGACGAGGCCCTCGGATTGCTCGCGCACCACTGGCTGGCCGCACGCGATGAGGAGAAGGCCACGGTGTGTCTGCTGCGCGCCGGCGATAAGGCACGTCAGGAGTACGCTCTCGACGAAGCCATCGAGCACTACAAGGCCCTTCTCCCGCTCATGGAGCGGCGGGGAGAGAAGCAAAGCATGGCGTTGGTTCTGTTCAAGCTCGCGCTGGCACTGCACACTTCTCTGCGGTTTGCCGAGGCGAATGCGGCGTACCAGCAGGCGTTCACGTACTGGACACCGCCCCCCGCCTGGCGTGGCACACCGTCGGCGATCCTGCGCGTGGCGACGAGCTATCTGCCGAATGATCCGGACCCGAACTCAGCCATCGCCTGGCCGAATATCCAGCTGTGCATGCAGCTGTTTGATCGTCTCGTGGAAGCGTGGCCCGAACGTACGATTGTTCCCTCCCTGGCAGAAGGCTGGGAGATTTCTGACGACGGGTTGCAATACGTGTTCCACCTGCGTCCGGGGCTGTTCTGGTCGGATGGAGTCCCGCTGACTGCCCATGATGTGGAGTTCGGGATCAAGCGCGTGCTGGACCCCCGCAGGCCCGGATCCTCCGTGGCCATCTACTTCGCACTCGAGAACGGCCAGGACTACTATCTGGGGCACAACCGCGATGCGCACCGGATCGGCGTCCGCGCACGCGATGACCGCACCGTGGAGTTCCGGCTCGTCGCGCCGGCGCCGTATTTCATGAGCGTAATGAACCGGCCCGACAGCGCACCACAACCCAGGCACGTCATCGAAAAGTATGGCGAGGAGTGGACGAAACCGGAGTACCAGGTCGTCAGCGGTCCCTTCCGGCAAGCCGAACGCGCAGACGGCCGATTGGTGCTGGTCCGTCAGGAGGGCTACCGAGGGACGCGACCCGGAAACGTCCGCCGCGTGGAATTCCAGCGGGAGGCGATTCCCGCGGCGATGGGTCCGTACCAAGAGGGCAATGTCGACATGGTCATGGTCCGCTACACGCCCCGGATCGCCGACCTGACGCCCGCCCGGGAGGATGTCAAGCTAGGCCCGCCCGCATGGTCGGGTTACCTCGCCTTCGACCATCACCACCCGGTCCTGTCCAATGTGGAGTTCCGGCGCGCCCTTGCTCATGCCATTGACCGCGCCGCCTTGGAGCGTGTAGTCCAGCCAAACCTCGTCGTCGCCACTGGAGGAGTAGTACCGCCCGTGCTCCAGGGACACACCCCCGACATCGTGCCGCGTTTTGACCCTGAACGCGCGCGGGGGCACCTGGCGCAATCCGGAGTGGCGGCGGAGATCACCGTCGGCGCTCTCGACGAATGGCAGCCCATCATCCGGGCGGTCATCGACTCCTGGCGCGCGGTGCTGGGCCTCCGCGTGACACTGCGCACGTGGAGTGCGACCGAAGCGTTGGGAATAAAGCGGCTGTGGGACCACGTCCCGATCGCCGTCACGGGGTGGCTGCCCGGCTATCCCGATCCGGAGTATTACCTGCGCCTTCTCTTTCACTCCGACAGCAAGACAAATGAAGGCGGCTTTTCCTAT
This sequence comes from bacterium, assembly GCA_036393975.1. GTDB lineage: Bacteria > Sysuimicrobiota > Sysuimicrobiia > Sysuimicrobiales > Kaftiobacteriaceae > 13-1-40CM-64-14. The sequence continues at coordinate 8,199 of DASWFZ010000030.1, read as the reverse complement.
CCGCCGTTTGACGAGTTGATCGAACGTGCACGACAGGAACGCAGCGACCAGTCTCGGCTCGAACTGTTTCACGAGGCCGATCGCATGGCGGTAGCCGACCGGGTCGCGCTGATTCCCCTTGTGTATGGGCGGAGCATGGCCTTCGTGCAACCGTGGGTGAAAGGCTGGTGGGAATTCGGGAAGTCTTGCTCCTCTTTCGCGGATCTCGTCGCCGAATCAAAGAACGCACCGTAGCCGACCGCGGTCACCGGGGGGGCGCGACTGAGACGAGCAACCCCGCGAGGGTAATTACAACGAAGAGGAGGGCCACCTCTCGCGCCCACCAACGTGGCCGCCGATCGAGTGGGACCCTCCCAGCAGCCATCGCGAGCAGCAGAATGGCGACCAGTACACCGAGTTTCACGACCAGCGTTCGGCCGTAGGCGGTAGCGGTTAGATCGCGCAGGCCAGTGAAGTGTTGCAGGGCCATCACCGTCCCGGTAGCGATCAGCACCGACAACGACACTGCGGCGATTCGCGCGGCTCGCGTGGTGAGCTCGCGATGGCGCACGATAACTCCGGGCAATCGCCAGACGCCGAGCAGCCCCAGCAGCGCCCCTACCCACAGACCCATCGCTGCTTCATGCAGGGTGTTGATGAGGAGGCCAAACCACACCGGGCGGGTCCCAACGGCGTGGGCCGCCTCCCCGTCGACCACGGCCACCGCAGCACCCAGGAAAAGGACGATCCACGCCGTCCGGCCTTCGCGGACGTGGGCGTTGCGCGCGGCGCCGACGAGCGCCCAGAGCAAGACGGCCGCGCCTAACCGTTGCGCCAGCACGCGGCCGAAGCTCGAATCCAGTACCCCTCCCACGAGCTCAAGGTCGAACCACGCCGTCGCGCCGCCGCTCAAACTTACGGTCTGGGCCATCAGCGCGAACGGCTCGCCAAGTAGCAACGCGATCAGGCCTGCGCCAATCAGCCGCCATACTCGGCGCTCCGCGTGGGCATCGGCCGTGAGGCCGAGCGGCACTAGGACCATCTCTCGGAAGGTGAACACCCCGATGCTCAGCGCGAATCCGAGAAGATGGAGCGCGCGAGCCAGCATCTCGAGGACCAGTCCCAGTCGTGATCCCCCGCCAACGGGCGGGACGGTCGCTCCACCCGGGGGATTGCTGGAGCGGCCAACGCTGAACGCAAACATCCCCTGCGCGGGGTGGGTGTCCGTGGCCACGACGCGCCAGATCACGAGATACGTACCGATCTCGGAGGCGGCAACTCGCACCGACACCGTTGTCCCGGAGAGTTGCGCCGGCCCCTCGACGCGCCGCCCGCTCGGCGCTACCACGCGAACGCCGCGCCCCACGAGGTCAACGCGTTCGTTGAAGTACAGTTGGACGACCGACGGCGGCTGTGGCAACACCACACCGGTCTCGCATGGTAGATCGCTGGAGCTCAGCTGGAGCGGACGAGGGAGCGCCGTGCACGGATCGGGAGGATTGGTGCGGATGAGACGAGCGTGGGCGAGTACCTCAGGCGGCCGAACGAAGAACCATCCCAGCGCGACGACCGTGGCGACGAAGAGACGGCCGCGCGCAGACCCTCCGATTAGATCGACACCCCTGCCTCCGCCGGACGCGGCCGCACCAGATCGCCCTTCGACGCCTGCCCGATGCGGATCACCAGACCGGTCGCGATGAGGCAGAGCAGGCCGGAGGTCATGAACGCCACCTGGTAGCTTCCGAGCCACGTGCGCACCGCCCCCGCCCCAAACGCCGCGGTGGCGGCCCCGAACTGGTGCGACGCCGCGATCCACCCATACATGACGCCCACGTTGCGTTTGCCGAAGATGTCGGCGGTCAGACGGACGGTCGGCGGAACGGTGGCGATCCAATCGAGCCCGTAGAACACAACAAAGACCGCGAGCGCGAGGAATTGGGTCCCTAACGCATAGGGAAGGAAGAGCAGTGACAGGCCCCTGAGACCGTAGTACCAGACCAGCAAGTACCGGCTGTCCCACCGATCGGTCAGCCAGCCGGAGAGCGTCGTCCCGACCAGGTCAAAGACGCCCATGGTCGCCAGCAGGCTCGCCGCGGTGACCTCGGGAATGCCGTGTTCCATTGACGCCGGGATGAGGTGGGTCCCGATCAGCCCGTTGGTGCTGGCGCCGCAGATGAAGAAGCTACCCGCGAGCAGCCAGAAATCCCTCGACTTGAACCCGCGACCGAGCGCAGATAGCGCGGTCTCAAAGGGATTGCCTCCCACTGGGAGCTGGGGCGCCTGGGGGGCCTCGACCGTCGCGCCGTAGGGACGCAGCCCAACGTCGCTGGGCTCATTTCGCATGAACAGGGCAACGAGCGGGATCATGAGCAGCGCGGCGCCAGCGACGACGAGCACCGCCGCGCGCCACCCGTGGCCGACGACCAAGGAGGCGAGGATCGGCAGGAAGATGAGCTGGCCGGTAGCCGTGCTGGCGGTCAGCACTCCCATCACCAGGCCACGCCGCTCGACAAACCACCGGTTAGCGATATAAGCGCCTAAGACCAGCGCGGTGCTGCCCGTCCCGAGCCCGACAACAACACCCCACAGCAGTACGAGCTGCCACGACGTGTGCATCGTGGTCGTCAGTCCAACCCCCGCGGCCAGCAATCCGAGCGAGATGAGCATCACACGCCGGACACCGAACCGGTCCATGAACGCGGCAGCAAACGGCCCCATCAACCCGTACAGCAACAGGTTGACCGATAGCGCCGCCGAAATTAGCGCCCGGCTCCAGCCGAATTCTTTCTCCAGCGGGATGATCAAGACGCCGGGCGTCGAGCGGATCCCGGCCGCTGAGATCAGCGTGACGAAGGTGACGGCGGCGATGATCCACCCGTAGTGCAGTCGACCGCGCGCCAACCGTTCCACTGCCAGCATCCCGCACCGCCCTTTCCCAACAGGTATCTCGAACGTCTTCGATATTACAACACCAACGCAAGCGGGTGTGGTCTAAGTGACCATGCCCATTTCAGAACGACGGTCAATTCTTCAAGAATCATCCTGGCCGCACTCGCCGTCATGCTCAACGTATCGATGACCACAGATTCATCCCCAAACGCAATTGTGAGGACGCCCTCGAAATCCACGTTTCCTTCGAGGTCGGTATCTGTTAAGTCAGGAGCCGTGAGTCTGCCGAAGGCGTCCGGGACCAAACGCACGCCACGCCGCGACGAGGCCCCCGGGAAACGCCAGCACGACCAAGACGAACACGATCCCGAAGACCAGCACGTGTAACTCGACCAGACGCAGCGCCAGCGCCTCGCGGAACAACAGATACACGGCCGCTGCGAACGGCGGCCCCCACACCGTTCCCGTTCCACCGAAGAAGGTGATTAACAACGCATCAAACGTCCACAAAGGACTGAAGGCAAACTGCGGGTAGAAGCTGACGTGGTAATAGCCAAAGACTCCCCCGGTCAGGCCCGCCAGCGCGCTGCTCAACACGAAGACTGCAAGTTTGTGACGGAAGGCGTTGACCCCCACGGCCTCGGCGACTGCCTCATCGTCGCGCACGACCGCCAGCCCATACCCAAACCGCGTCTGCGTGAGCATCCAGGCGACGAGGGTCGACAGAACGGCCGCCATGAGCGCGAGGAGGTAGCGGGGGACCAGCGTGTACCCGGCAAGCGCCGGGGCTGAGAGCGTCGAGACTTCGGGGAGCACGTTGCCAACGGTGATTCGCAGGATCTCCGCCACGGCCAGCGTGCCAATCGCAAAGTACGGCCCACGCAATCGCAAGGTGGGCGCACCGATGAGTACTCCCGCCATTGTCGCGGCAACCATCCCCGCTGGCAGCGCTACTGCTAGCGGATGGCCCGACAGCCACACCATCCGCGTCACCACCGCGCCCAATCCAAAGAACGCCGCGTGGCCCAAGCTCACTTGTCCTCCGAACCCGCCCAACACGTTCCAGCTCTGCGCGAGCGCCACAAAGAGCAACACCTGGAATCCCCACGTGAGAACGCCCCCCGTGCTGAGCAGCGGGAGCGCGGCCAGCACGCCGAGCCCTAGCGCAATCATCAGCCACGCGCGGGGTCGACCGGTCATGACCGCGTCAGCAGTCCTCGGGGGCGAACACTGAGCACCAGTAAGAACAGCATCAATCCTACGACCTCGCGGTAGGCATTCCCCAACAGAAACCCGCTCGTCGCCTCCGCAAGCCCTAAGAATAGACCCGCCACAAACGTCCCGAAGATGTTGCCCATGCCGCCTAAGACGATGACAATCAAGGCCTTCAGCGTCCAGTGCAATCCGATCGCCGGACTCACGGCATCGGATACGCTGACCAAGGCCCCGGCCACGCCGGCGAGCGCACTTCCCAGTGCAAAGGCTCTCAGATACGCGGTGCCGATAGGAATCCCTACGAGAACTGCGCCTTGCTCATCATCTGCGGTGGCGCGCAGCGCCGTCCCTACCCGCGTCCGGGTGAGGAACAGGTGCACGCCGCCGAGCACCAGGAACGCGAGCGCCAGCGCGCCCAACCGGGACAGTGGTACGACAACGTTTCCCACGGTCATCACCATGCCGGCGTAGCGTGGAGTGACCGCTCGTTCGTCGGCCCCCCAGGCGAGAATCGCCAGCGTCTGCAGGACAAGGGCCAGACCGAATCCGATGAGGATCGAGGTCTTAATCCGATCGTCCTCAGCGAAAGAGACCAAGCGCCGAAAGAACAGCCGGAACAACACAGCGCCGACGAGAAACAGTGCCGGACCAGCCACGAGAACAGAAACGAACGGGTCGACCCGCCACAGAGTGAAGAGCCAGACACTCACATATCCGCCCAACATGATGAGCTCGCCGTGGGCCACGTTGAGTACGGCCAACACGCCGAAGACAAGCGACAGCCCCACCGCTCCCAACCCGTAGAGGCCCCCGAGGAGCAGCCCAAACACTGCGTTCTGCAGAAGAACGGATGTCACGAGAAGGCCGCGAGGTTAGATGCCGACGACTTTCCGAGATACGCTTCGATGACGGCGGGGTGGGCGAGCACTTCATCGGGCCCCCCCTCCACGACAGTCTGGCCATAGTTGAATACGATCAGGCGATCACAGAGAGCGCGGACCGCCCGCACGTTATGCTCGATGAGCACGACCGTGACCCCGCTGGTCTGGAGTTGCCGCAGCAGGGCCACCGCCGCCCCGACTTCGGTCGGATTGAGGCCCCCGAATGGTTCATCCAGCAGCAGTACCTTCGGGTGTGTCGCGAGTGCGCGGGCGAGTTCCACCCGCTTCTGATCTGTCAGCGTCAGCTGAGAGGCAAGGGAGCGGGCTTTATCACGCAGTCCTACCGCGTCGAGGAGATGGAGGCTCTCAGCGCGAGCGGCCTCGAGACCAGACCCCTCGTGCCCGTAGAGCCGACCGACGAGGACGTTGTCGAGGACGGTTAGTTTGGGCAGCGTCCGCACTAGCTGAAACGTGCGCGCAATCCCGAGACGTGCGCGGGTGTTGGCCGGCAGGGCGGTGATGTCCTGGTCGGCCAGACGGACCTGGCCCGCATCCGGACGGAGGGCGCCTGCGATGAGGTTGAGGAGGGTGGTCTTCCCCGACCCATTCGGCCCCAAGAGGCCGACGACTTCTCCGGACGCGACGTGAAAGGAGACTCTGCTTACGGCCACCAGCCCGCCGAACGTCTTGGTGAGGCCCTCGACCTCTAGGAGCACTATCTGACTCTAGCGAGCCCCGCGGCGCACAGACCAGTCGATCACCGCCCACGCCAGGGAGGCGCTGGATACTGGAACGGGACGGCGCCAGGCCCCTGGGGCCATACGAGCTGCTGGGCCCCGCCCTGCCACTGCACCAAAACAAACGGCACGATGCCGGTCCCATCAGACCGGAACCGCACCGGACCCTCCACGGTCTGCATATCCGTGGTGGCCATCGCATTCCGGATGGCCACTGGGTCGAGGCTGCCGGCCCGTTCGATCGCGTTGACGACGATCTGCACACACGCATAGCTGGGGCCGACGAGGACATCGGCCGGCCTGCCAAAGCGCTGCTGATGCTTCGCGTTGATCTCAGCAACGCCGGGGTAGGTGAAGGCATGGTGCCAGCCGGGCGCCAGCAATACGTAATCCCCATCCTTGCCGAGGGCCTGCGTCCACGACACCGCGTCGGTCGCCCGGATCATCACGAGAGCCTTAGGGGAGAAATCCAGCTCTTTCATCTGCCGGATCATCGCCAGCCCGTCGGGGGGTGTGGGCACGGAGAACACGGCGTCGGCCCCGGCGGCCTTCGCCCGCAAGATGATGTCCGAAAAGTCGCGCGCCCCAACGCTGTACTCCTCCGCGACGACGACGCGATACCCGAACTCCGCGGACCGGGTTGTCCACAATCGGGCCAGTTCGCGACCCCAGTCGGTGCGCTCGGCAAAGATGGCCACGCTCCGGGGACGCTGCTCTGAGGGCACGGAGGCGTTGAGGAACCGGTACGTGCCGATGGCGATATCCGGCGACTTGATAAAGGGCGAAAAGAGAAACTTGAACCCTTGCTGGTGAATCGCATGAAGGGCGAAGGCGACCCCGCAATACGGAATGCGGTTCTTTTCCGCGACCGCAGCGGCCGCGGCATGAAGGTCGCTCCCGAATCCGCCGAGGTACACAGCCACCCCTTGCTGCGTGGCCAAGGTCTCCAGCCGGCTGACGGTCTTTGTCGGGTCGGATTCATCATCGAGGAGAATCAACTCGATCGGAATCTGCCGATCACCCACCCGCACGCCGCCGCGGGCATTGACGTCGACGACAGCAAACTCATAGCCCGTCCTCACCTGGCCTCCCCCGCCGGCAAATCGGCCCGTGAGCGGGACGACCGCCCCCAATTTCACCGTCGGCGGGAGGGCCCCCACCCCGCGCTGGGGCAGTCCGCTGAGCATCAACGCCGCGATCAGGATCACCAGCGCACACCGTTGCATCCCTGTTACCTCCGCCCAGATGTTCTCTGTTACCGCCAGACCTCGCGCGTAGTCTCGACGACCAGTCGCAGCTTGGCCCACTGATCCTCTTCCGTGAGCAAATTCCCTTCCATCGTAGAAGCGAATCCGCACTGGGGGCTGAGCGCGAGGTCGTCCAACGGTACGAACCGGCTCGCCTGCTCGATCCGGCAGATGAGATCTTTCTTTGCCTCGAGCTGCGGCTTCTTGCTGCTCACGAGGCCCAAGACGACCGTCTTGCCTCGGGGCACAAACCGGAGTGGCTCGAATGTGCCGGAGCGCTCGTCATCATACTCCAGCAGGAAGCGACCCACCTGCAGCGTCGTGAACAGCTTCTCGGCGATCGCGTCATAGCCGCCCTCAGCGTACCACTGGCTGCGGTTGTTGCCCCGGCACAGGTGCATGGCGAGCGTCACCCCAGGCCGGGGCGCCCCCTCCAGGCACGTGTTGTCCGCACGGATTGCCTCGTCCAGCGCGGCCGCAGGCTCCATCCCCATCTCTGTCTTGATGTACTCGCGCCACTTCGCGTCGATGTAGTAGCTGTAGCGGGGCGCGTCGATCTGGACGTAGGGCACGCCGTCAGTTACCAGGGCGGCGATCTCTGCTTTGATCACGGGCACGATATCCCACAAGAGCGCCGAGTGATCCCGGTATACCTTATCCGTGATGCCGCGCTTAAACGCAATCGCCGGAAACTGGTTCGCGGTGGGCAGGGTGATCTTTATCGCGCCGGGGCGGTGGGTCCGCAGGAAGGCCAGCTCGTGCGCCGTCATGCGGCCACGCGGGCGGATTTTCGAGGTCACCACCCCCGTAACGCTGCTGACTGCCACGCCGACTGTCCCTTGCCAGGACCGGACCACCGCCTCACCCGTGTCGAAGCCGTGGACGGCATCAATGAGGTCGCTCATGAAGTTGCGCCGGCGGAGCTCGCCGTCGGTGAAGATATCAAGTCCGATCTCCTTTTGCTTGGCCAACACGCGGAGGATGTGTTGGTCCTCGATCACGCGCAGGCGCTCCGGGCTGGCTCCGACTTTCCGGGCTTCCAGCAGCTCGGCGGGACGCAAGAAACTGCCGACCTGGTCGGCGCGATGAGGAGTGGCCATCGTCATTTCGTCTGCTCAGATGAGTCCGCAACTGTATTCGCCCTGCGCATCGACTCACCCCTCGTGCGGCCAGGCGGTCAGCCCTACAATGGGCGCAGGGAGATTCGCATCAGGAGGCCGACGATGCCCGACCGCCGCATTGATCCGCAGT
>DASWFZ010000029.1:0-18682 GCA_036393975.1 bacterium | reverse complement strand
GCGCTTCCCTCCTACTGCGTTTCGACATTTGACAGCTCCGTGACAGCACCGCGCGGCGCGTCCCCAGGGCGGTTCCTGAACTAGCACCTCCTATCAGGCCTAAACTAAAGTTAGATTGATATCAGAAGGGGTGAATATGCTATGACCGAGCCTGCGAAATGCCAGGTCATCCACTCTCAGGACAGGTTTCCAAGGGGGTGACAGGGGTGAAGTACACGGGGGCTATCTCGGCCGCGACAGTCGGAGCGAGAGGACTCTGCATGGAGTTCACAGTCATTCCGCCCGGAGCCCGGGCAGAAGCCCACCTCCATACGAACCATGAGTCTGCCGCCTAAACAAGCGCTACAGAACGCACGTGAAGCGGGTCCTTAATGGCGAGGCTGTCTGGGGTCTGCAGCTGTCTTCCCTGCTGAACCTGAGCGTACTTTTCCGACGCTGGTGGCTTCGTATTCAGGCCTTACCATTCCCCGAGTCGCTGGACTTCCAGGCGGATGCAGAGATGCAGTCGATGAGTTGTTTCTGATCACGTGTGCAATTTCGTGAGTCCCTCGGGCAGCCGCTTTCGGGTCTCCTGCTCCAGCGCCTTACGGTCGATTTTGTTCGTGCCCGAGATCGGGAGTCGGTCCACGAAGAACACCCGCCTCGGGTGCGCATAAGCCGGTCCCCGAGCCAGAAAGAAATCTTTGATCTCGTCCTCGGAAGCTTCCCGACCTGGATGTAGCACCACCCAGGCCACCGGTGCCTGCCCTTTTAGTGGGTGGGGAGCCGCCACGACACACACCTCGGCTACCGTCGGATGGCTAAGAAGGATCGTCTCGACTTCCTTGGGATAGATGTTCTCCCCGCCGCAGTTGATCATGTCGTCCTTGCGGCCGACGAAGTAGACATAGCCCTGCTCGTCCCGCCGGACCAGGTCTCCAGTGCGCAGCCAGCCGTCGGGAGTGAAGCGTTCAGCCGTAACCTCTGGCTGCTTGTAGTAACCCAGAGCGTTGGCAGGACTGCGGCTCCACAACTCTCCCACCTCGCCGGGCGCAGCGTCCCTGGAAGGATCCTCCACGCCAACCACGCGGATCTCGACGTCCGGCACGGGAAGCCCCGTGCTCCCGATCTTCTTGATCCCCCACCGAGGTGTGAGGACATTCGCGCCTCCTTCGGTGAGCCCGTAGGTCTCCACGACCTCGCAGCGGAAACGCTCGATGATCGCCTCCATGAGCTCTCCAGGGACCGGTGCCGAACCGCACATGAGCAGCTCGATCGAGGAGACATCGTAGCGCGCCAGAGCCTCGCGCTGGGCCAGGAGGAGGGTGTACATTGATGGCGTGCCGGACGTGAAGGTCGGACGGTAGCGGTCGATCGCAGTGAGCACTGGCATCGGATCGAATCCCAATAGGATAGTCACGGTGCCGCCGACGTAGAGCATGGGCAACAGGCAGGCCCACAGCGCGTTGGCATGATAGAGAGGGCCCATCACCAGGCCCTTGTCCCTCGGCTCGTGCAACATCGTCATCGCCGAGGAGCGGGCCTGCCACCACTTGTTCCGGTGGCTCAGCAGACACCCCTTCGGCCGCCCGGTTGACCCTGATGTGTACATCAGTAAGGCGGGGTGGTCCGGTCCGACCTGGACCGTTGCGGCCTCGGGGAGGGCGGACTCGAGGAGCCGGTCGTAGGATTTGGTGCCCGGGATCTCGCCGCCGACGACCAAGACCTGCCGCAGGTTGGGAGACCCGGCCTGGACCGCTTTGACTTTCTCCTTGAGGTCGATATGCCCGATGAGAACCGTCGAGTCGCTGTGCTGGGCGATGTAGGTCAGCGCCTCCACACCCAGCTTGATATTCGCCGGGACCGAAACGGCGCCCAAGCGGAGTGGACCGAACAGGCACTCAGCGAAGCGCCAGTCATTCGGAAACATTAAGAGAACCTTGTCATCGCGTCCCACTCCGAGCCCGCGGAGAAGGCCAGCGACCCGGGCCGTCCGATCCTCGAGTTGTGCGTAGGTGAGCGTGACGTCGTCCTGCTCGATGGCCACCTTGTCGGGGGAGAGCCTGACGGCTTTCCAGAAGAGTTCCCCGAAATTGCTCCGCTCCATGAAGTCGATGGTCCTCATCTCAGCCTTTCATCTCATAGGCAGTCGCACTCACATGACCGTCCCCGTTTCTAGCTGCCTCCTGCACTCGTCCCTACAGGGTGCGGTCCGAGGTGCTGAGCAACTCGGCCCCATCCTCCGTTACGACCAGGTCGTCCTCCACCTTCAGGGTACCGATCCCCGGCAGGCAGATGGCGGGCTCGATGCACAGGGTCATGCCGGGAGCGAGAGGTTCCTCCTCATTCTGCAGGTTCGGCCACTCTAGCGACGTAGCCAGTCCCACCCCGTGGCCGATGCGGTGCGCCAGAGTGTAGCCCGCCTCGGCTACGGCCTGCGCCGCAACCTCTTGTAGCCGACTGGATCGTACGCCGGGCCGCATGTTGTCCACCGCCCGTTGCCAGGCGTTCACCACCACCTGGTAGGCCTGTTCCTGTTCCTGGGAGGCGCGACCGAGGACAAGGGTGCGGCTCACGTCGGCTTGATAGCCGTTCCACGTCGCGCCGAGGTCGAGCATGACTACGTCGCCTTCCTGGACTCGCCGCTCTGTCGGCATCGCCACGGGAACTACTCGCTCAGGTCCAGAGAGGACCATTGTGGGAAATGCTAGGACGGTGGCGCCGGCCGCCTTCATCGCATAGTCAGCCAGAGCCGCCAGCTCGACCTCGCTCACCCCTGGACGGATCGCCTCACGCACCGCCCTCACCCCGGCTTCGGTGATCTCCACAGCGCGCCGCAGTTGCGCAATCTCATGAGCGCTTTTGATGCGGCGGGCCCGTTCCAGTGAGGCAGTGATGTCCTTAAAGTCGATCCCTGGAAAGTGGGTCGCGAGGCCAACAAACATCGGATGCGGAATGCGATCGAACCCAATGGTCGCCACACGTCCCCGGGTGATCCCCAGGTCGCGCAGGAAGGCGCTCACCTGGTCGATTATATCGAAGGAGGCGAGGAACGCCTCCAATCCGGTATCCTCGCGGGCGCGGGGGATCTCCCAGTCGAAGTTCAACAGATAGAGCAGGCGTTCCGGCGTCATGATGAAGACCGCGTCCCCGTAGATAGGAGAGAAGTTGGTTAGGTAGCGGATGTTCTGACCCCGGCCGTCAGCAGCGTAGACGATGAGCGCATGCGCATCCTGCGTCTCAACATCCCGCCATGCGAGACTGCGGCGTCTTCTCAACTCATCGTGCAGGGCCGGATCCATTCGTTTCTCCTTCGCGCCCCTTGTAAGCCTTCACTCAGCACACACGCTCAGATCGTGCTAAAGAGTCCCCGGCCGATGGCCACCGTCTGCCCGGTTTCATCGAAGACCTCGACGTCGGCGACGCCCAGACGACGTCCTACTTTGACAGCCCGGCCGACGGCACGGAGGGCGCCACGGCGGACAGGGCGGAGGTAGTCGACCCGCAGGTCAATGGTGGGGACGTCGCGGCCGATCGCGGCAATGATGGCGAAGTTGCCCGCGACGTCGATCAGGGTCGCGATTGCGCCCCCGTGAATGTACGGCGCGGTCGTGCTTGCCAGGAGTCGGTCGGAGTAGGGCATCACGACCTCTACCTCACCCGACCGGACCTGCGTCACCGTAAGGCCAAGTAGCCTGTGAAACGGGGATGCGTCGTTTAGCGCTGGGATGTCGATCGAAGGCGGCGCTTCCTCGGGCATTGTAGTTGGAGGGTCCGGGAATTTCAGTCTGGGCGAAGGATGACTTTTCCGAAAACTTCCCGGCGCTCCAGAGCCTCCTCTCCTGCGGCAGCCTGGCTCAGCGGGAGGACCCGGTCGATAATGGGGTGGATACGTCCTTCCCACGTCACCCGGCACAGAGCGCGCAGGTCCTCCGGCGTCCATCCATCGGACCCCAGGAGATTTAGCTCGCGGACCCAGACGTACCGGACGTCGACCATTGACTCATACCCGGCGGTTGCGCCGACGGTGACCAGTCGCCCGCCCTTCCGCAGGGCGCGCAGGCTGGGAATCCAGGTATCACCGCCAGTGTAGTTCACAACGACGTCCACGCCACGTTTCTCCGTCAGAGTCCAGACTTTCTGGTCGAAGCCGCCGTCCGCCGTTTGCACGACCTCGTCCGCCCCGATCTCATGTAAGCGCTGCGCCTTGTTCGGGCTCCCGGTTCCAGCGATGACCCGGGCCCCAGCGAGTTTTGCGATCTGCACGGCGCCGGTGCCTACTCCCCCGCTTGCCCCCAAGATGAAGACGGTCTCGCCTGCCCGAAGGCAGGCACGGGTGATGAGCATGCGCCATGCGGTCCCGTAGGCGATCGGCAAGCATGCTGCTTCCTCGAACGTGACGTGCGGTGGGAGCGGGATCAGGTTCAGGGCGGGAACGACGGCGTACTCGGCGAGGCCCCCGGGGAGATCCTCGCCGAGGGCGCCATGTCCGACCGCCGGGTCCACCAGCACGCGGCTCCCGACGACGCGTTCGTCAACGCCGGCACCCACCGCCACAACCACGCCGGCGATATCGGCGCCGGAAATGTGCGGGAGAGGGATGTGCTTCCCCGGCATTCCCCGTCGGACGAAGATGTCCAAATGGTTGAGACCGACCGCGCGCACCTGCACAACGACGTGTCCCGGATCCGGGCGGGGAGTAGGGACTTCGATGTACTGAAGGACATCGGCGCCCCCATGAACAGGGATGATCACTGCTCGCATCGTTGCCGGAATCGCCATTAGAGGAGGGAAGGTACCTCCAAACCAGAAAGATATATGGCTCGTGTGATAAGCCATATATTGCACCCAGTTGAGCAGGTTCCTTTCGGAGAGGTTGGTTGTGGGAAACGCACTGCGCGTCGAGCGGTCCGTGCGCAAGTCCCTGACTTGGCGAGGGGGAGCACGGTTGAGTTCGCGCGCGGAGGCGATCACCCAGGCGCTGCGACGCGCGATCATCTCCGGAGAGCTCGCCCCGGGGCAGGTGCTCTTTGAGGGAGACCTGGCCCATCGATTTCGCGTCAGCAAGACTCCGGTCCGGGAGGCGCTGAGCGTTCTTCAGGCCCAGGGACTCCTTCGCGTGATCCCCTACCGGGGCTACCTGGTCGCCCCGGTTTCTCTCACCGACGTCAAGGATCTGTTTGAAACGCGGATCGTGCTGGAGGAGGCGATCGCGGGGCTGGCGGCGGAGCGGATCTCCCAAGAGTCGCTGGCGCAGCTCGAAGAGATCAGCCGATCGGATTTGACCTTCCCGAACGAGACGAGCGAAGATCGATTCGCCTGGATGGCCCAGAACAAGGTCTTCCACCTTGAGATCACACGCGCGACGGGCAACCATGAGCTTGTGAGCATCATGGACCTGTTGTTGGATAAAGTTTCGCGGGTCGTCTTCCTCTACTATTCCAAGGGATCGTTGGAAGAGCATCGCTCCGGCCACGCCAAGATCGTCGACGCGCTGCGCCTGCGCCAGCCGGCGGCTGCGCGGCAAGCCATGCGCGAGCACATCGAGCTCACCTGCACGAGCGCGCTCACGATTTTGAAGAGCTCCAATCCCAACAGACTCAGCGTTGCTGAGAGGAGGAAAGGATCATGAAGGTCAGATGGCGAGATGTCCTCATCGCCGCTTTATCCGGGATTCTTGTAGTCGTTTTGGGCGGCCCGCATGTGGGCAGTGCTCCCCGCACCGACGTCCTCATTATCGCGAAGGATATTTCCGACATCCGCACGCCCGATCCGTCGAAGTCCTACGACGTGGGGGGAGTCTTCTTGCAGTTTCCGGTCTACAGCCGGCTGGTCCGCCAGAGCGCTCCCAACTACTGGAAGATCCTACCGGATCTAGCTGAATCGTGGACGGTCAGCCCAGACGCGCGCGTCTACACTTTCAAGCTGCGAAACGCCACCTTCCATACGGGGAACCCTGTAACGGCGGAAGACGTCCGGTTCTCACTGCTGAGGACCAAGAACATCAAGGGGTATGGGTCCTTCCTCGCTGACCCGATCAAGAACGCCGAGGTTCTCGATGCACGGACCGTGCGCGTCGAGCTCAACGAGCCCGATGCCACCTTCCTGGCTGCGCTTGCGGCCGGGGTGTTCTCTCTCATCGACAGCAAGTCCGTCAAGGCGGCCGGCGGCGTGGAGACGGCCAACGCGGACAAAGAGGACAAAGCGGAGCCGTGGTTCTACACTAACTCCGCGGGGACCGGTCCCTATCGGCTCGTCCGCTACACGCGGGAGACGGAAATCGTGTTGGAACGCAATGAGGGCTACTTCGGCGCGAAGCCGTTTTTCCGCCAGGTCATTATCAAGCACGTCAAGGATCCCAGCACACAGGCGCTGATGCTCCAGCGCGGTGACGCCGATGTGGCGCTCGATCTGAGCGTGGACCAGGCGGAAGACCTGAAGGGCAAGCCAGGGATTCAGCTCTTCGAGGATTTCTCCGGCTGGACAGTCTACTTGGGGTTGAATACCAGCGTCGCTCCCTGGGACAAACGCCAGGTCCGCGAGGCAGTAAAGTACGCGATCGACTACGATGCGATTGTTTCACAGATCATGCGGAGCCATGGGCGTCGCATTGGTAGCATCATGATGCCGGGCATGCTCGGCTTCACGGAGACGCAAAACCGGGCACTGCTTTATCCCCAGAACCTGGAGAAGGCCAAAGCGTTGATGCAGGAGGCGGGTGTATCGCGCGCCAGCGTGACCCTCACCTGGGCGGCGGGGGCCAACTACGGCGCCCTACCACTGGACCGTCTCGCGCAGAAGCTGCGCACCGACCTGGGGCGGATCGGGATTGATCTTCAGCTCGAGCCGGTGCAAACATCGATCTTCCTTACCAATTACCGGCAGGGCAAGCCGCAGACAGCGATCGGTTTCTGGTTCCCGGATTTCATGGATCCGGACAACTGGTCGTACTTCGTCTCGGGGTTTATTAACAAGCGACTTCATTGGGAGTCTCCCGAAGGCGCGCGCCTCGTGGAGGATGCCAGGTTGACGGCCGACCAACAGCAGCGCGCCACCCTCTACGCGCAATACAACCAGCTGCTGGCCCTGCGGGACACCCCGTACGTCTTCCTGGTTCAGCCTACCAACCTGACCGCCACGACGAACGATTTGACGGGCTTCCGGTACCATCCGCTCTTCTTCTTTGAGATTGAGTCGCTACGCCGCAGGTGACCGTCTGAGGAGGTGGGGTGTGATGCCCCCACCTCCTCGTTTCTCCGATGGCCTTCTACTTGTTCCGCCGCGTCCTCGTGAGCATTCCAACGCTCGTCGGGATCACGCTGATCACTTTCCTGGTCTCACACCTGCTGCCGGCCGACCTTGTTTTGGTCAATCTGGGGGACCGGGCCGCGCGAAATCCGGAGCTCGTGCGCGCCTTCCGGGCGCGCTGGGGTCTCGACCAGCCGCTATTGGTCCAGTATCTCGTCTATCTAGAAAATTTAGTCCGTGGCAACCTGGGCACGTCCATCGCTACGAACCGACCCGTGCTCACGGAGCTGGCGCTTTCCCTTCCTATGACGATTGAGCTGGCCACACTTGCCACGCTCATCGCCGTCGTCGTGGGAATCGTCCTTGGTGTCGTTGCGGCCGTCCGCCGCGACACGTTGGTGGACGCGGCGGCGCGTGCCGTATCCCTTGTCGGGGTCGCCGTGCCGACCTTCTGGTTCGCCATCCTGCTTGTCTCGCTCGTCTATTTCCGGCTGGGCTGGGCGCCGCCCCCTGGACGACTGACCGCGGGAGTCGTGCCACCTGCCCCAATCACTGGCATGTACTTGGTGGACAGTGCACTGGGAGGTCAGTGGACGGTGTGGCGCGACGCTCTATCGCACTTAATGCTGCCGGTTCTGGTTCTGGCCACGGTCGGGGTCGGGTACGTGACGCGGATTACCCGGGCGAGCATGCTGGAGGTACTGCATCAGGATTACGTGCGCACGGCAAGGGCCAAGGGAGTCGCTCCCTTCGCTGTGGTCTTCCGCCACGCGCTGCGCAACGCTCTGATCCCGGTCATCACCATCGGGGGCACTCTCTACGCACAGCTCATGTCCGGGACGGTGATGACAGAGACCATCTTCTCTCTCCCGGGCCTTGGCCGCTACGCTTTTTCCTCTGCGGCCAGCCTCGACTTCCCGGCGGTGATGGGCGTGGCTCTCGTCGTGGGCATTCTCTACGTTGTGATCAACCTGGTGGTCGACATCCTCTATGTCTGGGTCAACCCGCGCATCCGGTACGAGTGAAGGCACTGCCGGCGGCGCCGGCGCGGGCCTCGCGGGGCGTGAGGGGGTGTTCCCGCGGGCGCGTGCTCGGGGGCCGAATCGACAAGCGCTGCGACGCCTCGCATTAGTCACGGGGGTCTTCGTCGTGGGGATCTGGGTCCTGGGGGCGGTGGCGGCGCCGCTCGCTCCTTACGGAGCGGACGAGCAGCGGTTACTCGAAGCGTTCCAGCCCCCCTCGGTGCACCACCCCTTCGGCACAGACGACCTCGGCCGCGACGTCCTCACGCGCGTACTCTACGGCGGGCGATACACGCTCAGCCTCGCGCTGGCCGTCGTGCTCCTGACGGCCTTATTCGGGATGGCCGTCGGCGTCACCGCCGGTTACTTCGGAGGATGGGTGGACGAGGCGCTGATGCGTGCGACCGAAGTGGTGATGGCTTTCCCCGCGATCATTCTGGCGATGACCATCGTCGTCGCCCTTGGCCCCGGACTGATCAACGCCGGGCTGGCGATGGTCCTGGTCTGGTGGCCGCCCTACGCGCGCCTCGCGAGAGGGGAAACACTAGTGGTACGGCGGTTGGAGTACGTGGAGGCGGCGGTCGCCCTGGGACAGAGCCCCTGGGGCATCCTCCGGTATGCGATCACCCCGAATATCCTTTCGAACTTGATCGTGCTCGCCACGATTGACCTGGGCGCGGCGGTGGTCACCGCCGCGGGGTTGAGCTTCCTTGGGCTGGGGGCCACGCCCCCGACGCCAGAGTGGGGCGCGATGGTTAGCGCGGGCCGCGAGCTGCTAGCTCAGTGGTGGGTCGCCTCGTTCCCGGGCCTGGCAATCTTCATGACGGTGCTCGGCTTTAACTTCATCGGCGACGGCATCCGTGATCTGCTCGACCCCCACCGGCGCGGCCATGGCTGACGCCGATGCGACACGCCCGGGCTCGGCGACGGCAGCGGCTCAGATCCCGGGCCGCCGCACCTGGATCAGCGCGATCCCGCCAATGACCATCGCCATCCCCGCAAAGCCAGCGTTAGCTTGCGTACGCATGCCGCAGGTCATGGAATGTGAGCTGCGCAGACAGCATCGCCCTCGGCGTGGAGGGGCAGGGGGGGTATTTTTCAAAACACGAATGCGAGATCAGGAGGGGGCAAGGAAAGTCGGCGACTGGCTTACTCTATCGTCTCCCAAAGAGCGCTGGGCTTGCACCATCTGGTAGCTCCAGCTATGCCGCTGGACCTTCAGTTGCGCTAGTCTTACGCTCATGGTTCGTAGCACCCGTGTAGCACCATTCCCAGTTGACATCTCTCTGGCGGCTAATCAGGATCTCAGCGGCCCAATGCTGTTTGAACAGATACGAGGAACGGTGAGGCTTTCGAGACTGCAAAGACAGGTGTCTACTCCTGCGACTCGCTGTCCGGCGCACTCGTAATGTGCAGGCCACCAGTTCTTCGATGCGGATGTTGTCATCGTGACAGGGCAGCGCACGGGTGATCCCCCCTCCATCGACGAGTTGCGGGAGGTCCGGGAGGCCACGCCTCTTCCGCTGATGATCGGAAGCCCTTCGTGCTTGCAGAGAGTACCTGGGGGCCTAATGTGTTGGTGCTGGGGGCAAACTGCTTGGCGCTGCTCTTGGTGATTCCCTAGGCGAAGTCATGCTCCATGGTCCGACGGCCACCTCTCTGCTCTGGTGGCACGACCTCCAAGTATGACTAGTACTGGGCCGGCGGTTCGAGAGAGGGCTCGGCTGGTGCGGGCGTGGCAGGAGCCATGCCGGGTTCCCCTCGAAGGACATTGTTCGCGCCGTCGCACCCATCACTGCACCTGTGATCCCACTCTACCTCGTGCTCCGGCGTGTGTCCTACAGTGGGGGGGGCGGAATGTCAGCGACCAGGACCGAGGACCTCCGTCGCGCCTGCAACGGTCCACAAGCTGTCGGCGTTGCCCGTGGCCCACCTCGCCCCGAGGCGGCACTCGATTCGTTCGCGGCAGCCCAGACTCTTCTAATCATATGAAGGTGGATGTGTACGATTGGCAGTTGAGGAGGAACCGGCGATGAGAAGACTGGTAAGTTTGGCCGTGTTAGTGGTCAGTCTCGCGACACTCACTCTTATTGCACCCGCGGGCTTAGCCCAGCAACGCCAGGCACTCGGCCACCACGTGCGTTTTGACCTCGTCAAGACCATGCAAAGTGTCGTGCTCACCGGCGGCGAGGATGTTGGGCGGGACGCCGTTACCGGCGATACTATCGGACTAACGGGGTCAGGAGAGTTCAAACCCGGGACCATGGATGCAGCCGGGGGTGGGACGTTTGTCCATCGACACGCGAACGGCACCGAGGTTGCGCACGGCGTCTGGGTGGTAACCGGGTTCGTAAGCTGGACCCCGGCTGGCGGATTCTTGCCGTCGTTCCTAACTGATGGTATCGGTGAGGTATCCGAAGCTAGCGCAGGCATCGTCACGATTCATGTTGAGCTCAAACCTTCGAGTGGGGGATCAGTCCCTGCAACGCTTTCGGTCGACTGCAACCTTCCTGGAGCGGCATTCCCCATCGAGGAAGGTATCACATTGAACATCGGCACATTCCATTTCGAGCAGCACAGCGGTCTGACGGTCTTCCATATCCTTGAGTGAGGCGAACGGGGCGGCCTGGTTTAGCGGGGAAGATCACCAAGCAGGCGGGGAGCGGCAACCTCCGCTCAGCGCCGGCCGTGTGGGTGATCAAGGACGGCAAGCCGATGCTCCTCAGGCGCTGAGTCCGGCATTGCCTGGTGAACCTGTGCAGTCGCCGGCCTTGACGATTATCTGGGGAACTGATGTGCTGGAGGCCCGTCTCGCCGCGAGCGTCGGGTCGGGCCTCCGCTGCTCGAAGGCGACGTGGTGGAGACTGACCGGTGTACACACACGAAAGGCCCCACCCAGCTAGTCGTTTGGCCCGGGTCCTAGTGTTAGTAGCACCCTAGTAGCACCATACCCGCCACGTACCGTGAGATCGCGGCTGCACTGACGGCAGACGGGGTGCCAACTCCCTATGGGAGGGGCAAGCCTGGGGGCCCTGCCATCGTGAGGCTCATTCTCCACAGGCAGAAACTCTACAGCGAGTGGAGAGTGAGTGAATCGACGCGAAGAACCATTCATGGGGTTCTATCCCGCATAGGAAAGGAATGGTGGTCGCCAGTGAGCACTACTGAGATTGCCGAGAAGCCAGCAGGCATTCCGCAGCAGGTCATCGACGGTACGGAGTAGACAATGGCCCCCTTCAGAGAGCGCGAATTTACCGTGGGCCAAGTGGTTACGATCTCCGCCGCGCGCTCTTAATTTCACTCGATGTGCTTGAAGCGGGCTGAGCTTCTCACACCGCGTGCACCGCCTTACGCTTGAAGATCTTGTCACCTGGCAGTCTAGCCCGAGTGTTACCCTCGGCGAAATGGAACGGACGCCGCGTGTGGCGCCACGCGTCCCAAAGGAGGTCGATCTGCACCGCAAGGTCTGCTGCCGCCTTAACGTCACCTGCCTGCCACGCCTGATGCCGATGCGCTTCAGCGCCGTTGATCGCCGCCTTGATCTCCTCGGGACTCATGGTTTCCAGCTTCAGCCACCTATCGGGACCGCCGCCACTGTTTGCCCAGTTCTCGCTTGCCTACCGCTGCGGCAAGTATACTAAACAACTGCAAGCGCGGCTGGGACTGCGAGTTGCTACCCTGATGGTCAACTAACTGGGACTCACCGGTATTCGGTCCAAGCACCCAACGCGCATGCGGTATCCCTGCTGCTTCGAGGAAACCGAGCCGTTGCTTCCGAAATTCCTTAGGGTTTGCAACGAGTTCCTTCCTGTCGGGCTTCGCGAAGCGGCAAAGGAGGTCTACTCCTGGCTTTCGGAAGATGCAGAAGATGTTGCTCTTCAGTCAAATCGTGAGGGGAGATCAGGGTGGGAAACTTTCAGATCTTCGGTCTGCAATTCGTGCTCAGCATTATCGTCTACGCGCTGGTCATCCGATGGTACGCAGTGCGATGGCTGGCCGCCATGCCGCTCCGGAATGCGCTGATGTTGTTGGTGCTTCCGCATCTCCTCTTCCGGCACTTGGGGATGACGTTCTTGTCCACGGCCGTAGTTTCTTCAGAGTTGCCTCGGAGCTTCGCCGCCCAGATTGGCTATGGCGACCTGCTGTCCCAGGCGCTTGCCCTGATTTCCATAGTCGCGCTTCGGGCAACGTGGGGGATTGCATGGGGGGCCCTCTGGGTGTTTAACATCGTCGGATCTGTGGACCTGCTTAACGCGCTCTATCGGGGGATTCAGCTGGATGCGTCACGTTATCAGATCGGGGCTGCATGGTACATCCCGACGTTCGGGGTACCGTTCCTACTCGTTACCCATTACATGATTTTCGCCGCGCTGCTGCGACGTCCCAGGGCAGCGAGATAGGAGACTTCTTCCGGGGACCTGCGGGAGGGCGAGTAAATTACTCGAGGTCAGGGCAATAACCCCAGCCGGCAGATTGATCGCCGCGCCATCGGCTCCACCTGTAGCGGTGTAGTGTCACCCGCTGATCGCACCTAGACGAGACAGACGTTCGCCGCGCGAGATCTTACCTATCATGGTGCGCATCGGCTTCCCAAGTCGAAGGTCACCGTACCATTTGACAGCACCCTGACAGCACGACTGGTCACAACCCCCCGTCCACTACCGCATCTGATGCATTTCATGAGAATCAGGAGACGCGAATTGGCGGGCCTCCCGCGGCAGGCGCGACTGGAGCCTACTCAAACAGCGGTGAGGACTGCGTTCTCGTAATGCGCGGCTCATCGGTTCGAGTCCGATCGCCGGCTTCAGAAAGCCCGCAACTATCAAGACTCCCGTGAGATCCCCCCGGTAGGCGGAGATCTTCTAGATCTCGCTTGTGCTACTGTGTGCTACTCTCCGGAGCCGGGACAACTCCCAAGACTGGCTTTACACTTGGTGGCCCGGCGCCCAGGCAGGTCCCGATAGGACAATGCTGACGAGACCAAGGGGGACGCGGAACCCCCCTCTCTCACCGATGAATCCGGCCATTGGCCGTCGTCATATACGGTGAATCCCGCATTCGCGGTCAAACGGAGGGAGCGCATGCCCAACACGCGCAATACCGTCTGGATTCGAGCGTCCGCAGACAAGGCCTGGGAGGTTGTCGGCGACCTAGAGAGCGTCGTCCGCTGGGTCCCCGGTGTCACCACCTGCCAGCTTGAGGGATCCACCCGCACCTGCAACAGCGGCGAGATACAAGAAGAGATCAGCGCCTACTCGCCCGAGAGCCGATCATATCGGTTCCGGCACATCCGGGTCCCGCTGCCGGTCAAGAATTCCCACGGCAAGTTCACCGTTCAATCGGAAAACGGCGCGACGGTCATGCTGGAATGGGAATTCGAGGCGGTCGACCCTGCGCAGGAAACGGAGCTGGCGCGAATGGTGGACGGGGCCGCGAAACAAACCCTCGAGATGCTGCGTGCACTAGTCGAAGGCCACGCGTAGGCAGTGTCGAAAGTGCACGACGATAGGGTTTAAGGGGGTATTCCTGGTGACTTCGGAAGCGGCAGCATTTGATGGAATCTTACGCTCGGTCCGCACCCGCCCGGGCGTAACGGTCGCCACGATGTTCGGGGCGCCCGGCCTACGCGCAGGCGGGAAGGTCTTTGCGACACTGTACAAGGGGGAATTGGTCCTCAAGCTGCCCCAGGATCGCGTGCAGCAATTGGTCGAGGCGCGCGACGGCGTCCTGTTCGATCCCGGGCACGGACGAGTCAGTAGGGAATGGGTGGCAGTGAAACCTCATGCAGTGGACCGATGGCCAAGCCTAGCACGCGAGGCGCTCCAGTTCGTGGCGACGTCCTCGAAGTCGGCCAGACGCGGGAAATCGCGGAGCCGCAAATGACCGTGAACGTTCAGGCCAGGCAATTATCCACCGGGCTGGATCGTCGAATTGCCGCGCTCGACGGGAACGACCTGCGGGAGCCCAAACAGCCGAAACAACGACGGGTCGGCAAATCCTGCAACCCAGGCGACCCTGCCATCGCGAACAGAAAGCACCTTGAGCGCGAACGCCTCACGCCGCCCGGCTGGTGCGTCGTCCCGGTACACTGCAAATGCTGGGAGATAGTTCGCCTCTACGGGCACGAGGTGCAGACGTCCGGCGAACGGGCCGTCGAAGACTATCCGCGCGTGGAACGCGGCGATCGCTTCTCGCCCCTCATACCACGACGGAGATGGCGGCATCGTCATAATCGCGTCCTGAGCGAGCAGTTCCGCAAGCGCATCAGCGTCACCAGCCTCCCAGGCCTGCATGTATCGCTCCACCAGGACCCGATGCGCCGCAGCGTCGGCGGGAACGACAGCAAATGATCCACCGGCGGGTCGCTTGGCTTTGATTACCGCCCTCGCACGTTGCAGCGCGCTGTTCACCGCTGGCACGCTGCTTTTCAAGGCTTTCGCTGTATCCGCCGCCGACCAACCCAGCACATTCCGCAGAATGAGCACCGCCCGCTGCCGTGGGACAAGATACTGGATGGCCGCTACAAATGCCAGAGAAACGCTCTCCCGCAGTTCGTATCGTGCCGCTGGATCAGCGAGGAGCCCATGCAATCCTGCGGTGGGATACGGCTCAAGCCAGATGGGTTCACGGATGTCAGGAAGCACTGCGTCACCCGGATCGGCGGCCGGTCTCAACGCTGTGGGAAGGACGCGTCGCGACCGGTGCCGGAGCGCATCGAGGCACACGTTCGTCGCAACGCGGTAGAGCCAAGCCCGGAAAGATGCCTGCACTCTTAGCGTGCGCAGGGACCGCCACACGCGTAGAAGCGTCTCCTGGATGGCGTCCTCCGCATCGTGCAGCGACCCCAGCATCCGGTAACAGTGCAGGTGAAGTTCAGGCCGGTGTGGCTCGGTGAGCTGCCGGAACGCTTCCGGGCTGCCCTGCCGTGCTGCCGCGACGAGCGCAGCGATCGACTCGCTGTTGGAGGGTGCTACAACCGCACCCATGCGGGTTTCCTGCGGGATGGTGCCTTCTATTCTCATGTGTCGACGGCCAGCAAACAGACCCTTCCCGGAATTCTTCAGGGATTCTCTCAGTATGCGACCTCACATCGATACATCATCGCGACCGGAACCATCCCGCTCTTCTTGGATTAGGGCGTACGTCCTGGCCTGATTTTGGCTTTCTTCAAAATTGCCGGAGTCGCTATGCTGGGGGACTACATTCCCATTTCCATCGCTTCTGCGACATCAACTGTGCCGTGTTCAAGGTGCGGGCATCTCTTAGCCATTTCAAGAGCAGCATCCATGCTGTCGGCTTTCACGGTAGAAAACCCTGTCAAGCGATTCGACCCACCACCATCTGACACGCCGCGGGAGCTTACGGTCTTGGGCTTTCCCAAGGGATTGCCAGGGTTGACCAAGGCATCGCCAAGACCGCGGACCCACGCCCTCCATTTCTCCTTATATTTGGCTCCTTCCTCAGGACTCTTAAACTTCGGCTCACCGTAATAGGCAAATGTAAATTTTTGCATATTTTTACGTTCCTTTCCCTAATAATTTAATTTTGATTCGACTCTTGCAAGCATATCGCATATTTTACACCTTTCGTCCATGTAATCCTCTGGTCGGAACCATTTTCGTTTGCGAGCCGTTGAACGCATCGGGCCCTGCGCCCGTCTAGGTGACGGAGACGGCGGGCACAGTCTCCGTACAGATGCGCGCGCCGTGCGTCGGGGAACTGGACAGAGAAAATGATGAAGACCCGTGAGCGGGCAGTCGATTGCCAGGGCCTCCCACTGGCTCCCGGGCTCCTAGTCCGGTTGCTGGGCGAGGCGGCGCAGCCTGAGGCGCGCATCGTGCGCGTCATCGGGGACTACGACGTGGTAACCGTGATGATTGAGGACAGAAGCGGCAAGGTGGAACGGATGTATGCTTGCGCGGAGATCGAAGTGCTGGCACCCGCGCGTGTTAACCTGCAGGTCGGCCGCAACGTCGCGTAGCGGATGAGCTCCCGCTCCGGAGTCCTTCAATTATGCTTCGTAGCACCCTTGTAGCACGATTCCCAGTTGACATCTTTCTCGCAGCTAATCAGGGATCTCAGTAGCATCCTGCTGGTTGAACAGCCCCCAGGAATGGTGAGGTTTCTGAGACAGCAGAGACAGGTGCCTACTCCTGCGACTCGCTGTCCGGCGCACTCGTAATGCGCAGGTCATCGGTTCGAGTCCGATCGCCGGCTCCAGTCCCATCAAGGAGTTTCGCGCCCGCTTCTTCCCCCGCGCCTGGCGTTGACAGCAGCGTGCAGCGCATCCGTGGCGAAGCCGACTACCAAAGGTTTTTTGAACGCCACCCGTGCATGCTTCCGTGGTACGGGGCACCTTATACAGGGGCTCATAGGGGCTCATGGCATGGTTCCCTCGGGCGGCGGACTCAACGGGGCAGTGCAACAGCCTCGTTGAATTTCTCTGGTGGTGTCATGAACTGGAGCGTCTTACGGGGACGTCCGTTGAGCTCGGCGGCGACGACGTCGAGGTCGGCCTGGTCGAACCCGCCACCTTCCTCGCACGGTCCGGCCTGCCAGCAGGATGACAGAGGGGCCGTCCCTATTGGTATCATTGCGCGGGTCCCTTCGCCTGAGCCTGTCGAAGACAACGGGGCGCTGCTCAGGATAGGCCCTGTCGAAGGAGAACGGCTGGCCGCTCGGGGCAGGCTTGTCGAAGAGGCGAACGGTGCTCAAGGCAGGCTCCGGCCCGCAGCAATCTCCGCTGACCCTGTCAATCCTGGATCAGGACCGCCTCGAACCGCACCGTGTCGGGCGACCAGTAGTAGCCGTACCAGCCTACTTGGATGACGTCCCCGACGACGTGGACTGAACCACTCTCCAGGAATTTGAATTGCCCGTTTGCTGGCTTCTTCTGGCAGAAGGGGCCCGGCCACAGTGTGCGGTCTTCATTGAAGCCATAGGGATCGGTGACCTTGGGAAGCGCGAAGACGCGATAGCGCGGAGGGACCGCAAGGAACACGTGCGGAATCACCTCGCCGCCCGCGCCCTGTAGGAGGAGCGCGTAGTCGCGACGGCCGTCGCCGTTGAAATCCCCGTAGCATCCTGCCAACAGGGGACGAGGCTCTTGATAACTCAGACGGAAAACATCATATGCGGTGACGTAAACACACACTGCGGGATCTGCTTCTTCAACGCTGCGTTTCTCCAGGTAGATTGGACGAAATCCTGCGACAGTCAGCAGGCCGGCCCGAACCGCAGGGTCGGTGGCCGGCACGCCGTAGGCTCCTGGCGCAAACTGCTGAGCGCAGTCCGTTGCCGCGACAGCGGCCGGAACCGGCGCCAGCAGCGTGATCAAGAGGATGAGGAAGAGCCGGACAAGGTGCACGCGCGAGTGTCCCATCGACATCATGCCCGTAGTTCCCATCGCAAGGCACAAGGGGCCTTGCAATGACCGAAAGAGCGTCCTAGTTTAGAACGTCTTGGGCTTCCCCGCGCCCGCGTCCAACGCGGCATTCGTGCTCCCAAGCCGGAGGTCACCACGTCCGTTTGACAGCACCATGACAGCACGACTGATCACCACTCACGTCCACTAACGCATCTGATGCAACGTATGAGAACCAGGAGACGCGAATTGGCGGGCCTCCCGCAGCACATGCGACTGGAGCCTATTCAAACGGTGGTGAGGATTGCGTTCTCGTAATGCGCAGGTCATCGGTTCGAGTCCGATCGCCGGCTCCAGTCTCATCAAGGCGTTCCGCGCTCGCCTCCTCTCTCACGCCCGGTTCTGACAGCACCCTGACAGCACCGTGCAGCGCCTCCTCGAGTTTGTGCAACGTCGTCTCCCGGTTCAGCGCGTGGCCTTCCTCTACGAGATGGCCATAGGTGTCCAGCGTCAGCTTCGCCGAGCTATGACCTATCTGCCGGCTCACGTACAAGATCGGGTCGCCAAACGCGAGCAGCAGGCTCGTATACGCTGCAACCGGTGGTTAGGGCTCTCACTGACGCACATAGCGCAAGTGCGTAGCAGTGGGACTATCAACAACCCTGTCAATGCGAAACTGCGGCCCGGGCTCGCGCAGGTTCTCGAAGAGACGCCGCCCACCGCCGAACAGCACGGGCGCCAAGGCGATTTCAAGCTCGTCCACGACACGCATGTTCAGGTACTGCTGGATCACATCCGCCCCACCCGCGATGCGAATATCGCGACTGCCCGCGGATTCCCGAGCGAGCTCAAGGGCACGCTCCGGCCCGTCATTGATGAAGTAAAAGGTCGTCCCACCCGGGCGGACCCAGAGTTCGCGCTTCGCGTGGGGTAAGAACGTATACCGGTGTGTGAAACGGAGCCTCCTCAGGCCAAGCGCGCTCGCCCTGGTCGAACATTCGCTTGCCCATAATGTTGGCACCGATGCGCTCCGTGGTGTTGCGAAGCATGTCATTGACGGGGCCGGTCT
>DASWFZ010000028.1:0-4708 GCA_036393975.1 bacterium | reverse complement strand
TGAGGGTCCTGCGGCAGTGCGGGATGCTCGGAGTCGGCTTCGGCAATTAGCGGACGAGTTGGCGGCTAAGGCCCCGTCGGAACCACCTCCCGGGGAACCACTTGCTCATGTGACCCCGGGCCAGTCGGTCTTCATCGTGCCCCTCAACCGCGTTGGGACGGTCTTAGCATCGGAAGACGCGCGCGGTGAGGTAGAAGTCGAAGCTGGGACCATACGGATCAAGGTGAACATCGCGTCACTGTTGGCGGCTCCCAGCACCTCGGCCATAGCGCGTCCTGAGGTGTCTGCGCCGTGGTCTGGAACCGAGAAGAACGCGAAGGCGGCCGAAGCGCCCCCAGCGGTGCCCATGACGGTGAGTCTGCGCGGCCTCACGGTCGATGAAGCCCTCCCGATACTGGACAAGTACCTGGATGATGCCGCCTTGGCCGGTTTGCAGCGTGTCACCGTGGTCCACGGTAAGGGCACCGGTGCACTCCGCAAGGCCGTGCACGGGTTCTTGCGCACCCACCCGCTCGTGCGAGAATTCCGGCTCGGAGGGCGGGGCGAGGGAGAGAGCGGGGCGACGATTGTCGAGCTGCACAGTCCGTAACCGAGAGGGGGGCGTCCAGTGACACCTGAGTCCGATGCAGGTCGCGCTCCCTTTGTCCTGCGACCCTCCGGACGTGGTCTGTTATACTTTTTGCGGCCATGAAGATCCGCTCGCCCGAAGAGCAACTCGATCTACTGCGCCGCGGCACCGTAGAGATCATTTCTGAGGAAGACCTCCTGGCCAAGCTGCGGCAGGACCGCCCGCTGCGGGTGAAGTTAGGTGTCGATCCGAGTGCTCCGGACATTCACCTCGGCATCGCTATTGTGTTGCGGAAGCTGCGCCAGTTCCAAGACCTCGGCCACCAGGCCATTCTCGTCGTGGGTGATTTTACCGGCATGATTGGGGACCCGTCCGAGAAGAAGAAAACTCGGCCGATGCTCACTCGCGAGGAGATCCAACGCAACATCGCGACCTATCGGGACCAGTACAGTAAGATCTTGGATCCGCAGAAGACCCAGGTCGTGTCCAACAGCGAGTGGCTTGGCCGGATGATGTTTGAAGACGTCATCCGCCTGGGCGCGAAGACGACGGTGGCCCGCGTGCTGGAACGCGACGACTTTGCCAACCGCTTGCGCGCCGGCATCCCTGTCTTCATGCACGAGCTGCTCTACCCGTTGTGCCAGGCGATGGACTCCGTCCAGCTGCGGGCGGATGTAGAGCTTGGAGGCACGGACCAGAAGTTTAACAATTTGATGGGCCGCGATCTCCAGAGGGAGTTCGGTCAGGAACCGCAGGTTGTGCTGCTGACCCCCCTCCTCGTCGGGTTGGACGGCGTGGAGAAGATGAGCAAGTCGCTGGGGAATGCGATCGGCATCACTGATCCCCCCGAGGAAATGTACGGAAAGGTGATGTCCTTGCCTGACGGGTTAATTGCACACTACTTTGAGTTCTGTACGGATGTACCGATGGACGAGGTCCAGGCCATCGCCGCGGGTCTTGCCGACGGCAGCCTCCACCCCCGGGAGGCAAAGGCGATGCTCGCGACTGCGATTGTGACCCTGTGGCATGGGAAAGCGCGGGCCACCGAAGCGCAACGAGCGTTCGAGCGTCTGTTTGTGGACAAGGATTTGCCGGCGGAGATCCCCGAGGCCGCCGTGAGCCGCGACGAACTCAAACAAGGCCGCATCCGCCTCGTCAAGCTGTTGGTGCTTACCGGGTTGGCAGAGAGTAATAGCGAGGCGAAACGCCTGATCTCCCAAGGCGGGGTGACCGTCGATGGCGAACGCGTCCATAAGGTCGATGCTGACGTTGCGCTCAAGAACGGGGCGGTGCTCCGGGTCGGCAAACGACACTTCGTGCGAGTGCATATCGACTAGAGGAGAGCTCTGATGCGGGAGGCGATCCTAAAGGCAATTGATGACGCCGCGGACGAACTGGTGGGCCTCGCCCGCAGGATTCACGCGGCTCCGGAGATCGCTTTTGAAGAAGCGAAGGCCTCGCAGTGGCTGTCCGAGACGTTGGAGAGGCACGGATTTAAGGTGCAGCGCGGGGTCGCTGACCTTCCCACGGCGTTCCGGGCTGAACGCGTTGCCAGCCCGGGTGGACCTACCGTGGCCTTCTTTGCCGAATACGACGCGCTGCCGGAAATCGGGCATGCTTGCGGCCACAACCTTATCTGCACGGCCGCTCTTGGCGCCGGGATAGGTCTCGCCGCCATCGGCTCCAAAGTCGCAGGAAAGGTGCTCGTGATGGGCACACCGGCTGAAGAAGGCGGAGGCGGGAAAGTATTGATGCTCCAACGGGGCGCGTTCGCCGGGATCGATGCGGCACTAATGTTCCACCCGGCCGACTACACCTTAACGATGCGCCAGTCTTTAGCGTCCTATCGGCTCAAGGTCAAGTTTGTGGGCAAGGCCGCTCACGCTGCAGCCGCCCCGTATGAGGGGATCAACGCTCTCGATGGGCTCATTCAGATGTTCGTGAACATTGGTCTGCTGCGTCAGCAACTGCGTGACGACGCGCGGGTGCACGGCATTATCACGTATGGCGGTGCCGCGCCCAACATCATCCCGGACCGCGCCGAAGCGGCGTTTAGCGTGCGCGCGACAGACAGCGCGTATGCCGCCAAGGTGCTGGAGAAGGTGATCAACTGCGGGCGCGCCGGCGCCGCGGCAACGGGTGCCACATTTGAGCACGAGGCCCAGAAAGGATACGAGGCGATGAAACCCAACCGCCCCCTCGCTGAGGCGATTGGACGTCACCTGCAAGAGCTGGGGTGGGCGGTCGATCGCCCGCCGCAGCGAATACGGATGGGCTCGACAGACATGGGCGACGTGAGCCAAAAGATCCCGTCCCTTCACCCCTATCTGGCTATTGGGAAAAATGTCTCCGGGCACACCGTAGAGTTCCGGGAAGCCGCGAAGTCTGACGAGGGATTCCGCGGCATGCTGACTGCCGCGAAAGTGATGGCGCTGACGGGATTCGATGTGATGACCAATTCGAGTTTTCTTGGACAGGTCCGGGCTGACTTTTCCAGCGTTCCTTGACCCCTCGCAGGACCGTGGCTATACTTGCTCTGTCATTTTCCTCGCTAGGTGTGGGCCCTTAGCTCAGGTGGTGAGAGCGCACCCCTGATAAGGGTGAGGTCCGTGGTTCGAGTCCACGAGGGCCCACCATCGCAGGAACTACGCGGGTTCCGCGATTTCAGCCGACTCAAGAGAGCCTCCCACTAAACGGAGTGTGCTCACCTCTGCGAGGCTTCGCAGAGGCCGCAGAGGGCTTTCTGTGTCTCGCACAGTCGCCGACGGCTGCACCCCGCGGACCGTCCAGCTCTATCGCGAGGTGCTAGCCGCTTTCGTGAAAGGGAATGCCCCTGCACCACCCGCGCGATTGTATGTTGCCGGTCCGCGCGACCGCTCCGAATCCTGCCACAGGAAAGTAGTCCAGCACAGTTGAATATTGTGGGTCGGGTGAATGATTGTTGGTAAATAACAAGACCCGAGAAACGGGAGAAGCCGAAATGAGACATGCCCGGTTGCTTACCTGCGTTGCAGTTTTGATCGTCCCGTTCATGACAACTTATGCGAGTCTGCCAGCTACGGCGGCTCCATCGGAGCATCTGAACTGGGGATTCCAACTCTCCAGCGGACCCGACTCGTGCCCGCCGGGTAACCTTGTGATCAACCTAAAGCAGCGCGTCCTCCGAGACGTCGACTCGGGCGTCGGAGGAAACTTCTGGGCCTTCGATGACTTCGTCCGGAGCATTCAAGTGGTAGAGATCAGTCCCAGCACGTTCTGTGCTACCGTGAAATACCAGGGCCAGTTTTCCACGATTGCGGGTACCGCTCCAGCGGGGACAGGCAGCGTCGGTGCCGGCGTATTTGGCGCGTTTGAGGGAGGATATGTTTCGACTGTTTTTACTGCGACTCTGTTGTCCAACCCCTCCCAGCGCACCATGGGAAGCATTGGCACATTTGATTACATGTGCGATGCTTCCGGCCATTGCCCGGGATATGCCAACTGGACGGCATTCTATTTCACTGCGATAAGCGGCTTCGATCTAGCCTGGTGGGGTTGGGTCTACCACGCCGGAGACAACGGCAGCTGGGTTAATTTGATATTCCGCAACTCTGGGAATATTACTGGTAATTAGACGCAACCGCTTGAGGGTGTTGGCCAAGGATAATTTTGCTCTCTGTATTTTGAGGCTGCTCGCGCATTCCGCCAGGGGTGAAAGCGCCCCACTGAGAGTCGTGTACGAGTTCGAGCTGAAGAAGACGGTGATGTACTCGCCCATTGACGCCTGATCACCGTGCCCAGCCCACCGGTGAGGGAGGAGACAGTCATTGCTGACCAGAACAGGCCGGGTGATTACCAAGGAGGTGATCAGGTGTGGAGAAGCTTAAGACGCCCTTGATGGCGAACGCTGTTTACCTACTCCTCTTGGGGCTCGTGACCCTATCACCGAATCTTGTGAGCAGTATCTTTGGGTATGACGTGAAGGATGCGGGCGTCCTCCTGGTGCTGTCGGCGGTCTTGTTGGGGTTTGGGGTCGTGGTGTGGGCCGTCTCCGCAAGCCCGGAGAAGTACGGCGGTCTGGCGACGGCCATCGTTGTGGGGATTGTGATTGGCCTGCTCTTCCTCCTCTACGGGTGGATGCGCGGTCTGTTCACGCCCCGT
>DASWFZ010000027.1:0-8273 GCA_036393975.1 bacterium | reverse complement strand
ATACCGTTTGCCGTGCTTGCCCATTGCCGACTCCCCTATCTCTGATCGCCGCTAGCCGACGACCTGAATGCCCATCGACCGCGCCGTGCCCTCGATCATCCGCATCGCCGCCTCGACATCGTGGGCGTTGAGGTCCCGCATCTTCTGCTGGGCGATGTCGCGCAGTTGGGCGCGCGTGACCTTACCCACCTTCGTCTTGTTCGGCTCCCCTGAGCCCTTCTCGATCCCCGCCGCTTGGCGCAGGAGAACCGCAGCGGGGGGCGTCTTCGTGACGAACGAGAAAGTCCGATCCGCGTACACCGTGATTTCGACGGGCACAATCGTCCCGACCATCGCGGCGGTCCGCTCGTTGTAGGCTTTGCAGAACTCCATGATGTTGACGCCGTGCTGGCCCAGGGCGGGGCCGACCGGGGGAGCCGGAGTGGCCTTGCCCGCGGGGATTTGTAACCTCACCACAGCGAGAATCTTCTTGGCCATTCGCGATCCTTTAGCTCTGTCGCGAGCTAGACTTTTTCGACCTGCCCGAAGCTGAGTTCCACGGGGGTGGCGCGCCCGAAGATCGAGACCAGCACGCGGACCTTTTCCTTCTCCACCATGACCTCGTCGACCACCCCAGTGAAATCCATGAAAGGACCGGCGGTAATGCGCACCTGCGAACCCTTCTGAAAGCTAATCCGGTACTTGGGGGTCTCGTCGCGGAGCTGGCGCAGCAGCCGTTTGACCTCCTGGTCTTCCAGCGGCACCGGCCGCGCGCCCGAACCGACAAACCCTGTCACGCCGGGCGTGTTGCGTACCACGTACCAGGAGTCATCGTCCATGATCATCTCGACTAGCACATACCCGGGGTAGATCTTCCGGTCGACTTCACGGCGCTTGCCGCCCTTGATCTCCTTTTCCTTCTCCGTGGGGACCAAGACCTGAACGATCTTTTCGCCGCCCTGCGTGCGCATGGACTGCCGGCGGCGCTCCAGGTTGTTTTTCACTTTGTTCTCGTAGCCGGAATACGTGTGGATGACGAACCACTTCACCCGGGGATCGCGCGCCTCTTCGACGGCCGTCTCGACCGCCGTCGGGGCCTCCTCGACAGGGGCCGGCTCGGGGACGGGTTCATCGACAAAGATCTCTTTGATTTTTTCTTCCATCTTCGGATCTTCGATCATGGGGACCACCTAGGACGGCAAGCGGCTACGGAGCGCGGACCAAGACGCGCGAGAACACCCACGTAAACAGTGCGTCCCACGCACCCAGATACAGCGCCATTGCCAGCAGCACGGCCACGACCACGATCGTGGACGCGATCAACTCCGGCCGGCTGGGCCAGTCGACCCGCTTGAGTTCGGCCCACACCTCCCGCAGGTAGCGCACCACGCGTTCCCGGACCCCTGGGCCTTTCGGCTCTCGGATGGCGCGGGGAATGGCGCGCGCGGGCTGCTGGTTGACGTTCGCTTGCGTGAGACGGGCCACGAAACCTCGCCAAAAATAAAAAAGACTTGACGGCCAGTGCTCATCATATCGGAGGGGGGGAGGGATGTCAATTAACCGCCCGCCACCCCTCTATGGATGCTGGGCAAGATGGCGGTTATCCCTCGCGATCAGGGTGTCTCGGGATCTTCCTTATTAAAGGCGCAGCCGGGGGTCGAGGAAGTCCCGCAACGCGTCTCCCAGAAGGTTACTGGCGAACACCACCAGGCTGATCGCCACCCCGGGAAAGATCACCAGCCACGGCGCTTTCTGCGCGAACTCTGCGGCGGACACAGACAACATCCGGCCCCAGGACGGATAGGGTTCGGGGACGCCGAGCCCCAGAAAACTCAGGGAGGCCTCCACGAGAATAGCAGTCCCTAATTGCGCTGTGGTCATGACGATGAGGGGAGAGACGGTATTCGGGAAGATATGCCGCACAGCGATGCGCAGACGGCTCACCCCTAGCGCCGTTGCTGCTTCCACGTAGGAGGTCTCCCGAATCGAAAGGACCGCCGCGCGCACCACGCGGGCGACGCGGGGAACAAACGGGACCGAGATGGCTATGATCGTCGTGGCGAGGGAGGGACTCAGGGCCGCCGTCATCACCAGGGCTAGGACCAGCAGCGGAAACCCCTGCATGATGTCCAACACCGGTTGGATCACGAACGCAACGGCCCCGCCTGCGTACCCGCTCGCCAAGCCCAGCCCTCCACCCACGAGTCCCCCGAGCAGGCTGCACGTGATCCCGACCGCGAGTGACACGCGGGCGCCGTGCATGAGTCGGCTGTAGATGTCCCGACCAAGGTAATCCGTGCCTAACCAATGGCCCGCAGACGGCGCGAGGAACGTATGAGCAGCATCTATCCGCGTCGGATCATGCGTCGCCAAGACATCTGCGCCCGCCGCCGCGACCACAGCCACGAGCATGATCACTGCACCCGCCGTTCCCAAAGGATATCGGCGGACGAGCCGCCCTATAGGGTGCAGCCGGCGCCCGGCCGCGCGAAGGACCGCTCTCATTGGTAGCGGACCCGGGGATCCAAACGCGCGTACAACAAATCGACGGTCAGATTCGAGCACACGACGACGATGGCGATGAACATGACGAGGTTCTGCACGATCGGGTAGTCGCGCCAGGTGATCGCCTCAACAAGGTATCGGGCGACCCCGGGGAGGTTGAACACCGTTTCCGTCACGACTAACCCGCCGATCAGAAACGCGAACTCCGTACCGATGACCGTCACGATAGGGAGCAACGCATTGCGCAACGCGTGCCGGTTGACCACGATCCGACGCGGCAGCCCCTTGGCCTGGGCGGTGCGCACGTAGTCCTCGCGCAACACCTCGAGCATCGACGACCGCGTCATGCGGCTGATGAGCGCGGCACTCCGATACCCGACGGCCAGGGCGGGAAAGGCGAACTGGACCAGGTGAGCGCGCAGATCGACGTACGGCGAGATATACG
This sequence comes from bacterium, assembly GCA_036393975.1. Classification (GTDB taxonomy): domain Bacteria; phylum Sysuimicrobiota; class Sysuimicrobiia; order Sysuimicrobiales; family Kaftiobacteriaceae; genus 13-1-40CM-64-14. The sequence goes on along the minus strand of DASWFZ010000027.1, from coordinate 5,344 downwards.
TCATGGAGGGAATCCAGTGGAATTCCCGCACGAGAAAGAGCAAGATCACCATGCCCAGCCAAAACGCCGGCATAGAGAGACCGGCGAGGCTGAACATCCGCAGGCCATAGTCGACTGCGGTGTCCTGGTGGGTGGCGCTGAGGATGCCCGTGGGGACACCGATGAGCACAGCAACCACCATAGCCAACGTGGCGAGCTCGACTGTCGTGGGAATACGTGGCCGGATGATCTGCCAGGCGGGGAGTCCGTACCGGTACGAAATCCCTAGATCGCCGTGGACCAAATCGCGCACCCACAGGAGGTATTGGATCGCCACCGGCCGATCGATCTGGAGTTCATGCGCGATCCGCTGTTTCGCCGCCGGGTCCACGTAGCCAGCGGACTGGAAGAGAAGGTCGACGATGTTGCCCGGAGCCAGACGAAGCAGCACGAAGATGACAAGTGACATCCCGACGAGGGTGAGGGCAGCGAGGGTCAGCCGACGTGCAACGAACGGCCACATCGTGGTGACCTGGGTGGACGCGGCGCCGGCCCGCTACCTGTTGAGCCAGACCTCCTGAAAGCGCGCGTAGCTATAAATGCTCTGGTGCGGGACCAAGTTCTTCACATAGGGCCACATCACGTAGGAATCGATGCTCCACCCCAGAATCGGACGCGCGCCGTCGATCTCCAGGCGCTTCTGGATCTCATAGACCAGCCGACGTCGCTGCACAGGGTCGACGGTCTGGGACTGCTGGGCGATCATCCGGTCGATCTCGGGGTTGCAGTATTGGGAGTAGTTGCGGGGTGATCCGCAGACATAGTTCTCATAAAAGTTTGCGTCGGGGTCGTCCACACCGATCCCGGTGAGGTTGCCGGCCAGGGCGAATTCTCCGCGGGTCAATTTCGCGTACCACTGGGCGCTATCCACCTGCTCCAACGTGCCCTCAATCCCAACCTGTTTCAATTGGTCAATGACGTAGGTCGCGAGGTCGACAAACAACGCGATCGCCCGCGTGCTGACCGTGACCCGGATCGCTTTCCCAGGGCCGAATCCGGCCTCTGCGAGCAACTGGCGCGCTTCCGCTCTCTGCCGGGTGGGATCGCCAAATCCGGGGAGCTGAGCCAGTTGGTCGTTGGGCAGACCCCAGCTGCCCCAGGGACGCGGTTGCATTGATGCCCCGACCACGGCCCCGCCCTGCCGCACAGCCTGCACGAACCCCTGCCGGTCGATGGCCATGCTGACCGCTCGGCGCACGCGTGCATCCGTAAACGGCGGCTGCTTAAAGTTCACCAAGATGTTGTCATTAACGTTGTGCGCCGCCTCAACAACGACCAAACTCGGCACGGCGCGCTTGAGCTGTTCAGCCGCCGTCTTGCTGCCTTCTTGGGGCATGGTGACATCTAGCTGGCCCGCCTGGAGCGCGGCGATGCGCGTGCCGCGTTCGCGGATAATAATGAAACGAATACCATCGAGGTAGGGGCGATCTCTAACGAAGTAGTCGGGATTCCGCTCCATCTCGATCAGCTCGCCGCGACGATACTCCTTGAGCCGGAACGGCCCCGTGCCTACGCACCTGCTGCGCAGTTCCGCTGCGTCGATATGAGCGGGGTAGATCGGGGAGTAGCCGGAGGCCAACATCAGCAGCAGCGACGGCTGCGGCTGCGTCAGCCGGAAGATGACGGTGAATGGATCCGGGGCGTCGATTGATTGGATGTTCGCGTACCAACCCTTGCGCGGATTGAGCTTGAGATGCGAGGCCAACTCGGGGACGCCGCGCACCATGTCGAACGTGTATTTCACATCGCGACTGGTAAACGGCCGCCCGTCGTGCCACTTCACTCCTTGGCGGAGCGTGAACGCCAGCGCCTTGCCGCCATCCTGCCAGGTCCATTTCTCGGCCAGTTCGCCGATGATCGTGGACACCGTCTCCTGCCCGAACAGCGGGTTGAAGAGCACCAAGTTGTTGTAGCAGGCCATCATCGGCCAGTTCGTCGAGATGGTCGCTTCTTCGTGGATACTCAGGCTGGGAGGATCTTCGCGGTGCATCGCGTTGAGAATCCCGCCGCGCTTAGGACTCGGAGTCGCCGCGGTTGAGACCGTCGCTGTCACAACGATGCTGAGGAAAAGTGCAAGAACTCCCCACTGACCGCCCCTCTGCCTGCGCATCTCGCTAACTCCTCCCTCGGACTAGATGGCACTCCGACTACACTGGCCGCTGGGGGTCCTTCCACGTTCTTGAGGGAACCCCTCTGCGGCATCAGGGGCGAGGGTAACGTGCCAGTCCTGGCCCCCGGAGCGTACAGACAAAGTTGAGGGCGTTTGAGGGGAGATCCTGGCGGCCAGCGTAAATTCCCTTCGCTACCCTCCCCGCTTGTTCACGCGGTGCGTCCGCTCTGTGCATGGCGGTAGAACATGCGCTTCGTCACCTCAGCCAAGAAGATGTAGACCACCATGATCGCGGCGAGCATCGCGACAAACGATACCGGGATGGGCTCGAAGCCAAGGAATGGCCCCAGGGGGGTGAATGGCAGGGCTAGGGTGACGGCGAGGACCCCGACTGTGGCGACAACGAGCCAGCGCCCGGGGCGACTCTGCCAGAATGGGCGGCGCGTCCGGATCACGAGCACGATGAGCGCTGCCGTGAACACATTCTCGAGGAACCAACCCGTGTGAAACCCGACCTCACCCACGCGCAGCACGAGCAGCAGGATGCCAAACGTTAGATAGTCCATCGCCGAATTGATAGGGCCGAACGCCAGCATGAAGTTCCGGATGAACTTCACGTCCCAGCGGCGCGGTTTCGCCACGAGCTCGGGATCTACGCTATCCGTCGAGATCGTCATAGCCGGGAAGTCAGTGAGGAGGTTCCCAAGGAGAATCTGCGTGGGCAGCAAGGGCAGAAACGGCAGGAAGAGCGAGGCCCCCGCCATCGAGATCATGTTGCCGAAGTTACCACTGGTCGCCATGAACACATATTTCAGCGTGTTGGCGAACGTCGTGCGCCCCTCCTGAATACCGCGGGCCAACACACTGAGGTCTTTCTCCAGCAGCACGATGGCGGCCGCCTCCTTCGCCACATCTACAGCCGTATTTACGGAGATGCCGACGTCGGCGACGTGGAGAGCGCTCGCGTCGTTGATCCCGTCCCCCAGGTAACCTACGACCTCCCCGGCCGCCTGCAGCGCCCGGATGATGTCCTCCTTCTGATGCGGCTCCACCTCCGCGAAGACGTCGACCTGGGGTGCGAGGCGCGCGAGCGCGAGCCCTGTGAGGTGACCGACCTCACTCCCCGTCAGCACCCGCGCGCTCACCAATCCCAGCAGCCGACAACTGGTGGCCGCGACAAGTGCGTTATCCCCCGTGATGATCTTGAAGGTCACGCCGCGGCGGGCTAGTTCCTCCACGGCTGCCTTGGCGTCGACCTTCGGCGGGTCGAACAACACCAGCAGGCCCACAAACGCCATCTCGTGCTCGGCCGTCTTGTCGATGCGTTCCTCGGACACGCCCTCGCGCACCGCCACGCCGAGCGTGCGGTAGCCCTGCGCCGACAGGTCGCTGTACAACGCGTGCACGGACTCGGCCACTGCGCCGATCGGCTGACTCGCCCCGTCTGGCAACCGCACCTGCGTGCACACCTCGAGCACCTTGGTGAGTGCGCCCTTCGTCACGAGCACCCGCTGCCCGTCATGCTCGAGCAAAACTGACAGACGTCTGCGCACAAAGTCGTACGGCTCCTCGTCCAGCTTGCGCCACCCTGAGCTGTCGAGGTCAGCCGATTTGCGGATGGCGGCATCGATAGGGTTGGCGAAGCCGGCCTGAAAGTGTGAATTGAGGTACGCCCAGCGGTGCACGTCGGCGCTGTCTTGTCCGCGGGCATCGAGGGCCTGCTTGAGGTGCACGACGCCCTCGGTCAGCGTCCCGGTCTTATCCGAGCACAGCACGGTCATCGAACCGAAGTTCTCAATGGCGGTGAGCTTCTTGGCGATGACCTTAACGTTAGCCATGGTCCGCGCCCCATGCGCGAGGTTGATGGACACGACGGCCGGCAGCAACTGGGGTGTGATGCCAATGGCCAGGGCGAGTGAGAACAGGAAACTGTCGACCACCGGCTTGTGCAAGTAGACGTTGATCCCGAAGATCGCGAGCACGAGGGCGAGGGCGACCTGGGCGAGGAAGTTGCCGAACCGCCGGATGCCCCGCTCGAAGTCCGTCTCCTCGGGCCGTCGGCCGAGGCGTTGGGACACCTTGCCAAACTCGGTCGCTGTCCCCGTGCGCACAACGACCGCGCTAGCGCTGCCGGAAACGACGTGTGTGCCCATGAAGAGCACGCCGGAGCGTTTCCCCAATGGCGTCTCTGGCGGGGTCGGCGCCGGCTGCTTCTCCACCGGGAAAGCCTCACCGGTTAGCGTGGATTCGTCGACGTGGAGTTCCTTTGAGACCAGCAGCAGTGCGTCGCCGGGGATCGCATCGCCCGCCGACAAGATCAGGATGTCGCCGGGCACGACCTCAGTCACCGGGATATCGACGCGCTGACCGTCCCGCAACACGGTAGTGTGAACCTGGACGATGGCGAGCAGCTTAGCCACCGCATCGGTCGCAAAGTACTCCTGCCAGAACCCCAGCGCGCCACTGGCGAGAACGATGACGAGGATGATGGCCGCGCTGGGACGGTCGCCGAGGAAGAGCGAGAGCACAGCCGCGGCCAACAGTATGAGGACGATGGGGTTAGTAAACTGCCCGAGGAAGATCCTAAGGTCGCTGCGTTTGGGCGCAGCGTGCAGGAGGTTAGGACCGTAGCGTGCGCGACGCGAGGCGGCTTCGGCGGCTGACAGGCCGCGATCGGCCGACGTGGAGAGCGCGCCCAGGATGGCCTCAGGCGAAGCCGCCCAAAAGGTATCGAGGCGGTCAACTCCCATTGCTAGACTCCCGTCTTTACAGATCCATCGAGGGATTTTTTGGCAGGGGCGGAGGGATTTGAACCCCCAACATCCGGTTTTGGAGACCGGCGCTCTGCCAGTTAGAGCTACGCCCCTGCGCTGATTACCTAGGCCCTGAGGCGGTCAGCCCAGGCACCGCCTGCAAACAGTGTAGTGTTATCGTGTCTCCCGGTGCAACGTGTGCTTCCGGCACCACCGACAATACTTCTGCATCTCAATCCGATCCGGATCGTTTTTCTTGCTCTTTGTCGTGGTGTAGTTGCGCCGTTTACAGATCGTACACGCCAACGTGATAATGTCTCTCGCCATTTTCTAGTTTAGCCCCTCACTTCGCTAGATTCCCAGGCGCGAACCAGAACTCCTGAGTCCTTCACGGTCGCGCCTTTTGTAGATTGCCGGTTCGGTTACTCGGTGACCTTGGTCA
>DASWFZ010000026.1:0-13400 GCA_036393975.1 bacterium | reverse complement strand
ACCGTTTAACGGGCTCGACGCCGAGGGGGTGCTCCTCGTCCACACCATGGTGGCCGAGACCAGGCAGCGGGGCGGGTGCGCGGTCGTCGCGACACAGGAGTGGGAACGCGGCACACGCATCGCCGAGAACGTCCTCATCCTCTCCGGAGGTCGCATGGTAGATCTCACCCCCGCGGCACACTTCGCTGCCCATCCCCTGACCATGGCAGGAGGCCGGATGTGAGAGCTCTCGACCGCGTGGCAGCGGTCACGAGTAAGGACCTGCTGCTGGAGTGGAGAGGCCGGCAGACGGCCACCGCGATGGGCATGGTCGCCCTCCTCATTATTTTGTTCCTGGGCTTTGTGTTGGGATCCGAACCGGCACGTGCGCCGGCCGTCCTGTGGGTCGCCATGGGATTTGCGGCCGTGCTGGGAATTCCCCGCCTGACGCAGGCGGAGGTTGAACAACAGGCACTCGAAACCCTGCTGTTATACCCCGGGAGCCGGGAGCACATTTACTGGGGGAAGTTTCTCGCCCTCGTCATCATGTTGACAGCGCTTCTGGTCCTCCTGTGCGCGCTGGTGGGCGTGCTGTTCAACATCCCGATCTGGACCCATCTGCCAGCATTGATCGCAGTCGGACTCTTTGGAGTGATCGGGCTGGCGGCCATCGGGACGCTGCTGGCAGGCGTGGTGCTGCATGTCCGCGCCCGCGAGCTGCTGATGCCCATTCTGTTGCTCCCGCTCGCCTTGCCCGTAGTTTTGGGCTGCTTGCGGCTCACCGAAGCGGCGCTCGCAGGCAGGGGTGAGGGCGTGTGGCTGGTGGTGATCGGGGTTTTCGATCTGACTGCCCTGTTGGTGTGCCCGATCCTGTTTGAAGTTGTGATGGAAGAGTCGTGAGGGGGCAATCGTTTCTCGGCGGAGCTGCGCTTGGCTTCTTGGCCGTCGGGGCCTACGTCGGGCTAGTGGCCTCCCCGCCGGACGCCTTCCAGGGCGAGTACGTGCGCATCATGTACGTGCACGTCCCCAACGCGTGGGTAGCCTACGTGGCATTTGCCATCACCTGCATCGCCAGCGCCTTGTATTTGGCAAAGCGCACTCCCGTGTACGACTACGTCGCGCACAGCGCCACGGAACTCGGTGTGGTCTTCACCGGACTTGCCCTCGTGACCGGATCGATCTGGGGTCGCCCCGTGTGGGGCACCTGGTGGACGTGGGACGCGCGGCTCGTCACTACCGCTGTGCTTTTCTTCATCTATCTTGGCGCCCTGCTGGTACGAGGCCTCGCGGACGATCCGCAGCGTGGCGCGCGTCTTGCCGCCGTGGTAAGCATCATCGGATTCCTAGATGTCCCCGTGATTCACTACTCAGTCGTGTGGTTTCGTACGCTCCACCAGCCAGCATCCCTCACGCCGGGCGACACTAAGATGGCCCTCCCGATGCTCGCCGCCCTTCTCCTGGGCCTCCTCGCATTCACCGCATTGTTTGCCTACCTGCTGACGCTGCGCATCCGCTTGGCCCGCGCAGAGGACACTGGGGAGGCTGCCTGACAATGGGGTGGGTCGCGCTGGCGTACGGCATTGTGCTGATCACTCTGACTACCTACGTGCTCTCGCTGCATCGCCGACTCCGGGAGGCAACCAGGGCGCGGGGGATATCGACAGAGCACTCCGCCTCAGCCCGATGAAGCGCACCCGTCTTGCACTCGCCGCCATCCTCGTTGTCGGAGCACTGTTGTACCTGATCATCGGCGGGATTCGCGGGGCGATCGTCTACTACACCACACCCAGCGAGCTCCTGGCCCAAGGCGCGAGCGCGGTCGGACAGTCCATGCGCCTGGGCGGGCAGGTCGCACCCGGCTCAAAGAAGTGGAATGCGCAGACGCTCGACCTGCGTTTTGTGCTCACCGACGGGAAGGCATCCGTACCTGTCGTCCACCACGGCGCGCCGCCGGATCTGTTCACTGAAGGACAGGGCGCCGTCGTCGAAGGCACGTACGGCAGCGATGGGATCTTCACTGCGTCCGCGGTCATCGTCAAGCACTCCGAGCAGTACGCGCCCCCGGCCTCGCCGTGATCGCTCTCCTCGGGACCGGGAGCCTCCTGCTCGCTCTCGTGTGTGCCGTCGGCGGCCTCGGCGTTCTCGTCCTTGGACACCGTCGGAAAGATCCTCGCGGACTGATCTGGGGTTACCGGGCCGCTATCGGTGTGTTTACTTTCGTCACCTTGGCCGTACTGGCCATGGAAACGGCGTTAGTAGGTTTTGACTTCAGCATTCGCTACGTTGCGGCCAACATTAATCGCGTCACGCCCTTACTGTTCCGCATCGCCGGATTGTGGGGGGCCCTTGAGGGCTCGATCCTCTTGTGGGTGTGGATTCTCAGCGGCCTTACCATGCTCGTGGCGCAGCGCTATCGCTCTCGGCACCCTGGCTTCCTCCCCTATGTCTTGGGGGTCTTGTTTGCCATTGCCACGTTCTTTCTGGCGCTGATCGCAGTACCCGCGAACCCGTTCACCCGGTTGGTGGTCACGCCCCCCGATGGGGTCGGGCTCAACCCGCTGCTTCAGAATCATCTGCTGATGGCCGTCCACCCTCCCTTCCTGTACCTCGGGTATGTGGGGTTCTCTATTCCCTATGCGTTTGCGATGGGCACCTTGCTCTCCGGTCAACACCGGGAGGAGTGGACGGCCCTCACGCGGCGGTGGACATTGGTGGCGTGGACCGCGCTCACGGCGGGGTTGTTCCTCGGCGCACGGTGGTCCTATGACGTGTTGGGGTGGGGAGGATATTGGGCGTGGGACCCGGTCGAGAATGCCGCGGTCATGCCCTGGCTCGTGGCGACGGCATTCCTCCACTCCTCGATGGTGCAGGCACGCCGGCAACTGCTCCGCGGCTGGAATCTTGCGCTGATCATCGTCGTCTTCTTGCTCACGATTTTCGGGACGTTTCTCACCCGCAGTGGGGTCATTGCCTCCGTGCACTCCTTCACCCAGTCCCTGATCGGCCCCTTATTTGTCGCCTTCTTGTGCCTGGCGACGCTCGTGTCGCTGGGTGCCCTGTTCTGGCGCCGGAGGCAGACCCCCGATGAGGGCGGATTCGACAGCCTGCTGTCTCGAGAAACGATGATGCTGATCAACAACCTCATCTTGGTGACCATGGCGTTTACGGTCTTTCTGGGCACGATCTTCCCGCTGGTCGTCGAGGTCGCGACCGGCGCCAAAATCACGGTCGGCCCGCCGTTTTTCGATCGCGTGGTGGGACCGCTCGGCATCTTGCTGCTCCTGGCCGTCGGAACCGGCACGGCGCTGAGGTGGGGACGGAGCGGACGCGACGATCTCCGTAAGCTTGGGGCCCTCGCCGCCGCCGCAGTGGCCATCACAGGCGCCCTCGCCGCCGCTGGTGTGCGCGGTCCTACGGCTCTCACCGCGCTGGGGGCAGCCGTGTTTGTGGCGCTGGCCCAGGTGACCGAGTACGCTCGGGGAGCCCTGGCCCATCGCGCGGCCACCGGTGAGGGCTTCCTCGCCTCGGTGACGGCTATGTTTTCCATCAATCCGCAACGCTACTACGGGTATTTGACCCACCTCGGGTTAGTGGTCGCCGTCGCCGGCATCGTCGCGTCGCAGTCCGGACGGATCGAAGTACAGCGCCATCTGGTCGTCGGAGAGACGATACAGGTTGGTTCGTACACCCTTCGCCTGGAAAGCCTCGAGGCGCTAGTGGGAGCAGATCGGATTGTCGTCGCTGCTCCATTGGCCATCGGCATCCTTGACGCGACAGCCCAAGCGGGCACGGCGCGGTCATCGGGTGATATAGACATCCTTCGGCCGTCAGAGAACTTCTTCCGTCAATCCCGGACGCCGGTCGCCACCCCCGCGGTGCGCTCAACCTGGCGCGACGACTTGTACGTCGCCTTGCTAGCGTTTGACCCTAAGGAACAGAGTGCTGTTGTGCGGGTCGTGGTCTCCCCCCTGGTGTCGTGGCTGTGGGCGGGAGGGACGATCATGGTCGGAGCTGGAGTTCTAGCGCTATGGCCGACTCGCAGACGGTAATGCCCCGCCGGCCCCTTCCCTGGGCCTGGATTGGGATGGCCGCGGTGGTAATTCCGCTCCTGCTAGTGCTGGCCTCTGGGCTGCGGCGTGATCCCCGCGCCATCCCGTCTCCGCTGGTGGGACGAATGGCCCCTCCGTTCGACTTACACCTCTTCAGCGGAGGCCGCCTGACCTCAGCCGGACTACGCGGGAGGCTCGTGGTCCTCAACTTCTGGGCATCGTGGTGTGTCCCGGCCTGCACGGATGAAGCCCCCGCTCTCCAAGCGATCTGGGAGCAGTACCGCACAAAAGGCGTGACGGTTGTCGGGGTGAACATTCAGGATGGCGAGGCGCCGGCGCGCGCCTTCATCCAGCACTTTGGGCTGACGTTTCCTGCGGGCATGGATCCCCGCGGCGTGATCGCAATCGACTTTGGTGTGTACGGAGTGCCTGAGACCTATGTCATCGACCGATCGGGGCGCACTGTGTACAAATATGCGGGCGCGGTGAGCGAGGACTTGCTGGCCCGTGTGATGGCACCACTCTTGGAAACCCGATGATCCGTCAGCACCTCCTAATCGCGGCGTGGGTGCTCGCGTTGACTGTGACCGCTTCGGCGCAGGAGGTCGACTTGCGTGTCCGTCTCATCGCATCCAAACTGCGCTGTCCGGTGTGTCAAAACGAAAGTGTGGCCGATTCACAATCCGAGCTGTCCGCCCAGATGCGCACCGTGATTCGGGACAAACTCGCCGCCGGAGAGACGGAAGACCAGATCGTCGGCTACTTTGTCAGCCGCTACGGCGAGTGGATCTTATTAGAACCCCCGCGCCAGGGAGTGCTGTGGTTCGTGTGGCTGGCGCCGGTCGTGGCCCTACTGGGTGGTGCCGCTCTCGTCATTGCTTACCTGCGGCGCTCCGTTCGGCCGCACCCCCATTTGACCCCTTAGCCCGATCATCAGGGCAGCGCCGAGTGAGAGCGCGACGGCCATCATCGGCCCTTCTGAAACAGTCCCTCGATCAACTCGTCCACCGCGCGCGGGGAAAACAAACAATAGGGGTACTCGCGATATGTCGCGGCCGCTGTCGCCTCCCCGCCGCGTTCAAACTCGGTCTGCCTCTCCTTCACATCGTTGAACTCGGCCGTCAAGCTGCGCGCCAAGCTTTCATTGATCTCCCGGATGCGCTGTGTCGCCGCGCGGCGCTCGCGGTGGTTCAGCGATCCGCCCTCCAGCGCCACAATCAAGGCCCGTTTCTCGTCGATTTGCGCTTGCTGGGCGCGGGTCGGATGAGTAAGGAGCCGATCGGGATTGTGCTGGATCTCCAGCGCTCGACGCTGGAGAGACTGGCGTTCTGCGGTAGGATCGAACCCGTGCAGAGGCAAGTGCAGCGTGGCCGTCGCCACAGCGTACGCTGGCGGCTCAATCCCGAAGTAGTCGCGAATCACCGCATCGGTCACGCGATCGTAACGGCCCCCGCCGACCCCATGCACGAAGAAGTCAGCCACGCACAGCCGGCTGAAAGCCGTGAGCGTGAGGGCACGGCCGCGAAGGGCGACATCGTGAAGGACATCTGGCCCGGCCGCCACATCGGCGTCGAGTACGTGCGTGGGGCCGGCAAACAGACGGATCGTGCTTCCGCGCCGTTGTACAAACAACGGCTGCCGCCGGTGATTGCTCAGAATCCAGAACGGCAGTTCCTGGCGATCCCCGTCGGAGGCGAGATCGGGAAACGGTTGGGCCGACGAACGGACTTTGTGCCGGGCACGGTACGATGCGAGCTGCGTGTTGTAGACTGCGGCAAAGCGTTCCCCATCGCAGAGCAGGTGCCAGGCGAAGCGCTTGAAGACCTGGGATCCGCTGAAGAGCGAAACCGCCAGTTCGCCATAGGGCCGATTTCCCTCATACCTCCGCCGCGCCGCCGTCAGAAACCCCACGAAATTCGTCTCCGGGGTGGGCGTGCCCGCGGCCTCCGCGAAAGCCTGCAATGCCCGCATCGCCTCCGGGAGCGGCACCGTGTCCAAATGCGCATGCAATCGGTTCACAAACGCCTGCCAGTCCGCTGCCGAGGGTGCGTCGATGGCCTCATAGGGAACATCCGCCCCGACGCGGAGCAGGGTCTCGTGGACGACACGCAGTTCACGCCCCTCCCGGCGCGGCACATCTGTACCAATCTCCTGGGGGGTGTCGGTATCGACGGTCACGCTTAACCCGATGCCGCCCGCATCGCGGGCGACGCGGTCGACCACCAAGTGCTTCAGCCAGATCCCGGGGTGAAAGAAGGTCGGCTGATGTCCGGTCACGACGAGCGGCTTGGCCACGGTCGGCGCCGCGGCACCGAGGCCCAGCGCCTTGGCGTAGGCGGCAACCGCGGCCAAAACTTCCGGACGCGCCTGCCGCCGGATTGCACCAAGTGGCACGCCCGCAAGCGACACATCCACTCGATCCAATGCGGCGGCGTTGTCGCGGGCCAGAGCCTCCCACTGCACGATCGGAGGAAAGCAGAATGCTTCCCCGGACCGCAGGGGAATCTCAAACTCCGAGTTCACAGACGAGGCGATGCGGGATTCACCGATTCCATCACACGAACTGATCCAACCCGCGCAGGCCGATCTTCTCGCGGCAGGCGAACGGTTCGCCAGACTCGCGGCCGATCAGGTCTCCGAAGTAGCGGTTCCACACGCGCATATCTTCGAAGAACCGTTCGTTGCGGCGTTCTGGGCCGAACTGCGACGCGTAGGCGCGGATGGCATTCATCTTTCGGTCGACGTAGTCAGAGATGTCAAAGACAAAGGCCAAATCCGGGTGCAAGCGATAGTGGGTCGTGAAGTAGTGCACGATGCGTGGGGGCATGTACGGCTCGCCGGGAAGAGCGGTCTTGGTTAATTTCCCGTAGAACCGAGCGGCTTCACAGAGGGCCGCCGCAGCCACGTGGTCGGGATGCGCATCCACCCAGTACGGTACGAAGAGAATCTCCGGCCGCACCTGGCGGATCACTCCCGCCACCTGCATCCGGTTCTCGACCGTATCTGTTAGGTACCGGTTGGGCATCTCAAGCGGAATGCGTGAGACACCGAGGAGGCGCGCCGCCTCGGCCGCCTCGCGCGCTCGGCGTTCCGGTGTTCCGACCGGGGTGGGTTCCCCGTTCGTGAGATCACACATCGTGACCTCGTGACCCTGGGCGCGAAGGGCCAGGATCGTCCCGCCCATGCCAATCTCGACATCATCGGGATGCGGGCCAATCGCCAGAATCTTCACGGCGCCTGCTGCACGAGAGCCACCCGATCCGGGAAGCAGCGCGCGACCTCCCCTTCCAACACTTTCAAGTAATAGGCCCGGCGGGCGTCCGCGTCATCCAACCCGCCCCAGAACTGACGGCGGGGGTTCCTGTAGATCCGGGCCACCGCCAGCTCCACGACCCTGAGGTGATGATAAGCCGCCTGCACCCATACCTGCAGCGGCAGCCCGTAGCTGGGTTCGGTAAGCTGCAGTTTTCGCAGAGCGTCGACGCGGTAGGCCTTAAACCCGCACCACGCATCGGTGAGCGCATAACCCGTGATCGTCCGCAGGCGGGCGACGAACTCCTGGTTGAGCCGGGCCCGATCGGGCGGCGGAGGGTCGCCTGGTAAGGTCGGGTCCAGATACCGACTCCCGGAGACAATGTCGGCAGTCGCGATCGCCTGGAGGAAATCGGGGATGCGCTGCGGCTCATGCTGCTCGTCGCAATCAATCGTCACCGCTACCGCATGCCCTCCATCGATCGCGTCGCGAAACCCCGTGATTAGAGACTGCCCATAGCCGAGGTTGGTGTCGTGGCGCACTACCCGCACATCGGCATGCGCGCGGATAATCTGCGGCGAGCGGTCGGTCGATCCATCATCGACGACGAGAGTGTCGCACGCCGGCGCCGTTCGGCGTACCTCGACGAGCACTTGATCGAGCGTGGCTTCTTCGTTGAAGACCGGAATAATGATCAGCGCGCTAGCCACAAATCTCCCCCGGGAAGCGGTTTGCTCCCGCCACCCAATCTCACCATCGCGAGCAGGCGATTGTCGCTCCACAGTATAGGAACGGTGTGCACGTATCGCAATAATCCCGACTCGCGGGATCAGTGGGGAAGCGAAACCTATCCGCGTGGCCGTGGGGGCAGATCAGCCCGTCCGTTCGTAGACGGCCATCATCTGGACCAACACACGGTCCAAAAAGAGATCGATCCGGCGAATAGAGCGCACCCGCCGTTCGGATGGGAGCGGCAGCCGGGAGGACACCGATTGGGTGATGGACCCCTTAAAGAACAAGAAAGTGCGCGTGGCCTCGGCCGGAGACAAGCGTAAGGCGGCGACTTGCAGGCCCAAGGCACGTCCCGCATCCTCCCCGGCCGCCAACGCCGCCCGTCGTCCCCGGCCCCCGGAGAGATATGTGGAGAGGGCGTCCATAAGTGTGCGACATGTCAGCCGCATCGCGTCGGCTGCCTTGGGGTCGAGCTCGGCGTACCATTGCTGTTCGCGAATCCGCCGGCGCGATGTGCCCGGAATCAGCCGTGCCCCACGATGCCCCATGACGTCGGCAAGCCCGTGGGGTTTCTGCTGCTGAGAGTGCAAGAACCCCGTCAAATCTTCCTCGCGGTAGCGCCGGTGGCCTCCGGGGGTTCGAAAGACGCGGATACGGCCGGCATCGGTCCACAGTCGAAGCGTTGAGGCGTCGACGCCCAGCATCTGGCACGCTCTGCTCACGGTCAACCAGGATGGCTCCGTCACTGACCGGGCGGTCATGACATCACCTCCACAGGTGGGGCGAGGGGTAACGACACGGGGATCCGCGTGGTCGCCAGAAGAAATCCTGTGAACATGCTCCCCGCAGCAACGAGCTCGGCCACATACAGGTAGTCGGCCATGCTAAAACGCACGAGCGTGCTGGCCACTCCCATTGCCACCCCGCCGAGCGCAATGAGCACGTTCCCCACGACCCGCTGCGGGACGCTCTCCTTGCGGAGCAGCAGCCAAGCCGAGTATAGGGCCCCACCTACCAAGGCGATAGAGCCATAGATATTGAAGACCGGGGTGAGCTTGCGCACGGGCGCCCCAGGGGGAAGGATCTCTCGGTACTGCGCGCTCAAGGGCATCCCCACCCTAAAGTGTGCGGCGTCGATCGGCGTCCGAAACACGAGAATTCCTCCAACCACGGTTCCAATCAGCAGCAGGCCGAAGATAATCCACGGAAGATGCGCCCGACGGCTGAGGAGGAACACTGTTCCCTGCCCCAACCACGCGGCGTTCAGTAACGCGCCATTGAGATACCACAAGCGGAAGGCGACAGGGTGCCATCCGAGTGTCGAGTAGGCCTCCGCCATGCTGGCGATCCCGAACATCGCTAACCCAATCCCCCACATCAACAGAGGTGTGCTGGCGCGGCGGCGGTATCGACGGAAGATCAGAATCACAAAGAGGACAATCACCAGCGAGGTGGTAACCGGGAGCCAGGGCACCGATCTCACAGTTCCTTCACCGACCTCTCCACTGACGCGTCTTCGGCCTCATCCTGCCGCGACACCGAGATACCTGAGGGCAGCCCCCGCCACCTCGGTGCCCTGCCGGATGCAATCGGGCAGGCCAATGCCGCCGTATCCCGCACCCGCGACCAGAACCCCCGGGGTTTGGGACAGAGCATCCATGATCGCCTCCACCCTGCCCAGGTGACCCACATCATATTGGGGCATCGCATCCTCCCACCGATGCACCCGCGCGAGTAGCGGTCGGCCCGTGATCCCTAGCAACGGCCGGATCTCAGCCAGCACCGTCGCAACAAGGCTGTCGTCATCTTCGTCCAGCACTCGCCTATCCCCGGCGTGCCCGACGTAGCACCTTAATAACACGCAATTGGTTGGCGTCCGGCGAGGCCATTTAGACGACGTCCAGGTGCACGCGGTGTGCGTCAAACCTTCGCCGCGGGCCACCACGTAGCCGTGTCCAGCAAGCGGGTGCGTCACATCAGTACGGGCAAAGCCCAACGCTATGACCGCGGTGGATACATACGGAATCTGCTGCAGGGCCGAGGCGGCCGAAGCGGTGAGACCGCGCAGCAATCGCGCGGCGGCATAGGTAGGTGTCGTGACAATGACAACGTCCGCGTCGACATCGGCCCCGTTGGAAAGGTGAACCCGATACTGGTTTCCTTCCCGAGTGATCACCCGCGCGGGTGCACCCGTGCGCACGCCGACATGAGGCAACGAATCCTTGATGCGATTGACAAGATGGTCCAGGCCGCCGCGCAGCGTCGCAAACATACCCAGACGGTCTGTGTCGCCGCTGTCAGCATGGTCGTCTGGGGGGTGTCGACGACGCCGGCGGAGGTCGCGACGGACCGCAGCCATCATCAGGGATCCGTACTGTGATTCCGCCTCCGCGAGTTGGGGAAATGTCGCCCGCAGACTCAGTCGGTCGACGTCGCCGGCGTAGATCCCCGCTAGCAAGGGGGCCGCGAGTCGGTCCACTGCCGCCGGTCCGAGGCGGCGTCGCACGAACTCGCCCACGGACTCCTCCGCCCCGTTTCGGTGAGAAGACACCACGAGCTCCCCCGCCATGCGTGCCTTCTCCCACACCGAGAACAGTCCGCTGCGGAGAAACGGCAGAAGCCGTGTGGGCACCAGCCCCGCAAGTCCATCCGGAAGCGGCTCGAGCACCCCGCGGCTAAGCACGAATACGAGGCGCGGAGCCAGGGTCCCGACCACTTGGTCGGCCAATCCGAGGGTGCGGCAGAGGTCGAGAGCCTCGGGCTTGGCCGTGAGAAATGAGTCGGGACCTGCCTCAAGCACAAACCCGTCCATTCTCTCGGTAACAATCTTGCCGCCCAATTGCGGAGCAGCCTCCAGGAGAGTCGCAGTATCAAGAAAGCCGGCGGCCACTGCCGCATTGAGGGCGTGCGCAGCAGCCAAACCGGTGATGCCTCCTCCGATCACCACGCAGGAACCGCTCATGCTTGTGCGGCCTCCCTGACGTGTGGCCGGAGCAGGTTGGCAAGCGCTCCCAGGAAATCAGCGTCACACCCCGCCGTTGGAGCACGCACGAGCCGCACCCCAAGTGCATCTGCATGCGCGGCGGCCTCGATGTCAATGTCGTACAACACCTCGAGGTGGTCGGCGACGAAGCCCACCGGACAGATGACCACACTCGTGTGGCCCTCCTCTCGGATCTGGTCGAGGGCCTCGAGGAGATCCGGCCCGAGCCAGGGCTCCCCCGTGTGGCTCGCGCTCTGATACGCGAACCGCCAGTCTCGCAGCCCCGCCTGAGTAGCCACGAGCTCGCAGGTGCGAGCCAGTTGGTCGGGATACGGGTCGTGCCAGCTCAAGATACGCTGGGGCAAACTGTGCGCTGTAAAGACCACGGGTGCCCCATCGGCACCTGGCAAGGCCGCTCGGGCCGTGTGTACGCGGTTGACGAGGGTCGCAATGAATCCCGGCAGATCATGCCAGGACTGGACGCACGTCAACCCAATCTTGTGGCGGGACGCCGCCTCTTCTGCCGTGGCGAAGTACGAGGCCACGCTAATCTGCGAGTAGTGCGGCGCGAGCGCCAGGCCCACCGCGCGGCGAATGCCGTCGCCCGCCATCTGGGCGACGACATCCGCAATAAACGGCGGAGCGTGTTTCATGCCGACGTAGGCGCGCACATCCAGGTCGTCTTCCTGAAGCGCGCGTGCAACACCCGTGGCCTGACGCTGCGTGATCTCCGCCAGTGGGGACTGACCTCCGATCCGCCGGTAGCGTTCGCGCAACTCGGCCACTTGGTCTGGTGACGGTATCTTCCCGCCGCGGATGTGCGTGTAATAGGTCAGAACGTCCTCCAGGGTGGCCGGACTGCCGTAGGCCATGCACACGAGCCCGACCGGCGTCATCGGGGTGCGGGTTCTCGCACGCGGTACTCGTGCACGAATGCCACGAGGCGTCGGAGATGGTTCGGGGGGGTCTGCGGATGCACTCCGTGCCCCAAATTGAAGATGTGGCCGGGACGACCGGCAGCCTGCTCGAGGATCGTGCGGGCGCGCTCCAGCATCACCGTGACATCCGCGATTGGCAGCACAGGATCCAGGTTCCCCTGAATGCCGCGGTGCACACCGATTCGCTTCCAGGCCACGCCGAGGTCCACCCGCCAGTCGACACTAATCACGTCGCCACCGGAAGCGGCCATGAGCTCCAGCAGTCCAGCGGTATTCGTCCCGAAGTGAATCGACGGCACACCGGCCGCGGCCACGGCGGCCAGCACCCGCGCGGAGTAGGGCGCGACATTACTCACAAAATCGTGAGGGCTGAGGCATCCGACCCAGCTATCAAACAACTGCACCGCCTGCACGCCGGCGCGGATCTGGGCCAGCAGATAGGCGACGATCCCATGCGTCAGCCGGTTCATCAGGTCCCCCCACACCTGAGGCTCCTGGTGCATGAACGCTCTTGTCAGAGGAAAATCTCGAGACGGGCCACCCTCCACAAGATACGCGGCCAGAGTGAACGGGGCGCCCGCGAACCCGATCAGCGGCACCGGCGCCGCGCGGCGGATGAGCCGGATCGCCTCGGTAAGCGCGGCCACGGTCTCATCGATTTCAAAGGGGCGGAGCGCCGCCGCACCTGAGGAATCGCGGATTGGTGCATGGACACGCGGGCCCGTATCCTCGACCAGTTCCAGCCCCACTCCCATCGCCAACAACGGGACTGTAATGTCAGCAAACAGAACTGCGGCATCCACGTCCAGCTGCTGGACCGGACGCAGCGTCACCTCGGCGCACAGGTCGGGACGGCGCACGATCTCCAGCAGAGAGAACCGTTCCCGCAACGCGCGGTACTCCGGCTGGGACCGACCGGCCTGCCGCATGAACCAGATCGGGGTCACATCCACCGGCTCGTGGCGGCAGGCGCGAAGGAAACGATCAGACAGATCGCTCACGATTCCGTCGCGCAGAACGGGTCGCGAGGCACTCTCGTCTCGTGATCCGTCCCCGCCGCTCCTCCTCATCCCAGCAGAGCCAACGCGTCTTCCAACGACCGGGAGATCGCCGTCAGCGTCGGGCTGTCGCGGAGCGTAAAACGCCGGGCTTCTGTCTCGCGCAGCGCCACGACCAGATCCTGAAAGACCGTCAGGTCATCCGTCTCATACGCCACGATAAATTCCTGATCGTCTAGCCCTGTCGAGTGCGCGAGGAGTTGCCGTACTTGGGGATAATCGTGCCCGATGCGGATGTGCTCACTCATCATCCCCTGCCGTGTCTCGCGGCTCAACTGATACCACTCGTGCGTCTTGGTGAACGGATACACCACGAGATACGCGGCCCGATCCCCGGTCCGCAGCCCTTGCTCTTGCCCCGTGGGCCGCTTGGTGTATTGGGACTGACGGATTAGTCCGATCCATGAG
>DASWFZ010000025.1:0-4577 GCA_036393975.1 bacterium | reverse complement strand
CGCCGGAGGGCCGCTGCGAGCAGGGGAATCGTGTAACGGACCAGTTGCTGAGCCCAGCCGGCGATGCCTCGTCGCTCGGGCGCTCCCCGGATTCGTTGCGCACCCCGGATGAGCAGATACTCAGTGCCGAGCATGGGCAGGAAGCGGTAGACGGCGAGCATCGCGTACCCGAACCGGTAGGGGACCCTCAGATGTTGCACAAGGCTAAGGATGAACCGGGAGGGCTCGGTGGTCGTCAAAAACAGGAGGGAATACGACGCAAAGCATAAGACGCGCAACCCCAATGCGAGTCCAATCGCAAGACTGGCCTCGCTGAGATTGACGGGGCCCCAGTGCCACCAGATCTGTCCTTCCGCGTGGCCGAACAGGAAGTTCGTCCACACCAAGCCGGCAGCAAGCACACCCGCAGGCGCGAGTCCGGCCAGGAGTGCGAGGGGCGAGACACGGCCGAAAGCGAGGGTGATGAGGATCGAAAGGAACAGGATTACCAGGGGGGTTACCGGGTCGAAGACGATCGTGAGCAACAACGACACGAGCATGATCGCGATCGCCTTTGCCGCAGGGTTCCATCGCCCCAGTGGCGATGAGGTCTCGTAGTTCGAGAAGAGCCGATCGAACATCGATTGCGTGTTCACGCCGCACCTGTGAGTGTCCGCACGCGCATAGTAAATGGCAGTTCCAGCCCGGCCTCCTCTAGCCGATCACCGGTGCGCGGGAGATTGGCGACCGCTCCGTGGTGGGTGATCCGGCCTTCATGCATGACTGCGACTGAGCGGGCAAACTGCCCGACTGCATCCATGTCATGAGTAATCATTAGGATCGTGAGACCTTGTTCGTTGAGGCGGACCATGTCGGCGAGTAAGGCGTGATTGGTCCGGGCATCCTGTCCGAACGTCGGCTCATCCAGCACGAGCACCCTCGGGGCGGCGACGAGCACGGTAAGCACGCTGAGCCTCCGTTTTGCGCCCTGGCTCAATTGGTATGGGTGGAGGTCGGCCACAGGGGCGAGGCCGTACCTCGTCAACACCCTGTGGGCTTCGGCTGTTGCGTCGGACTCTCCAAGCCCCCGCCGCCGAAGTGTGTACCGCACTTCGCCCAGCACGGTGTCCGTGACGAATTGGTGTTCAGGGTTCTGGAAGACGTATCCGATAAGCGACGGGATCTCCCATGAGGGGGTGGCCGCGATATCCCGCCCGAGAATGGTGACACTCGCGGGGGGAGGCCGGAGAATCCCCACGAGGTGCAAGGCGAGCGTTGTCTTGCCCGACCCATTCGATCCTACCAAGGCGAGGAAATCACCCTCGCTGACGCGCAGGGTGACATCGTGCAGCGCTTGCGGGCCACGTGAGTACGTGTAGCTGAGACCGGACACACTGATCGCAGCTCCCCCTGGTGCGGCGGGAGATCGAGGGGACGGAAGCGAGTGGAGAATTCTGTGGGCTGTATCGGTAGAGGTGCCAATAGCTGCGCGAAGATGATCGAGGGTGAGAATATTCCCGTCCATCCCCGCGGCGCGTGCGACCCGCGTGGCCGGCGGGAGCCAGATCCCGATTGCGTCAAGGAGAGAGGCGTGCTGGCCGAACACGGTCAGGGGAGTCCCCTCCACCAACACGCGACCTTCTGGGCTCAACGCTACCACATGAGTAACGAGCGGCACGACGTGCTCCAGTTTGTGTTCGACTAAGACGAATCCCGATGGGGTGACCCGTTCCAGGACGTCAAAGAACTCCCGAGTGCCGCGCGGGTCGAGATGCGCGGTGGGTTCGTCCAGGAGGAGCACCGGGGCGGCCATGGCCAGAATGTCGGCGAGCGCAAGCCGCTGTTTGAGACCTCCCGAGAGGCGATCGATGCGAAGCGCGCGCCGCGATGTCAGCCCCACGGCATCCAGCGCGCTGCGGATGCGGGGTTCCATTGCGTCCGGGGGAACCCCAAGGTTCTCCAGACCGAACGCCACCTCTTCCTCGACGGTCGGCATACACAACTGAGCATCTGGATCCTGAAACAAGAGACCGACTGAACGCGCAAGGAGGGCCGGAGGTGTGAGGCAGGCATCAACCCCGTCAACGACGATCGTGCCCGTGGCCTCAGCATAAATGACTTGCGGAACGATTCCCGCGAGGCTCAGCAGAAACGTGGTCTTCCCCGCCCCGCTGGGGCCCAGGAGGAGGATGCGTTCCCCGCGGTCGAGTCCGAGGGAGAGTCCAGTGAGCGCTGGGCTGGGCCTGCCAGGGTACCGGACGTTCAGGTCGGCGACCCGCAAGAAGGGGTGGGCGCGCGGACTCATCCCCCCGGGACTAGGTATATCGCCTAGCCTACCGAGTCCTCGCTCGTCCGACCGGGAAATTCGCGAGGACCCCGGTCCGGGCGAGGGCTTCCGCAATCAGATAGGCGAGCAGGCCCCCCACGACGGCACCGCTGAGAATGCGGATCCCGAGGAGGAGGACAAGGAAGCTGGGAGCAAGCTGGAAGTAGGCGAGTCGGAACCAATTCCATGGGAGGGCGATCACCGCGGCAACGGCTCCAGCCAGCATAATCGTACCGGGGGTGTACCGACGATACTTGAACAGCGCGAAAACCAGCTCTGCCCCGATGCCTTGTGCCAAACCAGTAATCAGCAATGGGACGCCGACCGGGCTGCCGAAAAGCACCTCGGCCAGCGCGGCAGTGAATTCCCCGAGGATGGCTGCCCCCGGTTTGCGAATGATGAGCGCACTTAAGATTCCTGCGATGAACCAGAACCCAAAGGCCAACTCCTGACCGACCGGGCCGAGCACCCTGGCCGCCAGCCAGACCGGCACCCACTGCAAAAAGAGATAACCGAAGACGACTGCGATCGCTCCGACAACTACCAGATCTCTGAGCGTCCAGCTCTCTGCTCGCTGTTGCAACGCCACCGTTTCATTCCTCCTTCGTCGGGCTTCCAGTCGAGATCGTGGCATGAATCACCACGTGTTGCGCATCTGCCTGATCGAATGCCGCCCGCATCACCCGCAGCACATGTGTGAGGCGCCCATCCAGACGTGTCGCGAAGTGCACTGGAGTGACTGTCACCTGACCATCTCGTTTAGCGCGATCGATGGCCTCGTAAATGGTGTCCATGTGCCCTTCAGTTCCCAGCGGATAGAGCGCAAACAAGCAGGACACCTGTGGACCGTGATCGGTGACAAGAATCTCCTGAGGCGTCCCCCGCTGAAGCGGCTTCATGTCATCGGCCCTCCTTGGGGATTGCAGTACCCCTCAGGTTCGCCGGGACAACCCCGCGAGAGGTGGAGGGTCATCACGACGTGGTCTCCGTGCGTGGCGGCGCGCGCAAACGCGGCGCGAACGGCATCGAAAACCTGGTCCTCCTCGCCAACCAGGAGCGTACCGAGCGAGTCGGTCCGCACTGTCATTCCGTCCATCTCCATGGCTCGCACTGCGGAGAGGATGACCTCCACGAAGTTGTCGGTCATCGGGTAAATTGCGAAGCGGCAACCGATCATATCCCTTTCTCCCGTCCCCGCTGGAAAACTAAGAGCGCCAACCCAAGGGGGCCGACGCTCCGCGCGACTTCCTGCGTTCCCCACGCCAGCATTACCTGGATCGGGTTCATGGGATCTGCAGCAGTGCACTCCGTGGTGCTGGCTGCACTCTCAGCCCGGCTCAACCGAGCTCCCCCAGCGAAAACTATTCAATTACTCCCAGTATACCATGCGCACTGTGCTCGCGGGGCAGGCCAGAAGGCCCAGACTCCTCCCACTTCTTGTCTGTGCTCTTCTGGGTTACTGTGGGGTGGAGGAGGTCGCCGGTAAAAATCCGGGCGGCCCGGCTAGGTGCACAGGCTCACCGTCGCACAACCCAGGAGCCCGGGGGGTCCGCGCATGGTGAACGGGGAAGTGAAAGAGGCGGTGCGTGTGACTCAAACTCAAGGAGATTCCGCATGGCCGAAGACGAAACGGCGCCTGCGTGTCGGATCTCCCATTTGAGGAGGAAACGGTGAAGATCTTCTTGTCGATCGCAGCTGTCCTAGCATGGCTCTTTGGAGCCGTGCTCCTTCTTGCGCCAGGACCCTTCTATGCGCCCACCGGCCTCGCCATACCCCCCATGGTGGCCACCGTCGCTCAAGCTCATGGGGCGACCCTTGTGGGACTCGGCGTCATTACTTGGATGGCCCGAGGGGCAAACCGCCAGGGCCTGCGCCCAGTTTTGACGGGAAATCTCGTGGTGCAGATTCTATCGCTCGGGGTCGCGATACGGACCGTGATGCTGGGAGCCGGTGAAAGCGCGACGCCGTCAATTCTCATCCATGTCGTCCTCGGCGTGCTCTTCTTGTATTTCCTCCTCCAAACCAAGAAGCTCCCGGCCTGAACTGGTAAGGGCAAAGGCTTTGCGGATCATCTTTGCGGGACTCGGAATGGGCGCTCCACCCTGGGGCGTTGGTCCGTAGGATGAGCGCCGTGCGCAGATTCGACAAGGTCTGGTATCTGCAACACATCGACGCATTCGCCGGGGTCGGCGAGTCCGAGATGCAGCAGATCGCCCGGCGCTCCACGATGCGTGAGTTCACGCGCGGCAGAGTCATCCTGCATCCTGGGGAA
>DASWFZ010000024.1:0-3459 GCA_036393975.1 bacterium | reverse complement strand
TCGCCCGGGCGAGAGCCTCGCTAGACGCTTCTTGGAGCACCTGGATCTGTGCCTCTGCCTCTAGACGCGCGACCCCGGCCTCGTGGATGGGTTCACTCAATAGCACGGTAGGTCTCACAGAGCAAACACCTCTCCTCTAATAACCACCCATTAGCGAGTGGGCGAATTCGGCAGCGCGGCGAGGATCTTCTGCGGGGTGATCGGGAGGGTGTCCAGTCGCACGCCGCAGGCATCCGCGATCGCGTCGGCGATCGCCGCCCCACCGGGGATCACCGGCGGTTCTCCGACCCCCTTGGCCCCAAACGGACCGCCCTCAGACGGCACCTGGACCATCACGATGTCCATCGGGGGGACGTCACTCGCCTTCGGCAGCGCATAATCTGCCCACGTCCCGTTCAGCAATGTGCCGCCTTCATCGTAGACCATTGCCTCAAGCAGTCCCCAGCCGATCCCCTGGACCGCCCCGCCGCGCATCTGCCCTTCGACGGCTGCAGGGTTGATCGGAAATCCCACGTCCTGGATGACGACATAGTCCAGCAATTGCGCCGATCCTGTCTCACGGTCCACCCGTACTTTAGCCAGATGCGCCGCAAATCCCGGAGACGGCTTGGGCGAGGGGATCGACCCGTTGCCGAAGACGGGAGCATATTTCGCCCCGAAGGCCATGCTCTTTTTGAGAATCTCCCCTAAGGGCAACGCGCGCTGGGGGGACCCCTTCACCCGGACTTGCCCATCAGTAACCTCGAGGTCATCCGGGCGCGCCTCCATCTCTGAGGCGGCGATGGCCAGAATTTGCCTGCGCGCGTCTTCTGCGGCGAGCTTCACGGCCGTCCCCACCGTGTAGGTGGTCTTGCTGCCCCCGGACATCCCGGCGTATGGCGCATGGTCCGTGTCGGCCGTGACAACATGCACCCGACTCGGATCTACTCCCAGCATTTCCGCCGCGATGAGCTGTAGCGACGTCATCACGCCCGTGATGTCGACCGCCCCGACGATGACCTGGAACGTGCCGTCGGTGTTCGCCCGCACGCACGCCGCGGCCGACTCAACTCCCCCGGGCCACCCTCCGACGGCCACCCCGTAGCCGATCCCGTCTGCGGGTACGCGATTCTTGTACTTCGGGTGATCGCGCAGGGCCTCGAGCACCTGCCGGAGCCCCACTTTAGGCCAGGGCCGACCGTTGGGCATGGGATCACCTGACTGCGCAGCATTGCGCAGCCGAAACTCCACGGGATCAATTTTCAACTGTTGGGCAAGGATGTTCATGGTCGACTCGATGGCGAACGCGGCCTGCGGCGCGCCCGGGGCCCGGTACGCCCCATTGGGGGGCTTGTGCGTGAGCACCTCGAGTGACTCGATCTCGAGATGGGGCACCTTGTAATACCCGCCCAGCAGGATCGCGGCGATAGACGCGGGCGCACCCGGCGAGGCCCCGGAGTCGAAGGCCACTCGACCTTGGAGCGCGGTCAGCGTTCCGTCGCGTCGCGCCCCGACCTTCAGCCAGATCTCACACTCTGGCCCGGGAGTCCCCAACAAGAAATCATCACGGCGGGTGAGCACCACGCGCACGGGTCGCTTGCGGAGCAATGCGGCCGCGGCAGTCAGCGCTTCCAGCAGGAAGATCTTCCCGCCGAATCCCCCTCCCACCGTCATCGGCACCACACGGACCAGATGCTGGGGAAGACTCAGGGCGGCGGCCGTCTCGTTGCGGACATAAAACTGTCCTTGCGTCGCCGTGTAGATCGTCACCGCGCCCGTGACAGGATCGGGGGAGGCGAGCGTGGCGTGCGGCTCTAAATAGGACTGATGCACCCGGCTCGTCGTGTAGGTACGTTCGATGACGACGTCCGCCTCGCGAAAGCCCTGGGCGACGTCTCCGCGGGTGAAGTGATACCGATTGGCGACATTCCGGGGCAGCGTCTCGGTGACCGCACCTGCACTGACGGTCGCGTGACCCGCGGCTTCCGGGTTTTCTTCCGTCTCTGTGGCGACGAGAGGGGCTCCCGCGCGCAGCGCCTCGGTGGGCGTCAACACTGCCGGCAGGATCGCATACTCCACCTCCGCACCCAGGCGGTCGGCCCCGTCGGCGGCCGCGGCTTCAGTCTCGGCCAGGACGATCGCGACGGGTTGTCCGGTATAACGCGTCTCCTCGCCTGCCATGATCTTGTGCGTGACCCCCGCAGGCAGGTCGGAAGCGGTGAGAACCGCGACGACCCCGCTCACTTGCATCGCGAGGGCAGCGGGGATGCGCACGACGCGAGCGTGCGCATGCGGGCTCAGCACAAGACGGGCGTACAGCATACCAGGAAGAGAGAGATCCTCCGTGTACCGGGCCGTCCCCGTGACCTTTTCCATCCCCTCGACGCGTTTCGTGGCCTTGCCGACCACACGCGTCGCAAGGGAATCGGCAGTTGTTTGCGCACTCATCGCATCACCCTGTTCACCACGTAAATGGCGGCGGGCCGCGTCCGTTCCGCGTTACGAGGTCGCATCCCCACCATAACCGATCTCATAAGACTCGAACATGCGGCTATACAAATCTAGCGCAAAACGGTCCGTCATGCCGGAGACATAGTCGCAGACGACGCGGTGCACGTCGGCGGACGGCAGCCGCTCTTGCGTCACCCGGGGAAGCAGGCGGGGTTCCCGGATGAACATCTCGAACAGCCCGCGTGCGATCCGCCGGGCTTTGTGCTCAATCAACAGCTTCTCCGGGTGGTGGTAGACGACGTCGCGCAGATAAAACGCCAGCTGGCGCAGCTGGCCATCCCGCAGCGCGCTCATCACAACGATCCGCCTGTCGTGCCGCATCGCGTCGTCGGCGGACCGCACGCGGTTGGCTGTAATCGCCCCATCAGACGTCGCGATGACGTCTTCCACGAGCCGCCCGATCATCCACCGGATCGCCTCGCGGACGCGCACGCCCTCACGCTTGCGCGATCCCGGCGGGAGGAAGCGCAGCGGCACTTCTCCGCGCCTCTCCTCCAGCGTCAGTTCCACCTGAGTCTCGGTCGCGTCGCGGCGGGCGACCACGCCCTCGGCCCATTGGGACGCCTCGACCCACAACTCAATCCCTTTCGCCTTCAGGTCGTCGGCATCTGCCAGCCCGATGCGTAGCGCGTCGTCGAGGTCATGCGTGCTATAGGCGATCATGTCGGCGAGATCCACGACTTGCCCCTCCAGGGAGGCCTGCGCGAGCTCGGCAAACTCCGCGGGCACCTGGGGCGCATCGTAGAGCGTGGCGTGGGTCGCAATCCCCTGTCGCACGTGCCAGGAGAGGTTCAGCCCCGGGAACATGGCGTAGCGAGTCTCCAATTCGTCGACCACGCGCAGCGACTGCACGTTGTGTTCA
Organism: bacterium; assembly: GCA_036393975.1. Taxonomy (GTDB): domain Bacteria; phylum Sysuimicrobiota; class Sysuimicrobiia; order Sysuimicrobiales; family Kaftiobacteriaceae; genus 13-1-40CM-64-14. The sequence continues at coordinate 107 of DASWFZ010000024.1, read as the reverse complement.
AACCCGCCATGGGTTTCCATCAACAGGTGCAACTCGGCTTCCCCCGCATGGCCAAAAGGAGGATGGCCAAGATCGTGCGCCAGGGCAATCGCTTCTGCCAAGTCGAC
>DASWFZ010000023.1:0-3390 GCA_036393975.1 bacterium | reverse complement strand
GAGCGTCACGCCAAGGGTCAAGATGAGTACAACCGCTAACCGTCGTTGCAAGTTCATCACTGTGATCCTCCTTTAGTTGTCGCTGTAACACGTGCTGCAGCTATGCGGCCTGCTCACCCACCACCTCCTTCGCCCATACTCATGTCAGGCGGTCGGCTGCTTCAGCACGGCCGCTTTGCTGCGCTGCTGTTTGAAGGGCTGGACTTCGCAGGCCACGGTGTGGCCGCTGCCCCGGTAATCGACCAAGTCTTGTTCGTTGACACTGCAGCTCTCCCGCGCATACAAGCACCGGGTGTGGAACCGACATCCCGACGGCGGGTTCACCGGACTGGGAACGTCTCCCGGCAGAATGATGCGGTCCCGCCGGAACCCCGGGTGAGGGATGGGGACGGCAGAGAGCAACGCCTCAGTGTACGGATGCTGCGGGTTGCTGAACAACTCATCGGCCGTGGCGATCTCCACGATCTTGCCCAGGTACATCACGGCGATGCGATCGCTAATGTGCTTAACGACTGATAGGTCGTGCGCGATAAACAGGTACGTGAGCCCGAACTCTTTCTGCAGCTCCTCCAGCAAATTGAGCACCTGCGCCTGGATGGAGACGTCCAGTGCCGAGACCGGCTCATCACAAATGATCAGCTTGGGGTTGACGGCAAGGGCGCGGGCGATGCCAATCCGCTGGCGCTGCCCGCCTGAGAATTCGTGCGGATAACGGTTGGTATGATGCGGCGAGAGGCCGACGACCTCCAGCAGTTCCTGCACGCGCCGCACTTTCTCTTTGCCGCGAGCCAGGTTGTGGATCTCCAACGGCTCGCCGACAATATCGCCGACGGTCATGCGGGGGTTCAACGAGGAGTACGGGTCCTGGAAAATGATCTGCATGTCCCGCCGGAGTTTTCGCAGCTCTTCTTTGGTGATCTTGAAGAGATTGCGCCCCTCGAAGAAGACCTCCCCGCTGGTCGGCTCCATCAGCCGCAAGATCACCCGGCCGGTGGTCGTCTTCCCGGAGCCCGACTCGCCCACCAGCCCCAGAGTCTCCCCGCGGTGGATCGCAAAGGAGACGCCGTCGACCGCCTTCACGGCGCCGACCTGGCGCTGCACAATGAACCCTTTGGTGATGGGAAAGTACTTCACTAACTTGCGGACATCTAAGAGGATGTCGTTGGCCGGTCCCGCGCTCACATTGCCCTCCGTGACATACCTGCGCCAACCTGTCTCATGATCTCGGACCATAGGCCGCAGCCGCCAGCCCCGCCGCCGCAGCGGCGCGTTTCTCGTCCTCGGTCGCATACTCGCTGTGCAGGAAACAGCGCGCCGTGTGGTTGGCGCCGACCAGATACTCCGGCGGGTCCTGCTTCACACAGATCTCCATGGCAAACGGGCACCGGGGCGCAAACGAACACCCAGGAGGCAGGTCAATCAAGCTGGGGGGCTGTCCTTCAATGGGGATGAGGCGTTCCTTGCGCTCGTAGAGCTTGGGAATAGAGTGCAGCAGCCCCCAGGTGTACGGGTGCTTGGGATCCGTAAAGGTCGCATCCACCGTCGCCCGCTCCACCGGCCGCCCCGCGTACATCACCACGACGTTGTCGCACGTCTCCGCCACCACGCCCAAGTTGTGCGTGATGAGGATCATGGCCATGTTCAACTCCCGCTGCAGCTCGGTGATCAGCTCGAGGATCTGAGCCTGGATGGTGACGTCCAGGGCAGTGGTCGGCTCATCAGCGATCAGGATGGACGGGTTGCACGACAGCGCCATGGCGATCATCACGCGCTGGCGCATACCCCCCGAAAACTGATGGGGGTAGTCTCGCACCCGCTGGCGGGCCAGCGGGATCTGCACTTTCTCCAGCATCTCCGCCGCCCGATCCCACGCGTCTTTCTTGCCGAGCCCCTGGTGGAGCATGATGGCTTCCGCGATCTGCTCGCCGATCGTGAGGACCGGGTTGAGAGAGGTCATCGGCTCCTGGAAGATCATGGCAATCCGGTTGCCCCGGATCCGCCGCATCTCCTCTTCGGACAGCTTCAGGAGATCTTTACCATTAAAGAGGATTTGGCCCTCGACGATCTTGCCAGGCGGTTGGGGGATCAGCCGCATGATCGACAACGCGTGGACACTCTTGCCGCTCCCGGACTCTCCCACGATGCCCAAGGTCTCCCCCTTGCGCAACTCATAGGAAAGACCGTCAACAGCTTTAACCACACCTTCGTCGGTGTAGAAGTAGCTTTTTAGATTGCGAACGGACAACAACACCTCAGCCATGCGGTCACCCCACCATACGCTTCCGAGAACCCGGTCGTTCCTACACGGTCACAAGCGCGGCCGGGTTCCCGACGCGCTCTGCCCATTGTAAAGAGCGCGTCCCCCTCACGTTTCCACATCCTCCGGATAGCCCCCTCCATCCCCTTTATCGGCCACCCCGCGCCTGCCCTCTACCCTCAATCTTCCTAGCGACGGCTCCGATGCGCCCGTTCCGGGGAAGCCTCCCCGAGCGGTCGCAGAGAACGAACCATGCGCTGAGGCAGGTGCGGCAGTTTTCATAGGGTGCGTCAGACCTTCAGCCGGGGGTCGAGGGCATCGCGAAGCCCGTCGCCCAGGAAGTTAATGGAAAGAACGGTCAAGAAGATCATGGCGCCCGGCCATACGGCCAGCCAGGGAGTGGTCCAGATGAAATCCTGGGCGTTTTGGAGCATGTTGCCCCACGATGGCGTAGGGGGCTGAATCCCGATCCCCAGGAACGACAGGCCCGCCTCAGACAGAATTGCCCCCCCGACCGTCAGCGTGCCCGCTACCAAGACTGGGGCGAGGGCGTTGGGCACCAGGTGGCGGAAGAGAATGCGGCTGTCGGAGGCCCCCAACGCCCGGGCGGCATCGGTAAAGTCCTGGGTACGCAGCCGCAACATATCCCCGCGTACCAGCCGGGCAGTGCCCATCCACGCGAAGACGCTCAGTACAAGGACGATCCCCAGCACGCTGCCGCCCATATACCGCGCCAAGACGATCAAGACGGGGAGAGCAGGGATAGAGAACATCACATCCGTGACCCGCATGAGCACGTTGTCCACCCATCGTCCGTAGAAGCCTGCAATGCCGCCGACCAGCGTCCCGAGGACGGCCGCGGTGACCGCGGCGATGAACCCGACTGTCAGAGAAATCCGACCCGCGTAGAGCAGCCGGGTAAAGACGTCATGGCCGAGTTCATCGGTACCGAGAGGGTGGCTGAACGACGGCGCCGCCTTGCGCCGGTAGAGGTCGATCTGATCAAACTCATAGCGGGTGAGGAAGGGTGCAAAGACGGCGGTGACGATAAACAACACAATCACGCTGGCGCCGAAAATAGCCACGCGGTGCTTCTTGAACCGCCGCCAGGCGATCTGCCAATACCCTTCTCC